>CAIMFY010000090.1 GCA_903840415.1 uncultured Opitutia bacterium | reverse complement strand
GATCAAGGGGCCGGCGCCACCGGCGCTGCCGGCTCCGGCCTGATTCCGCCGGCTTCGGTCGGCCTCCTGCACAAAAAACTTTGCGAAACTCGGCGAGCGCGATCGCCGGGGTCGGTTTCAATCGCCGTTTTTAGGCTAAAGCAGATATCTCCGTTTCCCGGTAGGTGGAGTTCTTCGTGGTATTCTCCTTGCTTATTTACGCCGGTGAAATAATTCCCGACGGCTAAATGCCCGGTGCTTCAACACCTTTCCCTTGATCCATAACCAGACTGACCTGACACACCTATGAAAAATCGATATCTGTGGAAACCTGCCACATGGTTCTCGTTTATTGCCGCTCTGAGCGCTATTCCCGTCGTAGTGGCGCAACAAGTTCCTGCGCCGACCGATCCAAAACCGGCTGACACCACGAAGCTGGAGAAATTTGTCGTGACCGGCTCGCTGATTAAACGCATCGAGGGCGAAGGCGCTTTGCCGCTGCAAGTCATCACTCCGGAGGAAATGGAGCAGGTAGGCATTGCCAGTGCCGAACAGATGATTATGTCGCTGAACATTAACGGCAATGGCATGGACAACCTTGCCAGCAACGCCGATGTGGTGGCTGGTCAACAGCGCGGCAACAACGGTGCGACCTCGGCCAATCTCCGCATGCAGGGTTCCACCGCCACGCTAATTCTGCTCAACGGCCGCCGCGTCTCCGCGCATGGTCTGAACGGCGGCATCGTCGACCTTAACCAGATCCCCTTTGCCGCAATCGAGCGCGTGGAAGTCCTCAAGGACGGCGCCTCTGCGACCTACGGCACCGACGCCGTCGGCGGCGTCGTCAACTTTATCACGAAGACCAACTATCAGGGCGCGTCTGTCAGCGCCGCCAGCGACATCACGCAAGAGGGCGGCGGCAACATCTTCCGCTATTCGGCCGTCGTTGGGTTTGGTGATCTTAACCGGGATCACTTCAATATCATGTCCACGCTGTCGCTGTCCGACAGCAAGCGGTTGGCCGGCGATCAACGCTCGTGGAACGGCACCTACTTTCCCAACAAAGGCTTGTCGCCCGACACGCGCGGCACGCCGATCGCGACGGTGTTTCCCATTAGCTCGCTCTTTAGCGGCATCAGCCGTGACAACGTCAACACCACCGGCCGCGCCGCGGGTCCGATCGATCCTGCCGGAACGCTGGCGATGAGCGGCGGTATTAACATCCTCAGTCTGCCTGGCGGCGGCGGCTACGCCGGCACGGACATGCAGCCCTACAATTATCTCCTGTGGGCCGCGCCGACCGCCAAATACGCCGCGGCGTGGGATACGGCGCGCGCTGCCGTGCTGCAACAGCCCGTGCGCAACACTAACTCCATCACCCGCGGAGTCTACAAGATCGGCGAGAATAAGGTCACCGGTGAACTCGTGCTCGGGCGATCGGCTTCGACGAAGAGCTTCTCGCCGAATCAGATTTCGAGTTCAGCCACGACCACGACCACGGCACCAGATGGTGTCACCGTGGTGCCAAACCCGTTCTTTAACCTCGCCTATCCGAGCACGGGTTCGGATTACACCCGAGTTTTCAATATTCTCGCCGGCTACTTCCCCAGCATCGCGGCAAACCGCGGGTTGCCGCTCGCTTTCCGCTGGCGCGCGATGCCGGCTGGCAACCGCGAAATCCACACCCAGACCGACACGTGGCGCGGGATGGTCGGCTTGGAAGGCCCCATTCCTTTCCTGTCCGGCTGGGAGTATCGGACGAGTGTCTCTCGCGCCAACAGCAAGAGCTTCTCGATCCTGAACCACGGCTTCTTCTACTCCGTGGCCTTCGCCAATCTGATTAACACTGGCGTGCTCGATCCGTTCTCCTACACGCAAACGCCCGATGCACTCGCGGCGCTCGACAAAGTGCGGGCGGATGGCGCCAAGCTCTACGGCGGCAGCTACACGACTGACGAGGCCGATGCCACTGCCACCGGCCCGCTGTTCAAACTGCCCGCCGGCATGATGCAAGGGGCCATCGGAGTCGATCATCGCAAGGAGACCTACGGGTTCACCGGCGACTCGCGCACGAATCTCAGTGATCCCAATCAAATCATCTTCAACGCGCCCTACGACAACGTCAACGCGACCAAGCCGCTCTCCCGCGACATCGATGCGATCTTCGCCGAGTTGCAGATTCCCATCGTGAAGCACCTCGACTTAAACGCTGCGGCCCGCACCGATCGTTACACTGGCTTCGGCACCACCACCAACCCGAAGTTCACCCTGCGTTACGCACCGACCGACAAGATTCTGTTCCGCAGTTCCTACAGCACTGGCTTCCGGGTGCCGACATTCACGCAACAGTTCAATCCGCTCACCCAAAGCACCTACGTCGGCAACGATTTCTCCGACCCGGCGCTCGGGACCTACACCCTCGTTGATGCCACTCACCCGGCCGTCCACCCCGTCATCGATACGGGTGGCAAGCCCTCCCTTCTGCCCGAGACGGCTAGAATGTATTCCGTGGGGTTCGTCTTCGCGCCATCCGCCCACCTGAGCGCCAACGTCGATTGGTGGTCCATTCAACGCGATGGCACTATCCAGAGCTTCGGTCTCACGACGCTGGCCGCGAACTACAATCTCTTCAAAGACCGCTTCATCCGCGACTCCACCGGCGCACTCACCGAGGTGGACACCCGCTGGATTAACGCCGGTGCAACCGTCACCAAGGGCATCGAATACGGGATGAAAGCCGACACCGACATCGCCGAAGGCAAGCTCACTGCCGGCTTCGATCTTTCGTATCTGCTCGTGAAAAAGTCGAAACTCCTCGCGACCGCACCGTTCAGTAACAGCGAAATCGATCTCTTCACCCGTTCGAGCGACATCGGCCTCCGTTGGAAACACACCGCCTACCTCAGTTACCGCAAGGGTAACTGGATGACGATGGTCAATCAGGTCTACCGCGACAGTTACGTCGATGCGATACTGCCGGGCGTGGCCAATGGCACGGTGGTTCCCCCGGACTGGCACCGCACGGTCTCGGCCTACAACATTTACGGTCTCAGCGTGACCTACCGCGGCATCAAGAACATTACCATCACCGCCGGCATCAAGAACCTGCTCAATACGAAGCCGCCCTTCTCGGCCGTTTACGACACCAACACCGGTGCCGGCAGCGACTGGGAACCGCGCATCGCCGATCCGCGCGACCGCTCGTTCACGACACGCGTGGATTACAGCTTCAAGTAATCGCCCGACCGATTTCAGTTTGACTCAACGGCCTCCGGCAAATTTGCCGGAGGCCGTTTTTCATTTTGGCGGAATTGGGCGCTCACCTTGCGGGATCGCTGAAATATTTGTCGGCAAATTTGATAAACACCGGCCAGTCGAGCGAATCGGTGTGGCCACCGGCGTGAAAACGGAAGCCGATGTCGCCGGCGATGAGTTCGGCGTCGGGCGCGGGCATGGCGGTTTGGCCCACATCCATTTTGCCGACCAGTCGGTAAACGGGCCCGGCGCCCACGCACGACTTGAACTCGCCAACCGGATCGGCCCACAAATCCGTGGTGCCGCCGGTCACGAAAATCGGGCGCGGCGCGACGAGTGCGATGAGCTCGTGCTGATCGATTGGGAGCGCGTCCCAGCGGCCGGCGTATTTCAGAAAGTTGCCCGCCATCCAGTGGTATTCGCTCGGAGCGCAGACATTGTCGACGGACTCGCCGACATCGTGGCGGTGCAGTTTCGTGCCGCCTTCGCCAGAGCAACTCGAATAGCCAATCGCCCAGCGCGGCTCGAACGCCATCGCGACGACGGTGGCTTTGCCCCAGCGCGAGTGGCCCTCGACGCCGAGCCGCTTCGCGTCGACGTCCTTGTCGGTTTCAAAATAATCGATCGTCCGGCTGAGGCCCCACGAAATCGCGGCGAGCGAACCCCAGTCGTCGGGTTGGCGCGGCTGGCCGAGATTCATGAGGCCGATGATGCCGGCGTTGAGTCCGCCGCCGGTGTCGGCCTGCACGGAACCGGGATTGAACGTCGCGCAGCCCCAGCCTTTCGCGAGCAACTGTTGAAGCGTCGTCGGTCCCATGGGCGCGCGACCACCCGGTGGCAGACCAAATCCAAAACCGCCGATGACAACCATCACGGGCACGGGCCCGGTGGCGTGCGCTGGCGTGTAGAGCGTGACCTCGAGTTGCGGCGTCGCAGCGGGATAACGGGAATTGTCGATGTGGCCGACGAGGCGCTTGAGTTTGGCGGTGCCATCGACTGCCGCGACGTCGGTCTCGGCGATTTCCCACGTGACTTGCGGGGTGTGGGCGGGAATCTTGCCGTAGATTTCGGTTTCGAAATCGCGGATGATTTCGGGGCGGCGCTGCTTCCACCACGTGTCGGCATTCGTCACACGCTCGCCATTTTTCAACACGAGCGGATCGGGCAGCGTGCCGAGGTCGGCCTTCGCGAGATCGTAGTTGTTCCAGTGGCCCCACGCGGAGCGGGCAATCGTGTGGCCGGGCACGCCGTCGGTCCAGTTGTTGGCGCTGTTGGGTGCGCGGGTGGTGCCAGCCGGCCGGTGCGGATCATCTTCCTTTGCCGGGAGCGAAGCCGGTTCGGCGACTTGCAACCGATCCATCATCAGCTTGCGATCGGCGGCGGCGAGTTCGGCGTTGCGCTGGCGTGCGGCGACGGCTTCGGGAGTGTTGAACGGATTTGTCCGCGCCGCAGCAGTCGGCGCTGGTGCCGCGGCTGCCGGCGCGACGGGCGCGGAAGTTTGGCCGTGCGCGAGGGAAAGCGCCGCGCAGCCCAGCAGCGGGCGGAACCATTGGGGTGTTTTCATGGGAGACGTAAATTTTCAGAAACCCATGCTCACGCCGCCATCGACCGGCATGACGGCGCCAGTGATGAATTTTGCGGCGGGCGACGTGAGATAAACCGCCGCCCAGCCGACGTCCTCCGGGTCGCCGAGGCGCGCCAGCGGGGTGCGGCTGATGATTTTGCTCTTGCGGTTCGGATCACCGGCGAACGCCTTGCGCGACATGGCGGTGTCGATCCAGCCGGGGGCGATGGCGTTGACGCGGACGTTGTGCGGCGAGAGCTCCGTCGCCATCGTGCGAATCATTCCGATCATCGCGGACTTCGCGGCGGCGTAGGCAACGACGAGCGGAATGCCGAAGAGCGACGCCATCGACGCCATGTAGATCACGCTGCCGTGGCGGCGCTCGATCATTCCCGGAATCACTGCCTGCGAGAGCGCGTGTGCGCCGAAGATATGCGTACCCATCACGTCTTGCAGTTCTGCTGGCGTGGTTTCAATCGCGGGTTTTTTTAAATGCTTGCCCGCGTTGTTCACGAGGCAGGTGATCGGACCGTGTTCGCGTGTGATGCGGGCGATGAGCGCGGGGGCGGCGTCGAAGTGCGTGATGTCGTGGACGAGGTAGGAGGCGCGGTCGCCGAGGCCGCGCACGGCTTCGGCGAGTTCGGCTTCACGTCGGCCGATGAGCACGACGCGGGCACCGGCGGCGTGCATCGCCTGCGCCACGGCGAGACCGATGCCTGTGCCGCCACCGGTGATGAGCACGTGCTCGCCGCGGAGCGAAAAAACTTCGGGAAAACTGGGATGTTTCATGACTGTGAGCGGTTGAACTGATCGACTTGAGCGCGGATTGCGCGGGTGTGGTCGGGTGTGCTGCCGCAGCACGAGCCGATGATATTGGCGCCGGCTGCGAGGGCTGCGGGCACGCCGGCGGCCATGTCGGCGGGGAGTTGTTTGTAAACGGCCTTGAGATTTTCGAGGACGGGCAGACCGGCATTCGGCTGCACCATGATCGGCAGCGAACACGTCTCGCGATAAAGGCGCGCGACTTTCGCCGCGCCGATCATGTCCATGCCGGTGCCGCAATTCAGCGCGACGATGTTCGCGCCGCGATCGGCGATGAACTCGGCGGCCTGCTCGGGCTTCACGCCCATCATCGTGACGTAAAACGTTCCGTCGAGCGAGAGATCGTAGGCGAGCGAGGCGATGACGGTCGGCGCGCCGGCGGCTTTCGCGGCGTCGATCGCGAGGCCGAGTTCCTCGAGTCCAGTCTGCGTCTCGATAATGATCGCATCGACGCCGCCGGCGACGAGCGCAGCGCATTGCTCCTCGAGCGCCGAGCGCGCATCGGTCTCGGAAAGATCGCCGTAAGGCTCAAGCAGTGCGCCGAGCGGGCCGACATCGCCGAGCACGAAACCGGGTTTTCCGCCGAGCGCCTCGCGAGTGACACGGGCGCCGGCGCGGTTGATCTCGGCGAGATCCTTTTCGTGGCCGTGGCGGCGGAGCATGATGCGGCTGGCGCCAAAGGTGTTGGTGATGATGCAATCGGCGCCGGCTTCGGCATAGCGCCGCTGGATCGCGAGCACGCGTTCGGGGTGCTTGAGGTTCCACGCTTCGCCGCACGAGCCGGATTCGAGGCCGGCGAGCATCAACTGGGTGCCCATCGCGCCGTCGCCGACGAGGCGGCGTTCGAGGACAATTTCATGGAGGAGTTTTTTCATGGTGGAGAGAAATGACGGAAGGGGAGGCGGAGAGGATCAGGTTAACTCGATTTGGATTTTCACACTCGTCGGCTTCATGTGGCAGGCGTAGTCGAACGCGGCGACGGAATCCGCGAACGTATAGCGGTCGGTGATCAGTGGGCGCACGTCGAGCTTGCGGCTGCCGAGCAAGGCGAGCGCGCGCGGATAGACATGGGCGTAGCGGAGATTGTCTCGATGCGTGCTTCCTTCACTTGGGCCGCGACGACGTCAAACGCCACCGGCGCGCCGGGCACGCCGATCAGCACGACGCAACCGCCGGGGCAAAGCACTTCGATGGCCTGGGTGAACGATGACAGGAGACCGACGGCGTCGAACACCACATCCGCGCCCCAGCCGCCGGTCGCGCGACGCACCAACTCCGTGAGATTTTCGTCGCGGATATTCACCGGTGTAATCGCGCCCTCGCTGAAGCTGACGTTGTCTGGCAAGCGGAACGTGAATGCTGCCGGATGCACCACAGTCGGACGCAGGCAGCCATGCACGGGCGGCGTCGCCCAAAAGCGCATCGCAGGGTCGAGGTTGTAGAGGCCGAGCCGCGTGGCGCGGCTGTTCGGATCCGGCACGCCCGGCTCCATGCAAACCCGATCGTCGACGCGGAGTGACGTCACCGCCGACCCAACCGCCTCAACGACGCCCGCTGCTTCATGGCCGAGCACCATCGGCTCGCGCTCGACAAAAGGTCCGATCGCGCCGTGTTGGTAATAATGCACGTCGCTCCCGCACACGCCGACGGTGTGGATGCGGACGCGCACATCATGCGCGCCGAGTTTTTCCGCGATCTCGATGTCGCGGACGCGGAGGGTGCGAATGGATTCGAGGACGACGGCTTGCACGGAGAACATTTTAGAGATCTGACACGGCGAGCGCCTCGATGAGACGGATTGCGAAATCACGCGCCTTCACCGCGCTGCGCTCGGCCATGCCACCACGCAGGGAAACGAGTTCGGTTCCGATGAGGAATCGCGACGACTGCTCCAGCTTCTCGCGCAGCGTCTGCATGAAATTGAATGTGGGAACGGCTAGGGCGACGCGGCCTCAAGCTCCGCCTTGACCGCGGCCGCGACGTCGGCCGGCGCGCCTGAGCGTTGGATCTCGTCGCCCCAGCGGAGTTGCGCGATGTAGTCGTCGCCCTTGGTGAAGCCGAGGCGTTGCGCCTGCACGTCGATGCGGTCGGCGAAGAGCGCGGGGAGACTGACTTTTATTTCCTCGAAGTCGTCCCACGCCTTGATCTCCGAGGGCAGATCCTGCCAGTAGAGAATTTGGTAGGTGGATTTGGCGTCTGGTGGGCGCACCACGGGTGCGGCGACCGTTTTGAGGACGACACCTTTCTTCGCGGCCGCCACAGGCGCATCGCCTTTGCCGACGAGGTAGAGAAACAAATCCACCGCGCTCGACGCGTCCGCGCCGTAGCCGTCGGCGCCGATTTCATCGGCGAACATCTGGCTGATCGGTGCGCCGCCGATGGCCAGCCTGATGTGGTCGCGGCCGGGGACGTTGAAGCCGTCGACGACGGTTTTCATGTAGGTCATCGTCGTCGTGAGGAGGGCGCTCATGCCGACGATATCGGGTTTGAATTCCTCCGCCGCGGCGGCGAATTTTTCCACGCTCTGATCGACGCCGATGTCCTTCACGACGAAACCCGCGCCCTCGGCCATCATGCACACGAGATTCTTTCCGATGTCATGCAGGTCGCCGCGCACGGTGCCCATCAGGAGGCGGCCGGTTTGCGACGACGGACCGCCGGCGGTCAGCAGGGGCTTGAGGACGTTCATCCCGGCTTTCATCGCGCGTGCGGCGATGAGCACCTCGGGGACGTAGAGGATGTTGTGCTTAAAATCCTCGCCGACGACGCTCATGCCGGCGATGAGGCCATCCTCCAGGACTTCCTTCACACTGCGGCCTTCGGCGAGCGCGGCCTGGGTCATCTGTTCGACCTCCTTGGCTTTGCCGTCGTAGATGCACTGGTTCATTAAGGCGTAGTCGGGCATGGGAGAATTTTTTTGCTGCGCGTGGGCCACGATGGAGCGATTTCAGCTCTTGCCGAAGTGCGCCTGGTTGAACTCGGCGAGTGCGGCCTGCATCGCGATGATGTTTTGCCGCGGCATGCCGGGGCTGGTGCCACCGCCAACGGAGAGGACGATGTTTTCGCCACCGCTTTTCTCGAGGACATCGAGCGTGGCTTCGCGGACTTCCTCGGGCGTGCCGCGCACTCCGACTTCGAGGGGATTCACATTTCCCATGAGGCACATCCGATTGCCGATGCGGGCCTTCACGTCAGCGTAGTCGGTCTGCTTGCCCCAGTTGAGCATGTTGAAGCCGGCGTCGGGGAGATATTCGAGACACGCTTCGATCGAGGCGTCGTTGTGATAGAGCTTCACCCAGTCCTTGGGGAATGCGTCGCAGATGCGCTTCAGGTAAGGGTGGCAGAATTCCTTGTAGTGATCCTCGTTCACGAAGCCGACGATGTCGTCGAGGAGAAAAATGCCCTCGACGGTCGGGCCCATGACCTTCACCTGCGCCTTGAGCCAGTCGATGATCATGCGTGTGCAGAGGTCGAGGAGCTTGTGGGCCCACTCGGGCTTTTCCACGATGTCGATCATGAAGTCGCTGGTGTTGCGCACGAAGCCGGCCGTGCACATGGGGCCGCGCGCGGTGGCCATCGTGAAGATTTCGCCGGTGTCCAGAACTTGCTGACGCTGCATGCGGAGGCGGTGGAGCGTCAGCGCCATAAACGCGTCGGCCTCGACCTCATACTCGGGGAAGAGGTCGATGTCCTCGATGTGGTGGAGCGTGTGGTATTCGCTGGGGGTGTTGTCCTGCCAGAACTTGATCTTGGAGCCGAGGACGGATGGCTCCGCAGCCATGCCGTATTCGAGCCACCAGCCAGGGACGAAGATGATGTCGGGAAATTCCTGGTGGATCTTACGGTGCGACTCGAACCACACCTGCGGATTCAGGAAAAAGTCCAGGTGCTTGACGCCGACGTAGCCGGGAATCCAAGGGCTATCGATGATCAGCGCCATCGGCACCTTGTCGAGTTTCTCGCCACGGGCGGCTTTCTTAAACGTATTCCATTGAGCGGGTGTCATGGTGAGGTGGAGTTGAGAGGTGAGGGACGGCGGGGGGTGGCAGCGGAAAATATTTAAGGAGTGATCAGGATTTCGGTATCGGTGACCTGGAGTTGCACGCCGGCGGCCGTCGCGGCCTCTTGCAGGCACGCCTCCAGCATGACGACCGGATCGCGGCTGACGGTGAGGCGGCGCATCAGGCCTTCACCTTTTTTAGTGCCGACCCGCAACGTGACGCGCAGGCCCTTGCGCTTGCAGGAAACGCGCGTGGTGTCGGGGAGCGCGGCGTTCATCGGCGCGATGAACGCGTCCACGTAATGCACGCCGATGCCGGACTTGTCCTGGAACTTCGGCGGAAGTTTTTCCGGGGCGGCGAGGTTGCGATTGCAGAGTTTGATCATGATGAGGTCGAGCTAAGTTCGGGGGATAGCGTGCGTGTGGCGTGCTGCGCGACGGCAAAATGGATCGCTTCGAGCGCGAGGCCCCATTTGTGAGCGCGGCTCGTGGCATCGCAATGGCAGCCCGCCGGGGCAGCGGCTCGCGTCCACGTCAACACTTCGGCGAGCGGCCGGCCGAGCAGCGGTCTCTCGGTTGCGATGGCCTGCATGAGCGCGGGGGCATCGCTGACGTAGGCGCACATCGCCTTGTGGCCGTCATCGTCGGGTGCGGGCCGGCAGTCGGCCTCAAGGATAATATGGCCATCGCGCGACGGGCCTAGCGTGATCGTGTAGTCAAAGGCGAGCGGCCGGCCCAGGTTGGAGCAGGTCGTGCCGTCGAATCGAAAACTCGCCGCAAGCGAGCCGTCGTCGCGCGGTTCGAGGCGCACACGCTCTGTCGCCCACTTGACGAGCGCGCGGCGGTTGACGGAATAATTTCCGGTGTGGGACACCGCACGACCATTTGCCGGGCCTGCGGCCAAAGCGTGACGATAAGGCGCGCGGCGGTAGCGGCACGGCGCGAACGAGCAGTTTTCGCACGGTGTCGCGCGCAACGCTAAGCGCCCAGCTGCGGTTCTCGGCGCAAGACCGAATACTCCGAGCAGTGATTTCTTCGGTCGCAACATGCCGCTCGACAGCACTTCGAGGTTTTTCGGAAACGGCGACTTCGCGCCACGCGCGATGAGTTCGAAAAGCTTGTTCTGATCGGCGACATCCCAGCCCGCATAACCGGGGCTGTAGTGCGGCACCGCCATGAGTCCGTCGCGCTCTGCAAGATCGCAGATGCGGCCGCTCGTTATCGCGACGATGCGCTCGACCACGGCTGAGCCGAAAATCTCGAGGAAGAAATATTCGTCGGGCTTGGCGGCTTCCCAGAGTTCGCGAGCATGCGCCTCGCACTCGGGCCCGGCGCTGGCCGCGACGAGCATCGCGCGCTTGGCTCCGGCGCGCGCCAGATGCTCGCGCAGTTGCGCGGAGCCAAAGTCCGCGCCGTCGATGCGCAGCGCGTCCGTGGCGGAGTGCAACTCGACTTCGCGCAGATAGACCCACGGCCGGCCGTGCTCGGCAAACCAGCACCGCGCCCACGCGGCGAGTTCGGCCGCACGCCCGCTCAGCGCGTGGCCGCGCGGATAGCCGAGCAGTCGGTGATACTCGGCGTCCTGCACCTCGCGATCCGGCTGGGTGTCGAGCAACTCGATCATGGCGCCACCTCCGCGGTGTTCTCGACCGGGGCGAACTGGCAGCCGTTAACGAAGAAATCGAAAAATCCCGGATGCGTTTCGAGCCGGCAGTGTGTCACACGCCGGACGAGTTGTTCCAGCTCGGCGCGCTTGGTTCGTGACAGGAGTGCGATGCATGCGCCTTCGACCGACGCGTTGCCAATCTGAATGATCTTCGCTGCGTCGATGTTCGGGATGAGCCCGATGCGCTTCGACGATTCAAGATTGAGGTGCCGTCCGAAGCCGCCAGCAAGGTAGAAGACGTCGAGGTCCGCGTAGCGGATACCATACTCGGCGAATACGATTTGCAGGCCGGCGACGTTTGCGCCCTTGGCCTGCGCGAGCGCATTGACGTCGCCTTCGCTGAACGTGATCGGTTGGTCGCCGCCGGTTGCGACGACGAGATCGTGGGTGCCGCCCTCGAAGCGCCCGAGCGAATTCATCCGCTCCGTGCGCACGAGTTCGCTCAGTAAATCGACCAGCCCCGATCCACAGATGCCCTCCGGCGCCACGTCGCCAATCACCGTCGCCCACACTAGGCCGTCGTCGGCAATCGCGATTTTTTCGATCGCGCCCGGGAGGCCGGGCATGCCGAACGTAATTTGTCCGCCCTCAAACGCCGGCCCGGCGGGACACGAGGCGGCGAGGATCTGGTGCTTGTTGCCAACGATGAGTTCCGTGTTCGTCCCGATATCCATGACGGCGACGACACGCTCCTCGTTCGCGAGATCGACGGCCAGCATGCATGCCGCCGCATCGGCACCGACGTGTCCGCTGACGATCGGCAGGCCGTAAACCCGCGCCTTCGGATGAATCGGCAGCCCGAGGTGGCGCGCGGTGTCAGCGAGACTGGTCGTCGCGCGTTTGCCCTCGGCTAGTTCGATTTCGGTGAGCGATTGATACGGGCTCTGGCCAATCGAGTAGACGGAGAGTTTGAAAAACATGTCGCGCATCGTCGAGTTGCCGGCGATGACGACTTCATAAATCGAGCGCGGATCGACGGGGAACTCCGTGATCGCGCGGCTCACATAGCCGACGAGCGTGCGCTGAAGTGTTTTGGTGCGATCCTCGGTGTCGTATTGGATGCGCGCCATCACATCGGAGCCGCCAAAGCGCTGTGGATTTTCGAATGACGAGTCAGCGACGACCTCGCCGGTCTCGAGATTCAGGAGACGAATGACGATCGTCGTCGTCCCAAGATCGATTGCGAGTCCATGGAGCGGGCCGGCGCCGCGGTCGATTTCCACGCCGTCGAGCAGGATGCGAACGCCGTCGCGGGTGACGGCGGGCTCGAGTTTCCACTTCGGGCCGTGGATGGGCAGTTCGAACGCGTGTTTCTCGATCCGCATCGCGCCGCGGCGCATCGTGTGACAGCGGACGTCGCCGCTTTCCTGTGCGATGCGCGTGCAGCACGAGAGCCGAAATGCGCCCTTCAGGTGGCGTTCCTCGGGGCCGGGCTTCGACAGATGCTCCATGCCCTCCGTCACCTCGACGACGCACTCCTTGCACTTTCCCTGCTTATTACACGAGGTCGGCACCGGCACGCCGAGTTTTTCCGCAAAGGAAAAAAGCGAGATGCCCTCTGCGGCATCGCAGACTTGGCCGTTGAGATGGAGACGCACGCTCATCGCGGAGCTTCGAGGGCATTGAGCCCGGCACGGATAAAGCCCATGGCGAACGCCATCCCCGCGTGCCACGGCGCCGCACAACTCATCTGCGGCGCGTGATCGGGAATGATCACGCCGTCGAATTTATTGCGGTGCAGGATGGCGAGCACGCGGAGCACATCGACCTCACCGTCGTCGATGAACGTCTCCTTGTAGTGCGGCACTTTGTCGCGGATGTTGCGGAGGTGGACGTAGCCGAGCCGGTTTTGCCGGCTGTAGGTTTCGACCGTTTCGTAGATGTTGCCCTCGGTCATCTCGGCGAGCGAGCCGACGCAAAACTCGAGCGTGTTCGCCGGGCTCGTGTTGAGATCGAGCACGCGCTGATACATTGACGGCTGGTAAACGAGCCGCGGCTGCCCGCGAATCGTCGGCATCGGCGGATCGTCGGGGTGCAGCGCGAGGCGCACGCCGGCCTTTTCGGCGACGGGCAACACTTCATCGAGAAAACGCTGGAGCCGCGACCAAAGTTGCTCATGGGTCGCGACCGGAATCGTGCCGGTGGCGCGCGTCGGCGCCGTGGGATCGACGATCATGTTCCACACGAGACCATTCGGCATCGGCAAATCGTAGGGACCTTCCATGCCGACCGCCGGCGCGCCGCCGCGGGCGTAGTTTCCCTTCGTGCGGCCGGCGACGCCCGCGATGGAAAAATTGTAGCCCATGATCGGAATACCCGCTTCGCCGAGCCGGCGGAGAATCGTCTTTACGTTTTCGATTTGCCGCGGGCGTTGTGGGCCATCGAGCAAGATGTCGCCCCAGTGCGCCGGATCGAAGTTCTCAATGGCCTCTAGTTTCAAATCGGAGGCTTCCACTTCGCGGCGCAGCGCGACGAGTTCTTCGAGCGTCCAGAGTTTGTCGGGATCGCCGGCGAGGCCCCAGCCCCAGTCGGTGCCCGTCGGCTGATCGTCAGGCCCGATGTGACCGCCGCCGCGGAAATAATCGACGAGATGCGCGACGACATGCGTCGCGCCGGCCTGGCGCGCGAACGCGAAATTCTCGCGCGTCAGCATGTGGCGGTAAAGACCAAGACCGAGTTTCATGGGGCGGATAGAACGAATGGCGATGTTGACGGCCGACTTAGTTCTTCACTCGCAGCACCCAGAGAATCCCGCCGAGCACGTGCTGTTGGTATTTCGCGTCGGAGTAGTATGCGATCTTGTGGCCGAGGGCGGTGTAGAAGCGGCGGCCGCCGTTTTCCTCGAAGCACCACGCGAGCGGAAACACGTCGCCAAAGGTCGTCCCAGGATATTCGGCGAGCTTCGGGTCGTTGAGCCCGGTGAGCGTGCCGGCGAGGATCACGTGCATCCGCGGATTGAGGCTGTCGTGGTAATAGAACTCGTCTTCCCATTGCCACGTCGCGCCAAGGTGCGCCGCGGAGGGGTGCTTCGGATCGAGCACTTGGATCGTGAACGACTGGAGAACGGGATGGCGTTTGAATTTACCGCCGAGCGTCGCCCAGTAAAACGGCCAGGCGCGCTCGGAGCCCGACGCGGAGTGAATGCCGACAAACCCGCCGCCGCCCCGGATGTATCGCTCGAAGACCGCGCGCTGCGCATCGTTTTCAAACGCCTCGTTGTTTGAGTTTGAGAAAATCAGCGCTGCATAATTTTTCAGATTCGCATCGGTGAAGACCGCGGGCTGGTCGGACACCTCGACGGCGAAGCTATTTTCCTGGCCAAGCTTTTTCAGCATGGCGACGCTGGCCGCGATGTTATCGTGGACGTAGCCCTTGCCGTCGGGCGTGAAATTCCGGGTGTAAACCAGCACGCGGGGTTCGGCTGCGGCGAGGCGGAGCATAGTGGCAAGGAGCAGGCAGGGGAGGAGGAGTTTTTTCATGATAAAGATCAAGGGAGAGCGAGGCCAGCAGTGATGAAAGGAACGGTTTCGGGTGCGAAACCTAATTTTTGGGAGCCAAAAACCTAATGATCAGAGCCCGATTCGCGACCGCTACTCAACTCAACTGTTGACTGCGCCCAAGGGTCGGCAGCGAGCCGCCATCGATCCATTCGCTCTCGACCATTTCAACGCGCGGATTGGTCGGAATCCCGAGATCGTGATTGGCGATGCGCGCCGCGAGCAGTTCCACGGCCCACGCGCCCATCAGCCGCTGATTTTGCTGGAGTCCGGAAAACCCGGTGCCTTGCACGAGGTGACTGAGGACGGCCACGCCGAGTTCGCGCGGCACGCGGCGGCGCTGCGCAGCGAGCACCGTGCGGAACTGCGGAATCGTGTCGGGCAGATTCACGAAAAGGATCACGTCGGGCGAGTGGGCGGTGAGCCATTCGAGCACCGGTTTTTTTTCGACGGCGGGCAGCCGCAAGACCGGTAGCGCGCCTCGCAGTCCGAGGCGATTTTCGCACCAGCCGAGATACGCTGCCGAATGCGTGAGCGCGCTGCGCGTATCCTCGTAGGTGCCGAGAATCAGGCCCGGCCGGCGGAAGCCGAGTCGGTGGACGCGGTTCAGCACGTTCGCCGTGTCATTGTAGAAATGGCTAGTGACGCGGTGCTGAGGCGTGCGGATACTGAGGCCGACGGTGACGACCGCACAGTTGCCGAGTTCCGCCGGAAACTCCTGCGCGAAGTCCGGGCTGCCGAAACACAACAGCCCTTCGATGCCGCGCGCCGCGAGGATGTCATGCACGCGCCGGTAGGTCATGCCGGGCTCGCGCAGCCAAATCGGTTCAAGGCGGTAGCCGAGCTCGTCGGCGCGCTGAGTCATGCCTTGAAACATGCGCAACTGGTGCCGGGAATTTTCCCACGGGCGCGGATGTTCGTAGAACGAAATCACGCCGAAACACGCCGACTGCCGCACCGCGCGCGGCTTGCGCAGGTGACTCATCATTGCGACGACTGTGGCGTCGGCGCGGTAACCGATCTTTTCGGCGAGCTTGCGCACGCGCTTTTTCGTCGCGGCGGAGATCTTCGGGCTATCGCGCAAAGCGAGCGAAACCGCTGAAGGCGACAATTCCGCAAGCTTGGCGAGATGGCGCAGATTCATGGTCAACGGTTGACCAAAGCGAACCGAAGAAACGCGTGGATGGCGAGGCCGAATCTTAGCGCGGCGCGGCGACGTGGAAACTTTCCGGCGGGCCGAGGTAGCTCGGCTTCACGCCGCAGAGATCGACGACCAGTTTTTGCAACACGACGCCGGGATCGATCATCCAGAGTTTCAGGGTGTGGTAGCCGGCTTTGGCGAGGGTGTGCTTCGACGTGGCGGAGTGGGCGCTGTCGCCATCGGATTTTTCCCAAACACGATTGCCGTTCTGCGATTTGTAGCCGCGCGGCACGAGCGTGACTGTTTGCGGCGTTTCGTCGTCGAACGACACGGCGTAACGCACAGCGCGATCCGGATAAAGTTCAGGGTCGGTGCGGTGACACTCCCTTCGCACGTCGTGAAAAGATACATTTGGTATTCGAGCACGGGCGAATCCTGACCCGGCGTGGCGACTACATCGGCGGGACCGTCGGCGCGCAGTCCAGAGAGCGCGCGGCCGTAGTCGTCGATTTTCGTCCAGCGGTTCGGGCCGGCGGATGTGTTCTTAGAGAAGTGTTCGGGTTCGATGGAGACGAAACCCTGGCCTTCGACAAAGTCGCGTAGTGGGTCGGGGGTAATTTCGGATGCGCTGAAGGTTTCGACCTTCACGCTGACTTCACTTCCAGCGCCGGCGATCTAGACTGAGTCGGTGGCGATGCCGGAAGGGACTTTATCCCAGTGGATGCTGACAGCGATGCGGCGATCTTCGCCGACGGAGCCTTTGGTTCCACTTAGGAGAATCCATTGCGCGCTCGCGACGGCGGTGAAGGCGAACGGAGTCTTGCCCTGGTTGAAAACATCGATCCAGGAGCGCTGGCGGTTGAACGCATCGAAGCGCGGGAGGGTGGCTTCGCCGGTCACACCAGTAGCGGTGCCTTCGACCGCGACGCCCAGCGCGGCAGATTCCGGCACGGCGATTTCGGCGAGCTTGAGCTGATTCAGATTATTCGCCGGCGGATCGCGCCACGTGGTGTAGCCGAGCACCGGTTTATCCATGAAGTGATCCCATTTTCCGCTAGCGAGCTGGGTGTGAAAATGGGCGACGAGATCGAGGTAACTCTGAAACGCGGCGCGAGTCGCGGCGGCCCAGTCGTTGGCGCTCGCGCGGCCTTGTTTCGCGAAGAGGGCATTGCGCGCGTCGGCAAGGTAGAGATGGTTCACGAGCGAACTCGCCTTCGCCTGGAAGAGCACGAGTTCGTAAAATGCGTCACGTTTTTCCGTGGGTAAAGCGGCGGAGATTTTCTCCGCCTCGACGACGAGCGCCGCGAAATCGGCGCAGACGGTTTCGGCCTCGCGATAGTCGGCTAGGCTGTAGGTGTTGGGCGCGAGCAGCTCGGGTTTGCGACGTCCGTTGAATTTGGAATATTTGGCGAGGATATTCGCGATGGCGGCGGCGTGGGTCGGGCCGAATTCGCGCGCGGCCCAGAGGCGGGTGAACTCCCCGGTGTTTTCGCCGGTCCAGCGGTTGGTGTCCCCTCGCGAGCCGCAGTAAATATTCCGTCGGGAGTTCGTAGCCTTTGAAGTGCCCGACGTTCACCATCCAGATGCGGTCGGCGCCATATTGTTTCGCGAGCAACATTTGATCCCAGATTTTCGGAAGCGGGCTGGTGTTGAGCCACTGGTAGCTGCGCGGGCTGCCGTGATAATCGAAGTGATAGTAGATGCCGGCGCCGCCGGGTCGGGCGCGCTCGGCGGCGGTTGGCAACCCGCGAACGTTGCCCCAGTTGTCCTCGGCCCACACGAGCGTGACGTCGTCGGGAGCGCGCATCCCGGCTTCATAAAAATCCTGCACTTCCTTTTAGAAACACCAGAGTTGCGGGATTTTCGTGACGTCGGGATTGATCTCCTCGGCGAGAATCGTGCGCTGCTGCACGACGATATTTTCGAGGAGCGCACGGTTCGCGTCTGGGCCGCCGGGCGCCCTCGGAGTGTCGTTCGCACCGCCCAGGCCGAGGGTGATGATGCTTTCGAAATTTTTGTTTCGGCGCACGCCGTCGCGCCAGAAACTCTCTATCACCTCGGAATCTTTCGTGTAGTTCCACGTGCCGAGCGTGCGGAGGTAGCGGCGTTCCCATTCTTTTTGCGCGCGGAGCATCGGCTCCTGGTGCGACGTGCCCATGACGATGCCATAGTCGTCGGCGAGCCGGGCGTTGGCGGGATCGTCTTCGTTGAAGGCGTTGTTCCACATCGCGGGCCAGAGGTAATTGCCTCGCAGGCGGAGGATCATCTCGAAGAGCTTGGCGTAGAACTCGTGGCCGTAGTTCGCTATATTGGGCGGGACGGGCGGGTTTTCACTCACCGATGCGGCGCCGAATTTGGCGCGGATCCAGTTGGTGAGGTCAGGCGCCTCGTCGTTGAGGAAAATGCCGCGGTATTTCACCGACGGCTCGCCGTGGATTTGGCGGCCGGGCTGGACAAAGAGCGCATCGTGGTGCGCTGGCGTAACGTCTGCCCACCAATACCAAGGCGACACGCCGATCTGTTCGGATAGATCATATAGTCCGTAAATCGTGCCGCGTTTGTCGCTGCCGACGATCACGAGCGCGCGGTCGAGGCCGAGTGTGGGAGCGTCGATCGTTTGGATGAGGTAGGATTCCCACTTTCCGGCGATGGCGGTCGCGTCGATTTTTCCGCAGCGGATGAGATCGTCGATGAGCGGACTGTGAGCGAGCGTTCCGATGAGGAGCGCGAAGGGAGCGCGAAGGGAGCGCGCAGCGGTGGCGTCGTCGCGAGCGTCGGGCGCACACCCGTGACGCGCCCGACATCGGATCGGAAATCCGCGGTGGCGCGGAGCACACCGGGCCAGTCTTGTGGGTCGGCGACAAGGAGTGAGGCTGTGCCGTCGCGCACCAGCGCGAGCGCACCGGGCGCCGGTGCGAAGCGGATTAGTGGCTCTTCGCCGAGCGCAGCCCAGCATGGTCGTGTGAACCCGATAAGAAGACAGGCGAAAAGTAGGCGGCGTTTCACCGGAAACATTGGGCTTACTGGTAACGATAGAGTCGGACACGCTGGATTGCCCAGCGGCCGGGCTCGAGCCGGATGTGTCGGCCTTGGTGCGTTTGGTCGCCGTTGAGCCAGCGGAGGTGCTGCCAATGGCCGTCGAAGTAGCGGCCTTCTTCGCAGTTGAGAATGCCGATCTGAGGAGTGCCAGGTGCCGGCGCGGCAAACGTGACGGTGACGCCGATGCCACCGAAGAGAAATTCGTCCGGCCCGAGCTGGATGACGATTGCTCCGGCTGGCAGCAGCGCGCGACTGGTCGAGCGATCGCCCGCTTCGTTGATCACACCGTCAGCGAGACCTGGCGATTCGAGGCGCTCGTAGGTGGCGCTGAGCGCGAGGCCGCCGAACGCGACGGCGTGCGGTTGGCGTTGCTCCGCCGCAGGTGGCAGCAGCGCGGTCATCGTGCCGCGGCCTTGGTGCGCGGTGATGAGCGGCGTAAGCTGGCGGATGAGATCGTTGCTCATCTTGAGCAAACTCGCGGCGGGCTCGCCGACCGCTTCGATGCCGAAGGGCGCGAAGCCGATGCCATTGCCCGCGCCGAAGGCGTAGAGATTGTTCACCGCTGCGTCCGGGCTGCGGAGCGCTTCGGGGATAAAGAGTGGGTTGCCGCTCCGCGTGTAGCGGTCGGCCCACTCGATAAAATTCGGGAAATAAATATCCGGGCTGATGAAATCGATCGTCGGCGCGGCGGCGCGCCAAACGTCAATGAGGTGCGGCAGGGGTCCGGCGCTCGGATACTGGCCGGGTTGGTAGGCGGGGCGGATGAGCGCGGCGTTGACGTAGAGCGGGAGCGGATATTCCGCGCGACCGGCCTGTGCGACGACTTCGACGTAGCGGCCGAACGCCCACGCCATGAAAATCTCGCTTGTTGCGACGCCGTCGCCGAACACCTCCGACCACGTGCCACTTGTGTGCGCCGCGGCGGCGACCCAGCGGTCGTGCAACTCGGGCGCGAGCGTTTCGCGGTGCGCCTCCAAGTATTTCATCAGTTCTGGCGGCACGGGCGCAGCGAAGGCGGCGTCGGCCGCCGGGTGGCGGTCGCGCGCCTCGGGGATCATGCCGATTTCGTTTTCGACTTGGACGAGAATGACAGTGTGCACAGCATCGGTGTCGCGCAGGTGGCGCATCAGCGCGGCAAAGGCGCGGGCATCGGTGTCGCGATTGGTGGCGGCGAAGGGCGTGAGGATTTCCAACGCCTGACCGGTGGAACTTCGGGCGCGCGGGAAACGTGCGGTATCGGTCTTCACCCAGGCGGGCACATAGCACGATACGCTGTTTTTCCAGCTGCCAAACCAGAGGAGCACGAGCCGTAGGTCGTTCGTCCGCGCGTCGGCGAGCAAGCCGTCCACGGTGGCGAAATCGAATTTTCCCTCGGTCGGCTCAATCACGTCCCAGTAAACCGGCGTGACGATGGTGTTAAGGTTAAGCGCCTTCAGCTTCGGCCAGGAGGCGCGGAGGTAGTCGGGTTCGCCGTGGGAATTGCTGAGTTCGCCACCGCGGATGAGAAAAGGCGCGCCGTCGACGATGAGTTGCGTGGCGGTGCCATGCCGGCGCAGCGACGGCACGTCGGCGCCGGCGACGAGCGATGCGGTGGCCAAGAGCGAAAGAACCAGGAAAGGGAATCGGGGCGAAGTCATACCGGATGGAATGGGATTCAAAGATAACGGAATCGGTGCAAGCGTTCACCATGGATTACGCCCTTCGGTCACGCCCGGCCAGTCGTCGCTGCGAAATGGCGCGGCGGGCAGCCCCACGGCGTT
Organism: uncultured Opitutia bacterium; assembly: GCA_903840415.1. Lineage (GTDB taxonomy): Bacteria > Verrucomicrobiota > Verrucomicrobiia > Opitutales > Opitutaceae > CAITWF01. The sequence continues at coordinate 15,723 of CAIMFY010000090.1, read as the reverse complement.
GAACAGCGTGGCCCGCGGGTTCGCCTGCCAAGCATAGCGCACCGCGACCGGCTCAGCCACATCCGGTGACGAAACCACGACCGTGTCGCCTTCGATCTTCGCGTCGGCCCAGTGCCACTGGCGATCGGAGCCGGCGAGGGAAAATTCCGCCAGTCGTTCACCCTGTATGGCGAGTCCGCCTTCCGTGTGATCGAAGCTCAGGCGCAACGCGCCGCCCTCGCGTTCGAGGGCGCGAAAAATCGGCCCGTGGCTGACGATCTTTTTCCCGTAGTGCTGGGCGAGCGCGAGCAACGCCAGTCGTTCTCCGACGGGCTGTTTGGCCTTTGGGTGGATGTTGTCGGCCTCGCCCGTGTCGATCGTGACCGCCAGTCCGCAATTCGCCACCGTGCGCGCTGTGAGCGCCTGCGCCTCGCGCAACTCCGCCCAGTCGTCCGAGCCGGGCTGATCCTTGCGGCTTTGAAACGCCGGCAACTGCACGATGAGAAAGGGAAATTCACCCTGCCCAAAGGCGCGCCGCCAGTCGGCGATCATCAGTGGCAGTAGCGAGCGATACTGAAAAGCGCGGTTCGAGTTGGCTTCGCCTTGATACCACAGCGCCCCCGTGATCGCGAGCGGAGCGACGGGCGCAATCATGCCTTGGTAGAGCACGGTGGGCATCGTTGGGTAATTTTCGTAGCCGAGTGGGAGCGGATGGGGCGGACGCGCGTCCACGCTCATCGCCGCTCGCCATTCGCCGGCGACTGGAAGCTCCGTGCCGTCGCCGAGGGTGAGCCGGATTTTTTCCGGTGCGGTGAGGAAACCGAGTTTCGATTTTAATTTGAAAACGCGCACCGCGATCACGTTGCGGCCGGGTTGGAGCATGCCGGCCGCGAGACGATAGGCGCGCGGATTTTCGACCCACGAACTGGCGCCGACCCAGCTGCCGTTCACATAGGCGGTATCCATCTTCTCGATCACACCGAGATGCAGCGTGGCGGCGCCGGCCGGCAGCGGATCGGGCAGGGTAAGCTCGCGCCGGAACCACACGACGGCCGGCACTTCCTCAAGGCCAAACTCCGCGAAGCCGCCCGGCAAGCGGACGATTTTCCACGCGTGATCGTCGAGCGCGGGATCGGCCCAGGATGGGCCGCGCGCACCGAGGTCGAACTCGTCGAGCCAGTGCATCAGGTAACTGCCGTAGCCGGGCGCGTGGGCGGCGCGCAGCCGTTCGACTTCAACCATGGGCCGCTCGAAATCCTTCAGCGTGTGCAACGTGGTCGGGCTCATCCAACACTCGACTGGCGTCCCGCCGAGGCAGTCCTGGACCAAACCGATCGGCACGCCGGTTTGCCGCTGCACGCGGCGCGCGAAAAAATACGCCACGGCGGAAAAGCCGCCGCTTTCGGCGACGGTTTTCGGCGAGCAAATCTTCCAAACACCCTTCGGCACGTCGGCTGGAGCGTAGGCCGAGCGAGAGGCAACGGTGAAGAGCCGGATGTTAGGTTGGTCCGCTGCGGCGACTTCATTCGCACCGTCGTCAGCGCCGGGCAATCCGAACTGCATGTTGGACTGACCGCCGCACAGCCAGACATCGCCGACGAGCACGTGCTGTAATTTCACCTGCTGCGGACCGTCGATGGTCACGACGCACTCGCCGCTCGCGGGTGGAACGACGCGCGCCTGCCACCGGCCGTCAGCGCACGCGATCGCGTCGCCTGATTTTTCGGCGACCACGACGTGGATTTTTTCACCGGGCTTGGCCCAGCCCCAAAACGCGTTTGGCTGGCCACGTTGGAGCACCATGTTGTCGCCGAAGATCGGGCTGAGAAACGGCAGCGGATCGGCGGTGGCGAGTCCGTGGGCGACCAGCGCGATAAGAATGCAAAAACACCGCCGAGCATTCATGCGGGCCGGCAGTTGCTATTTGACGCGCGCACTCGGATCGTCGGTGGGCGGCGGGGCATGATCGGTCTTCGCGGGCGGGCCGAGGAACTCTGTGAGGATCGGCTTCATGCCGTCGGCCCACACTTGGTAGCCTTTGACTGTCGGGTGCAGTTTGTCGCCCATCATGCCGGGAAAGAGCGTGCCGTCCTTGTCCGCCAGGCTATCACTCAAGTCTAGAAATCGCACAGTTTTTCCGTCAGCGAAGTGCGAGAAGTTTTCGTTGAGGCGGCGGATCGTGGGGATCACGGCGGGATTGTCGTTACGCGGAAAAATCGCGGTCAGGATGATCTTCGCGGCGGGCGCTTTCGTGCGGCAAACGGCGAGGAGCGCTTTCATGCCGGCGGTAATGTCGGAGATCGTCGCGTCGTCGGCGGGCTCGGTGCCGACGTTGTTGGTGCCAGCGAGAATCACAATGACCTTCGGGTTGACGCCGTCCAACTCGCCGTGCTCGAGGCGCCAGAGGATGTGTTCGATCCGATCGGCGCCCCAGCCGAAATCGGCGGCGTTCCAGCCGAAGAAGTTGGCGCGCCAATTGGCTAGCATGGCGGCGTAGGACGCGTCGCTGGTGCCCCAGCGGCGGGTGATCGAGTCACCGACGAAGTAGAGATCTATGCCGCCGCGTTTCGCTTTCGCGACCAGATCTTCGTGGGCCTGCTGCGAATTTGCGTCGGCGCGCGGGACGGGTTGATCCACCGCGGCGACGGCAAAATGGGCGGTGGCGAACGTTGCGAATCCGATCAGGGCGAGGGCACGGGGTGTAGAAATCATGCGAGAAAAAGCCGGTTGCCCCGCAAGCGGTGACAACCGGCTGTGGAGGTTTAACGGGAGGTTAGAACGAGAAAGTGTTCGTCACGAACCATTCCTGATTCGGCGCGATACGGGCCGAGGCCCAGGTCTTGCCGTCGGGCTCGACCGAGATCGGGATAAGTTTGTCCTTCGCGAAGGCGTTGCGGACGTTGAACTGGATTTTCCAGCCGATCTTATCGCTGAGCTTGTGCTCGTAGCTGGCCCAGAAATCGATGGCATCTTCCGACGGACCGTAATACGGCTTCGTGAGGTCGAAACTGGCCAAGGCGGGATTTTTCGGATCGGGGATCACGGGATAGCCGATGACGACCTTGTCCTGCCAGCGATAGCTGGCGCCGACACCGACGCCCTTGAGGAAGGTCTCGCGGCTGAACGAATAGTTGGTGACAACGTTGTAACGCCACTTGCGGAGTTCCGAAGCGGCCGTGTTCTCCTGCAGCTTCAACAAGGTATATTGGCCGCGCCACGGGTTCCAGTCCTGGCGCAGCTCGTTTGCTGCGGAATAGTCGGAGTTGAAACGAACCAAATCACCACCGGGTCCGGCCATTAGATTATCCATATAGGCCACCAATCCATCCAGCACCGGGCCGCCGACGTTCATGCGAACAGCCGTGGTCTCCGATGCGTTGAACGCAACGCGCCAGTTGGAAGTCGGATTGGCCGTGAGTTCGAACTCATAGCCCTTTGACTGGGTGTCAGCGGTCACCGCGAAGCCCTGCATCAGCGGGGCCGTGCGGTAGTCATATACGCTCGCCGGGTTGGGCTGGGTGGGGTTGGCCTCATATTGACCACGAGTCTGCAACGCCGCCTGCGTGGTCGGTCCGACGCCGTAGTTCCATGCCGTGAAGTAGCCTTTGCCAGCGAGAAACGTTTGCATGTCATTGATGGCTTGGAGCGCAGAATCACGGCGGGCATTGGCCTGCGCGGTCGATTCCAAATGGGAATTCGCGGGGCCCGAAGTGAGAGTGCCCGAGGCAACCGGCCGCCCGGTCGTATTATCCACGTAGGCCGGATCCCATAGATACCGCTGTCCGGTGTAAGGCGTGAGGTTCGTCTGCCCGGCCGTGGACCAATCGTAAGCCGACATATAGTAGGTCTTGATATTGCGCCAATTCAAGGCGTCGCGAATGGTGCTGTAGATGCCGGTATTATCGAGCTGCGTGTTGGCGCCGGTAAGACTAGTTTCATACTTTACCACGCGTAAGGAATACTTGTGATCCTTCGTGGAGAGCAGGAGGCCATAGTCCTTTGTTTTACCGGTCGGATTGCCGATTGGGCTGCCGTAAATATCGCGGCGAATGTCCGTGACCTGGAAGTTGTTCGACTTGTTGTAGGAGAGGCTGACGTTAAAGGGCAGCCGGTCCTTGTTGCCGAACAGCTTGTTGAGGTGCACGACGAGGCCGCCCGCGGTCGAGTGATCCTTGAGGATCTGATTCGCTGGAAAATCGGTGGGCAGCGCATACACATTGGGATTTAGATTGAGCGCTCCGCGGGCGGCTGAGCCCGGCAGGGATGCGGCGGACACGCTCTTGCTCTCCACTTCGTCATAGCGCCAGCCGAGGGTGGGCACGATGGCGTCGTTCCAGAGGAAGCCCTGCCAGGAGCCGGCATATGATTTGGTTACCCGCTGGCTCTTGGCGGCCGACGTCACGAGACTTTGATCGTTGCCATTGCCATAGCTCAACACGTTGTCGGTAAAGTTGCTGTTCCAGCCGACATAGTTGGCGGGATTCGAAACTTGGGTGAGCTGCGCATACGGTAGCCCAGTAGTCGTATTGACGACCGGGGAACCATTGAAGAAAGGCTGCAAATTGGCCGGCACGTTCCACGGGTCGGTGAAGCTGACTCCCGTGGGATTTTTCCAGGTCGAATCAAATTGATAAACATTACCACTCTGGAGTGTTACATTGGAATTGACCCGTGGAATGTAGGCACCGGATGCCGACGACGCGTTGGCCAGCGACGGCCCGAGATAAATGACCCCAACCGGCGGGAGATTGGTGATACCATCGGGATTGCCCTGCAGCTTGTAGGCCGCATACGCCGCCGAGTTGGCATACATCTGCCATTGGCGATTTTCTGTCGAGTAGCTCTCGTCACTGTAGACACCGTTAAAACGATGCCGGCCCAGAAGCTTGATCAGAAATTCGCTTTGGAGGAAGTCCTTGGCCCGGAGCTCGCCGAAGACGGAGCCGCGAACATACTTACGGTCGCTTTGATAGGAGCTGCCGCGGCCTGGACCTCCGGCGACGAAGGGGCGGCCGAAATTCGGATTGCCGACGTTGCTGTTGTTTGCGTTGGTCGGCCCGACGACGTAGTCCTGAAAATTTTGCAGGAGGTCGATATTAAGCGTCGGTTGTCCGCCGAGGAGCGCCTGTCCGCCACGATGATATTTTTGGCGGTCGAAGGTCAGCTCGAATCCGAGACGGTCGTCGAGCGCCGTCTGGGTGAAATCGATGTTGTAGGTGTCCCAGCCTTCCCATTCGCTCTTGGTCGGACCGTCGATCAGATTGTTGTAGAAATCGAAAGCCGTCGGATCGGTCAGCGTCATGTTCCGGTATTGGCCATATTGGGCATTTGTCAGGTGCGCGTTATTGGCATATGAACTGAAGCTGCCGAGGGCGGAAAACACGTCCGCATATTTCTGTCCGTTAAGGTTGGTGCCTGCACCTTGAGGAACACCGGTAGCGTTCAGCGCACCGGTGTTCACGAAGCCGCCGTAGATGCGGTAGAGTTGATTACTGGTGCCGTCGATGAACCAGACAGGCTGCTGCTGGCCGACGACGCCGGCCATCCATGGGTTGAAGGTCGAGGCCGAAGAACCGAGCACGTAACCATTGGGGACGACTACCTTGCCCATGCCGCCCATTAGGTTGTTGGGATCCGAACTCGCCGCGCGGAACCAAGGCGTGATGCTGTCTTGGGGCGGGACGGTGCGCGGACGGTTGGCGTCGATTTTGCCGTGCTCATATTTCGCCTTGATCGACGTATGGATGGATTTGTTTTTGAAGAGGTCTGGATCAAAGCGCACCGCGCCGGAGATACGGTGGTCGTCTTGGAAAGCCGGTTTTTGCTGGTATTGCTGGTTATTCCACAGACCGTCGATTCGCAGCGAAAGGATTTTGGGAATCAGTTGCTGGTTGAGGTCTAGACTGCCACGCTTGCTGCCGTAAGAGCCGAAACGGGTATCGGCGGACCCGAAATTACGGAACTCGGCATTGTTGGTTGTCGCATTCACAATGCCAGCCGGGGAGCCGAGGCCGAAGAGGATCGAGTTCGGCCCACGTTGGATCTCGATGCGATCGACGTTGTAGGAATCCCATGGGATGTCCGTGCCGAAGAAGTCGCGGGTGTTGTCAGCCGAGGCTAGGCCACGGACGCGTTGAGCACTACTGGGTGCACGCAGATTGGCCGTTTCATCGACACTTGTGCCATTGCCCAGGCCCGCGTAGGTGCCGAGTGTGCCCCCGACTTCCGCGTTGGTGGTATATTGGAGCAGTGACAAGTTGTCGGTCGCACCGATGTCCTGAAGAAATTCCTTCGTCACCACTTGAATCGCCGAGCCGACGTCGGCTAGGTTGGTGCGGATGCGCGTGCCTGCGAGCGTTTCGGTGGCTTGGTAGCCCGTATCTTTCGAGGTTGTCACCTCGAAAGGATTCAGGGTTATGAGATCGTCGTTCGCGGGTTTGGGCGCAACTGGAGCAACGGTCTGGGCGAACAACGGCCAGACCGTGATGGCCGCAAAGGCGGCGGCCAGCGCATAGCGTGTGTTGGTCTTCATAGCTAGTTGGGGGGGAATGATGAACTGACTAAAAATTCTGAGGTGCGGCGGTTAGTTTTGGTCAGAGCCGGAGGACGCGGCGACGAGCTGCACCTCGGCGCCAACCGGAGCGGGGGCGCCGAGGGCGATGGCACGCGGGCCGGGCGCGGCGGAGGAGACGATCACTTGGTAACGACCGGCGTGGTGCACGCGCTGCCCCGCCGCGTCGATCTGCGCGAACGCCTCGGCCGAAAGATCGAACTGCACCTCGGCGGATTGGCCGGCGGGCAGGGCGATCTTCTTGAAATCGACGAGCGAGGCGCGCGGCGCGCCGGGCCAGTCGCGCGGCGGCGTGATGTAACACTGGACGGTTTCAAGCACATCGTGCGGGCCGGAATTCTTCAGCGTGGTCCGCACTGTGAGCCGGCCGCCCAGCGCGAGCGTGGTCGATCCGAGCGTCGCTGCGCCGTAACTGAGCTTCGAATAACCGAGTCCGAACCCGAACGGATAGAGCGGCTCGATTTCCGCAAAGCGATAGGTGCGGCCGCGCATCGCATAGTCCTCGAAGGGCGGCAGGTCGGCCGTGCTGCGCGGGACGGAAACGGGCAGCTTGCCGGAGGGCCCGACATCGCCGAAGAGCACGTCAGCGAGCGCGCGGCCGCCTTCGCAGCCGGGATACCAGACCTGCAACACCGCGTCGCAAAATTCGTGCGCCTCGGGCACCGCGATCGCGCTGCCGCCAGTGAGGACGAGGATGAGTTTCTTCGCGTGCTTGCGCAGTTCCTTGAGGAATTCCAACTGCACGACCGGCAATTCGATCGCTACGCGATCGCCGCCGACAGGCGAGGCGACGGCGTCGCCCTCTTCGCCTTCGAGCGTGTGATCCAGACCGAGCACGGCGATGGTGATCTCGTTCTCCGCCGCCGTTCCGTAGGTATAATTAACACCCGGTGCCATCGGGCCGCTCAGCGGACAACCGGTGCGATAAACGAGGCGCGTGCCTTCGGCCGCGCGTTCGGCGATGCCCTCGGCCAGTGTGATGAGCCGCGACGACATACCGTAGTAGTTTCCGAGCAGCACCGCGGTGTTGGCGGCCGTCGGCCCGGCAATGAGCACGCTGCCCGGATCGTTTGGCAGCGGAAGCACACCGTTGTTCTTGAGCAGCACAATGGATTCAGCGGCGGCGTGGCGGGCAAGAGCGCGGTGCGGTGCGCTATCGATGATCGCGACGGAGGTGTGCGACCACGGCACGCGGGCGTGCGGATCGAGGAGGCCGAGCTTGAACTTCGTGGCGAGCAACCGCCGGAGCGCCGTGTCGATCTCCGCCTCGGCGATCAGGCCTTCGCGCACGGCGACGACGAGGTCGTTGTAGGTGCAACCGCAATTTAGATCGCAGCCGAGGTGCACCGCGAGTGCGGCAGACTCGGCGGCATTTTTCGTCACGCGATGGTGGGCGTGGATGTCGTCGATGGCACCGCAGTCACTGACGATATGGCCGCGAAAACCCCAGGCGCCGCGCAGCGTGTCGACCAGCAACCGCCGGCTCGCACAGCATGGCTCGCCGAGCGTGCGGTTGTAGGCGCCCATCACCGCTTCAACGCCGCCACGGACGAGTTTCTCGAACGCCGGCAGATATGTCTCGGCAAGATCTTTCAGCGGGGGCTGCGCGTCGAAACCGTGTCGGGCCTGCTCCGGGCCGCTGTGCACGGCGAAGTGCTTGGCGCACGCGGCGGTCTTGAGATAATTCGCGTCGTCGCCCTGCAAGCCGCGCACCATCGCGAGCCCGAGTTCGCCGGTGAGATACGGATCTTCGCCAAACGTTTCCTGACCGCGGCCCCAGCGCGGGTCGCGGAAAATATTGATGTTGGGCGTCCAGAACGTGAGCCCCTGATATTGTCCGCGGTGGCCGGCAGAGACGGCGGCGTGATGTTTGGCGCGGGCCTCATCCGAAATCACGTTGGCGACCTGCTGAATCAGCGTGCGATTCCAGGTCGCCCCCAAACCGATGACTTGCGGAAAAACCGTGGCGCGACCGTTGCGCCCGACCCCGTGACACGCCTCATTCCACCAATTGTAGGCCGGCACCCCGAGCCGCTCGACCGCGTGGTTTTCGTGGAGGAGCTGGTTGATTTTCTCCGGCAGCGTGAACCGCGCCACGAGATCGTCGATACGCTCCGCCCGCGACCGATCGGGATCGGTGAACGGCAGCGGGGCGACCGTTGCCGAGGGAAGCGGCGATGCGAAGGCAGACGGGGTTGAGGCGGGAGTAGCCAAGAAGGGGAAGGGTGAAACGACGCTCGAGGCCAGATTCGGGCGACATCCGGTAGTGCTCTCACCGGCACGGCCCAGCAAAACGTAATTTAGTCTAACTATGGTCTAATCGGGCTTTGGCGGGAACCACGCTCAGGATTGCGCCGCGCAGCCGAGTGGGTTTGCTCAAGAGATGACTCTCCTTCGCTGGTCTATTGTCGGGTTGTTTTGCATCGGGACGATGGCGGTCGCGCAACCACCTGCCGCCACCAACGGCACGGCGCTCGCACGCCTCGTCGATCAAGCCGCACACCGCGCGCTCGACGAATTTCAGTCCGAGAAGCTCACGGCAGCGCAGTTCGCCGTCACGCTGGTCGATTTGCGCGACGGCCAGCATCCGGCGCAGGCAAGCTTCCTCGGCGACGTGCCGATCTATCCGGCGAGTGTGATCAAGTTGTTCTACCTCGCGGCGGCGCACCGGTGGCTGGAGGACGGCCGGCTCCGCGACACGCCCGAACTGCAGCGCGCGCTACACGACATGATCGTCGATTCGTCGAACGACGCCACTGCCTATGTCGTCGACGTGCTCACCGGCACGACGAGCGGCCCCGAGTTGCCCGACAACGAAATCAAGGTGTGGTTCGAGCAGCGCAACGCCGTGAACCGCTATTTCGCCTCACTCGGCTACACGGGAATCAACGCGAACAAGAAACCTTGGGGCGACGGCCCCTACGGCCGCGAGACTCAGGCGATCAAACTTTTCGAGCCGAAGCGCAACATGCTGACGACCGACGCGACCGCGCGCCTCCTCACCGAGATCGCGACAGGTCAGTGCGTGTCGGCCGCCCACAGCGCCGAGATGATGGCGCTGCTCTCTCGCGATCCCGCGACGATCGATTCCGATCCGGACAATCAGGCGAAGTTCACCGGGCCGGCGTTGCCGCGCGGGGCGAAGCTCTGGTCGAAGGCGGGCTGGACGAGCACCGCGCGTCACGACGCCGCCTATGTTGAGTTGCCTGGCGGAGCGAAGTTCGTGCTGGTGGTCTTCACGACCGATCACGCGAACCAGCGCGAAATCATCCGCTCGATTGCCAAGACGATCGTCGAAGGCATCGGGGCGACGAAATAGAATCGCGGCACCGGCCGGGGTCAGTGTCCGTTAAAACTCGCGAGCAGCACGGCGAGTTCCTCGAGCTCGGTGCGTGCGGTGCGGCCGGCCGGCGGGACGTAGCGATTGAGCATGAAGCCAAACGCGAGCCGTTCTCCGGCGGCCGTCGTCACGTAGCCGGAAAGCGAGTCGGCGTAGCGCAGCGAGCCGGTTTTTGCATGGACGTTATTTTCGGCCGCAGTGCCTTTCATCCGCCGGCGCAGCGTGCCGTCGACCCCGGCGATCGGCAGCGCGTCAAAAAAATCCTTCGCGGCGCGGTGCCCGGACATGAATTGGAGGAGGGCGACGGTGGCGTTAGTGGTCGCGAGGTTGTTGCGCGAGAGGCCCGAGCCTTCGTCGAACCGCACCTCGTCGGCCGGGAGATGATTCGTGCGCAGAAACTCCCGCAGGAGCGCCGTCGCCGACTCCTCGGAGGTCTGCAGCGCCGGGGCATCGGCCGCGCGAAATTTTTCCCCAAGGTGGAAAAAGACCAAATCAGTCTCGAGATTCTGCGACGGCTTGAGCAGCGCGGCGATCAGTTCGTGGAGCGGCGGCGACGCAATCTCGCCGAGCTTAACACTGGCGGTGGTCGTGGCTGGCGCGTCAGGCCAGCGCACGCTGCGCGCGACGCCATCGACGCGGATGCCGTGGCGCGCGAGCGCTTCCTTCAAGGCGGTGGCAAACCATGTGGCGGGGCGCGGCAGGGTGACGTCGACCAGTTGTTCCGCGCCGCCGAGCGGAAATTCGCCGAAAAGGTGGACGATGTTTTCGCCCAGCAGGCGGGTGCGATCCAGATGCCGCGCACCACCGGCGGCGATGGTGGTGGTGCGGTTGTCGAGCACGAGACCGGTGAGCGGCTGCACGAAGGCGAGGGTGCACGGCTGGCCCACAGTGGTGCCCGGCGTCACGCGCAGATCGGCGAAATTATCCTCGAGCGCGATCGACGAAATCTCCGCGCCGTAGTCCTCCGTGAGATCGTCGGCGGTCCAGCTGGCGCCGGTGGGGACGCCGCGGAAAAAAGTGGTGTCGGCCACGACGTCGCCGGTGATGTGTCGCACGCCGGCCTTGTCGAGCGCTGCAACGAACGGCTCGAACGTCGCCCAGAAATCCTTTTTCGTGCCGCGCGTTTGCCAACTCGGATCGCCGCGGCCGCTGACGACGAGATCGCCGCGGAGTTCGCCGGCGCCGTCGGGCTGTGCTGTGGCGAACAGCGGCGTCACGATGCGGTAGTCGCGACCGAGCCGGTCGAGCGCGAGCGCCGCGGGGTAGAGTTTGCAGTTGGAAGCCGGGCTTTGGAATCGATCAGCGTGGTGTTCGAACCAGACACCGCCGGTGTCGAGCGAGACGACTTTCACGCCCCACAGCGCGGCGTGGAAGCGCGGCGCAGTGACGAGGGAATCGAGTTGAGCGCGGAGTTCGTCGAGCGTGCGGGGGCGGGCGGGCGGTTCGTCGGCGGCACGGGTGCCGGCGAATGCGGCGGCGAAAACGACACACGCGATCAAGCTGCGACGGATCAGGGTAAATGGGATCATGTCGGAAACGAGGCCACGTTGATGAGCCGTCCTGCCGAGCGCAACCGATTCTCCTCGCCAAAGAAATTTCGATTTCACTCTGTGGAGGGCGATAAACCCTTCCCGGCCAGCCGGGATTTTCAGTTAACTCGATCACCAGAAAATAAAATGAAAAAACTGCTATCCCTCGTTGTTACCGTCAGTCTGCTGTCGCTCGGCGCCGCTACCATGCCGGCCGCCGATACCGCGCCGAAGTCCGTCGTTCACGTCGTCACGGTTGCCTTCAAGGCCGAAGCCACTCCGGCGCAAGTCGCTGCGGCGCTCGATGGGGTGAAGCAACTCCCGGCGAAATATGCCGGTATCACCCACGTCTGGACCAACGCGATCAAGGTGCAGAATCCCGAAGGCGCGAAGGTCAAGAAGACCCACGTCATCGTGATGGAGTTCGCCAGCGAGCAGGCGTTGAAAGACTACACCGACAGCCCTGCGCAGAAGGAATGGTATAAACTCTACCTGCCGATCCGCGAGGTGAGCACGACCTACGACATCACGAACTGACGCGCCCGCGCCGTGCCGTTCGCACTCAGGCCGCCGATCGGGCGGCCTTTTGTTTTCCGGGGCGGGCGGTGCACGGAATTCCCTCGCCAAGCAAAACACATTTTCGCGTGATGGTTTTTGTTCTCACCCCATGAACGGTTACTTCAATTTCGGTGACTGGCTTGTCATCATCCTGTATCTCGGCGGCATCGTCGGGCTTGGCATGTGGTTCGGACGGGACCAGCGCAACACGCGCGATTATTTTCTCGGCAGCCGCAACATTCCGTGGTGGGGCATCGGCGTCTCCATCGTCGCCGCCGAGACGAGTGCGCTGACGATCATCGGCGTGCCGACCTATGCGTTTGCCGAGGGTGGCAACATCATGTTCATCCAGATGATCGTCGGCTACGTGATTGCGCGCCTGATTCTCGCGGTGGTGATGGTGCCGCATTACCTGCGCGGTGAAATCTACTCACCCTACCAGCTGCTCGAACAACACTTGGGCGTCGGGCCGCGGCGGCTGGCGGGAGTGCTTTTTCTGATCCTCGAAACGATGGCGGCGGGCGTGCGGGTGTTCGTGGCGTGCATCCCGATCCGTCTCATGCTCGGCACGCAGGTGTGCAGCCTCGGCGGCCTCGTCGATCCGATCCTCGGCGCAATTCTGATCTTTGTCGGGCTCTCGCTGCTCTACACTTATATCGGAGGCGTGAAGGCCGTCATCTGGACCGATGCCGTGCAGTTCGGACTGTTTCTCGCGGGCGGGCTCTTCGCGCTGTTCTACATTCCGTCGCTCATCGACGGCGGCTGGACGGCGGCGATCGCCAAAGGCACCGAGGCCGGGAAACTCGTATGGCTCAACACTCACTTCACGTTTTCCGCGCCGTTCAATATATGGATGGGCGTCATCGGCGGCACGGTGATGGTGCTGTCGTCGCACGGCGCGGAGCAGCTAATCGTGCAACGCGTGCTCGCCTGCGGCAGCGTGAGCGACGGCCGCAAGGCGCTGTGCCTGAGCGCGGTGCTGATCTTTCCACTGTTCCTGATCTTCCTGCTCGTGGGGGTGATGCTCTGGGTTTATTACCGCGGCACCGGCCACGTGCTCCAGATTCCGCTGCCCGAGGCGCGGCCCGGGATCAAATCGAACGATTTCATCTTCCCGATTTTCATGATGACGGAGGTGCCGCACCTCCTGAAGGGCTGCCTGATCGTGGCGATCCTCTCCGCCGCGATGTCGTCGATCAGTTCGGCGATCACGGCACTGGCGTCGGTCTCGACGATGGATTTCGTGAAACAGATCGTGAAGGGCCGCGACGAGGAATATTTTCTGAAGTTCAGCAAATACTCGACGGTCTTCTGGGCGGCGATGCTGGTGCTCACGGCGTGGCTCACGCGCGAGGTGACGTTCGTGCTCAACGCGGCGTTTTCGCTGCGCGGTCTCACCGCCGGCGCGCTGCTGGGTTCGCTGATCATTGCGCTTTTCTGGCGGCGCCTCGGGCCGCGGGCGACGATGGTCGGCATGGTCGCATCGTTCGTCGTGATGAATCTGATCTACTGGCCGCCGAATATCCCGAACGCGCCGGCGCTGCACGAGTGGTGGATGAAAACTTTCGGCGGCGAGGTCTTCTGGCCGTGGTTCACGCTCATCGGCACGAGTGTGACGCTCGGCGTGGCATGGGCGACGAAGGCGATCTGGCCGGAGACAAAAGCGGTGCGAAACAATTAGCGGTGTCTTACGGCGCCCGGTAATTTTCGATCACCGCCACGTTGGTGGCGTGGCTGGCGGTAAGGTTGAGATTGGTGCTACCGGACGAGGAAATCGTGCTGGAGACGAACGATGCCGGTGGCGCGAACGCCGTAGTCGCGTTTGTGATGGGCGTGAGTTGTTTCGGCGCGGCGGTGACAAACAGCATCTCGCTCGCGCTCGTCGTGCTTCCGGCTGCGTTGGACACGACACAGCGGAACAGCGTCAGGTGATCGGCCAGGGTGGTCGCGGGCGTGGTGTAGGTGGCGGCGTTGGCGCCGGAAATGTCGGCCATGTTAGTCGTGATCTTTCCTTTCTGCCACTGGTAGCTGATCGGCGCTGCACTTCTGGCGGTCACAGCGAACGTGCCGGTCTGGTTCGCGAGCACACGGACTCGATTCGGATTGGTGAGGATAACGGGTGCGCCGCTCGCGGGCCTCACCATCAACGTCGCCCCGCTGCTCGTGACACCGCCCGCACCCTGGCTAACCGCAACGCTGAACTCCGCGCCATCATCCGCCGTAATCGCCGCCGGAATCGTGAGTGAACTGCGGGTGGCCCCGGCGATGGCCACGCCGTTTTTCATCCATTGATAACTGAGCGGCGACGTGCTGGTCGCTGCGACCGAGAAACTCGCCGGCCGGCCGGCCGTCACGGTTTGAGCGACCGGCGGCGTGGTGATGCTTGGATCGGTTGGTACCGCGGTGACGGTCAACGTGGCTGCGGCGCTGGTCGCGCTGCCCGATCCGTTGGTGACCACGCAGCGAAAAGTCGCACCGTTGTCGGCGGTGGTGGTCGCCGGGGTCGTGAACCAGTTGGACGTCGCGCCAGCGAGATCGGCGCCGCGCTTCTGCCATTGATAACTGAGCGGCGCGTCGCCCGTGGCTGCGACCCAAAAGCTGGCGGGCCGGCCGCTCGGCTGGAGGTTGTTCACGGGCTGCGAAACGATTTGCGGTGCGGCCTGCGCGCTCTTCAGAAATTGACTGAAGAACGCCCACATGCCGTCGGTGCAATCGTAACCGGTCTGGACCGTCGGCAGCGCATACTGGTGACTGCCGCCGACGATGGTGACGAACGCCACCTGCGTGCCGCCGATTCCGCCGCGCCACGTCGCCTGCGTGACCTGGCCCGGTATGAGCCGCGACGACTCGTAGGTCGTCACCGGCGGCACGTGCAACAGTCCATCCATCGCGCGCCAGGCGTCCACGGAATCCCGTCCCATCGTGTAGGGCACATTCGTGTCCTGGGTCCCGTGCATCGCGATGATCGGCACCGGCGCCGTCGGGATGTTTGACGTGAGGCCCATGAACTCGTCGATGCTGCACGCCGCCTTGATCGTCGCAGGCCGCTCGCAGGCAAAAGCGTAGGCCATGTGGCCGCCCTTTGAGAATCCACAGATGAACGCATCGTTGCAGTGATCGGACGCGGCCACCCGGGCGATGACCGTGGAGATATAGTCGTAGTCCTCGAAACCGGTGATGCGCGGGTTGGCGTTATTCCAAACGGTGGCCCGGGAATTTCCGGGAATCGCACACGACACCACGACGAAGCCCGCTTGGTCCGCCTTGCGATGGAAAAAACCGGCCGCGCCGCCGCCCGGACTCGCATCCATCACGAGCACCATCGGGGCGGGAGTGGTTTTTGACAAAAGGTCCGGGCGATAAACGTAATAATAACGACTCTCCACGAGCGGCGCGCCAGCGGCGTCGGTGGTGTTCAACGTGAAATCGACGCGGACATCCGTGGCCCCGCGCGCCTCTCCGGCGAAAACCGCGGCGGCGAGAAACAAGAAGGAGAAGGCGGCTTTCATGAGGTTCATCGTGATCACAGACGCGGATTCGAGTCTGTCGGCTATGCGATCAAAAAGATAGTTTCGATGGTGGGTATTTCTGGCCAACTCTCGCGCACCGTTCGAAAAACCATAGGCTTTTATCGCAACGAGCCTGTGAAGGCGGTTTGAGATAAAGAGCCAATGAGGCCGCGCGAACAGCGAGTGCGGCCGTTAATCTCCGGGTTTGCACCGGACACAATGATCGCCGCGTCGGTT
>CAIMFY010000089.1 GCA_903840415.1 uncultured Opitutia bacterium | reverse complement strand
GGTGTTGAAGCCGGTGATGTCGAGCGTCGCACCGGCGACGTTTGCGAGGGTGACGGCGGAGTTGTTGCCAAACGCGCCGCTGACGTTGGCGACCGATGCCACGCCAGCCTTGAGCGTGCCGGCGCTGATGGTGGTCGCGCCAGTGAACGTGTTGGCCCCACTGAGCACGAGTGTGCCGGCGCCGAGTTTGGTGAGGCCACCGTTGGTGGTGGCGCTGGCGCCGGAGATGGTCAGAGCGTTGGCGGCAGTTGTGACTTCGATGCTGCTGGTGGTGCCGGCGGTCAGCGTGAAGGATCGATTGGAGGAGGCGGTGGCGCCCGTGTATTGGAGGTTGCCGCCGCCGAGGACGAGGTTGCTGGCGGTGGCTGCCGCCTGGCCTAGATTGCCCGCGATGCCGCCGTTGCCGATCGTGGCGACCGACAGCGTGCCCGCGTTGATCGAGGTCACGCCGGTGTAGATGTTGGTGCCGGAAAGCGTCACCGTGCCGGTGGTCGATTTGGTCAGGGCCCCGGTGCCGGCGAGGATGGCGCTGACAGAGCCGTTTTGCATGTCGTAGCCCGTGCCAGTCAACGCGCCGCCAGAGCCGATAATGGAACCGCTCAGGAGACTGACAGCACCCGCGGTGTCATTGAACGTCGCGAGATTCAGTGTGCCGCCGTTCACGATGATGCCGCCCGATCCCAACGCGTTGGCGATGCCTTCCTGCAGCGTGCCAGCCGTGATCGTGGTGGTGCCCGTGTAGAGGTTGGCACCGCTGAGCAGGAGTGTGCCAGCGCCGATCTTGGTGAGGCCACCGGTAGTGGCGGCGCTGGCGCCGGAGATGGTCAGGGTGTTGGCGGCATTCGTGACTTCGATGCTGCTGGTGGTGCCCGCCGTGAGCGTGAAGGATCGATTGGAGGTGGCGTTACCGCCGGTGTATTGGAGATTGCCGCCGCCGAGGACGAGGTTGCTGGCGGCCGCCGCTGCCTGGCCCAGATTGCTCGCGCTGCCGCCGTTGCCAATCGTGGCGACTGAAAGCGTGCCCGCGTTGATCGACGTCACGCCGGTGTAGGTGTTGGTGCCAGACAGCGTGAGCATGCCAGCGCCGGACTGGGTTAGCGATCCACTGCCGGTGCCGATTATGCCAGTGATGGTGGCATTGCCAGCGCCATTGACCGTGAAATTGGCATTCGTGCCGGTAATGGCGCCGAGCGTGAGCAAAGTGCCTGCACCGGGTGCAATGCCCGCGCCACTGCTGATGGTGGTCGCACCACTAAAGGTCAGCCCCGCGGTGGTGCCAGCGAGGATGTTGCTGCCAGCGCTGACAGTGAGTGTGTTGGTGGCGAGTCCGAGTGTGCCCAAGGTCTGCGTGACGCCGGCATTGCCGAGCGTGGTGACGTCGGAGGTGATCGTGCTGTTGGCGGTCAGCGTCGTGTTATCGTTGAAGGCAGTCGCAGCATTATTGGCGAGTTGGAGCGTGCCGCCGCCGAGCGAGAGGCCGCCGCCGAGTGCGGTGGCGACCGTGGCGCGGACCGTGCCGCTGGTGACCGTCGTGGTGCCGGTGTAGGTGTTGGCGCCATTGAGGATCAGGTTGCCGGTGCCCGAATAGGTGATACTGCCCGCACCGGTGCCACCATTGGCGATCGTGCCATTAACCGTCGTGGTGCTGTTGCCGTTAAAAGTAAAGGTGCGCCCGGTGGTGGAATTCGAGAGGTTGATCGAGCCCATCGTCACGCCGCCAGTATCATTGTTCGTAAAGGTGTGATTGGCCGCCGCCGTGTTGGCCACCGAGGCGCCAAACGTGATCGCATTTGAGCCGGTGAAGGTAGTCGTGATGCCGGCTCCTGTGTTCGTGAGCGTGAGGGCGCCGCTGAGGTTGATGGCGCCACTGGTCGCCGCGATGGTCTGGGCCGTCGTGTTGGCAAAAGTGATGGCGTCGCTGATTGTTTGAAGCGACGTGCTGTTGTTAGTGAGAGCGGCCGCCTGGCCGGAAAGCGTGAAGGCACTTCCAGCATTAATCGTGTATGCCGGCGCTCCACTGTTGAACGTCATTTTTCCGTAAATCCACCCGGCGCCTTGGTTGGCAGTGAGAGTAGTGGTTGTCGAAGTTCCGAACACCAGGAAAGAAGTGGTGCCGCTGGCTGGAGCGGTACCGCCCCAATTGGCCCCAGTGTTGAAGGTCCCGCTCGCCGCCGTCGTACTCCACGTGAAGGTCTGCGACCAACCGAGCGGCAAATTGACGAATACCGCAAACACACCAACAGTCACTATCGCCAACGCTTTTTTCCAACGCCGCGCCAAGGCCAAATCGGAATCAATTTGGTTGGGGGGTTGGTCAGGCCGGGTGCGGTTAAAAATATCCATTGCGACCTTGATAGAAAGAATAAGAACTAATCGGCCGGATTTGTCAATGCTGGTTTAGGGTGTAATACCTATTTAAGATTGTGCTAAAATGGGCAAAGCGGGCGGGGAGGAACGACGGAAAAAACAAGGTCGTTGAATGAGTCCAGAGGCTTGATCGCGCCTGAAAAGAAATGGCGCGTGAAATTGAAGTTCAGCCGAGGGACCAATCAAGGCGCCGATCGCAGGGTGGTAAGTATTGTTACGCTAGATTATTCACGGGGAGAATTGAATCCCGTCCGATATGATTCCTTGAATGAAAATGTCCGATTTAGTCCTTCCAAGGAGTGAATGGGTGGGGTGTCATTTCGCGGAGCGCGAAAGACCAATCGATTCCCGGCCCTACGCTCATTTCCTCTTGGCGGATTCCGTGCGGGGATTACGCATGGGTGCCGTGAAAACGCTTAGCGGGTTCTTTTTCATGGACTTTTAAGGAGAAATACCTAGTAACATCACAGGTCCAAATTGAATTCCCCCGCTGAAGCCATCTGCATTTGGTGTAAATTTTCACAAGCCCGCTGATCCCATCAAAATCATGAATCCCATCTCGCGCTTTTGCGTTTCCCTTTGTTCCGGATTGATCCTGGTCTCGTCAGCGCTGGCGCTCTCAAGCCCGAATCCGACTTACAACCCGACCTCGCAGGTAATCCAAGGTAATGAGCCGCTCGTCGCCGGTTCGGCGGCGCTAAACGGAACCGACCCGTTTACACTAGTTATCACGGCGCCCAACACGACTTATATTCCTGCTTCGGCTTATCCACTCACGATCACTCTCGCGGTGAGAAATACTGGTTTCAGTGTAACCGCCCAGCCAGTTGTCCCCGTTCCGAATGGTGGCAACGCCGCCGCCGCGCTCGGGTATTGCACGCTGTCGTCTCCCACAGTGACGTTTTCTGCGCCGAACACTACGGCTACGGTGATAGTCTCCGTCAATGTCCCGGCGGGGCCGGTGGCAGGAGACTATTATTGGAACGTATATGGCACCAACTGGCCGTCAACCAGTGTGGTTGATTTAGGCGGCACCATTAACGCGATAGTTGCGCCGCCGACCATATCCCTCAATGCACTTCCGGTCATTCCCGTCTCGAGTTTTCTGCCGGCTAATGGAGCTAATTTTATCATTCCCAGCGGTTCAACTTCCGTGCCGGTGCCGATTAGTTTCACTGCGACATGTGTCTCGACAGCAATCGGTGGCTCTACGATTTCGACATTGGATGCCCAGATTGACACGACCACGTTGATTTTCTCCACCACCACCGGGATCCAGTCACCAGCCTTGCCTGACCTGACATACAGCGCATCCGGCAGCGTCACTCCGTCGATTACCAACTCCGGTCCGCACACGATTACGGTGTCCGCCACCAACGCCGCTGGCACGACGACGGCAACAACGCAAATCAACATCTACGCGCCGCCGACTTTCACCAGCGCGGCCGCGACTACCTTTACCTATGGTCAGGCGGGCACATACACCGTCATCGCGAGCGGTTACACGGCTCCTACATTTGCTGTTACCACCGGCACTCTGCCCGCGGGAGTGACCCTGAACTCGACGACTGGCGTGTTGAGCGGCACGCCCACCTCGGGGGTCGGCTCCTACCCGTTCACGATCACAGCAACCAATTCCTTGGTCGATTCCACGGGGGCAAAATCCGTCGGCACCGCCACCCAAAATTTCACGCTCACCGTCGTTCCGGCGCCACTCACCATCACGGCTGCCAACAAGGTCATGACCTACGGTGCGCTCGTGCCGGCGTTATCCGCAACCTACTCCGGCTTCGGGAATGGCGATACCTCCGTAGTGGTCAGTGGTCTCGTTCTGAACACGACGGCCACATCCTCCAGCCCGACGGGCACCTACCCCATTACGGCCGTGGGAGCGATTGCGGCCAATTACGTCATCACTCTGGTCCCAGGCACGATGACGGTAAATCCCGCCGGTGAAGCCATCACCTTTGGCGCCCTCACGCCAGTGACGTTTGGAGCGGCACCGATTACGCTTGGAGCGACGGCCAACTCTGGATTGCCGGTCAGTTATTCGAGTTCCAATCCAGCCGTTGCGACCGTCAGCGGCAGCACCGTCACGATCATTGCCGGGGGCACGACGACGATTACCGCGAGCCAAGCTGGTAACACGAATTACAGCGCGGCCACCCCGGTCGCCCAGACGCTCCTCGTCAACCCGACCAAGCAAACGATCGCTTTTGGTCCGCTCGCCTCCGTGCAGACTGGAGCTGCGCCAATTGCACTTACTGCGACTGCGAGTTCGGGTTTGGCGGTCAGCTATTCCAGTTCCAATCCGGCCGTCGCAACGGTTAGTGGTAGCACCGTCACGATTGTTGGTGCTGGCACTACGACCATCACGGCCAGCCAGACCGGCAACAACAACTACTCCGCAGCCGCCTCGGTCCCCCAGAGCCTCACTGTAACACCAGTTGCTGTGACGCCGACTCTGGCTTGGTCGAATCCTGCTGCCATCACCTACGGCACAGCCCTGTCGTCTACCCAACTCAACGCGACCGCGACCTATGCTGGAGTCGCAGTTGCTGGCACCTACGTTTATGGCCCCGCATCCGGCACTATACTCTCGGCGGGCACGCAGACCCTCACCGTCACCTTCACGCCATCCAATTCGGCCAACTACGGTGGTCCGCTGACGGCCTCGGTTTCACTCGTCGTTAAC
The DNA here is from genome assembly GCA_903840415.1 of uncultured Opitutia bacterium. Lineage (GTDB taxonomy): Bacteria > Verrucomicrobiota > Verrucomicrobiia > Opitutales > Opitutaceae > CAITWF01. Next base: position 45,143 of record CAIMFY010000089.1, on the reverse strand, counting down.
CCGGCGACTCAGACCATCATTTTTGGCCCGCTCCCGTCGGTGGTGGTCGGCACCGCGTCGTATGCGCTCACTGCGACCGGCGGTGGTTCCGGTAACGCGGTCACTTACACCAGTTCCAATTCATCCGTCGCCACTGTTAGTGGCAGCACCATCACCATCGTCGGTGCCGGCACCGCGAACATCGCGGCAAACCAAGCTGGCAACACCAATTACCTCGCGGCCACTGCAGTTATCCAGACTCTCACGGTCACTGCTGCTGGCAAACCGCATAAGATTAGTGGCGTGGTCTTCTTTGACACGAATTACGATGGCGATTTTGATACCAACAAGACCTGTCACGATGCCTATACCAACCAGTTGGGATGCAACGACGACGGTTGGGGTGGGTATTCTTACGATCAAAATTGGTCCGGCTATTATGGCCAGCAGTGGGGCGGTGGTTCTTATTCCAACCGACTTTGCGGCAACAGCAATAACTGGGGTTGGAATTTCAGTTTCGCTCGCGATAGCGAATCTTCGCATACGTCCGATATCGGTCTGGTCGGCGTAACGGTCCAATTGCTTAATTCCGCCAATCAGGTCGTCGCTACCACCGTCACGGACAGCACGGGTGCCTACAGTTTCGCTAATGTTCTTCCCGGTTCCTACTACGTGCTGGCTGTCCCGTTGACGGGGCTCAAGGCCACGACACCCAACGACGTCGCTGTTTCCATTTCACTGGCTGATGTCGTGGTCGCCCAAATCGGATTTGGACTGGATTTCAGCGCCCTGCAGAAGCTCCCGGCTTCCTGCAAGACGCAGAGCTATTGGCGCAGCAATCTTGATAACACGTTCTCCAGTTGGTGGAGCTGGTGGATGCCCAATTTCTGGACGCTGACCAATTACACCAATTGTCTCAGCAATGCCGGCACCGGCGTATTTGCCGGGATTTCACCGCAAGCCGCGTGCTCGCTGCTGAAATCCAACAGCAACAACTCCAGCGATCAACTCGCGCAAAGCCTGCTCGCCGCAGAATACAACTACTCTGCGGGCAACTATATCAGCGGGAACCAACACGTCACCTATCTCTTCATTTGGTGGGGCGAATGTGTGCTGACGAATCCTTCGCGCTACAATGCCAGCTATCAGGCATGGACGAAGAACTGGTTCGACGCCTACAATAATTGCACCGGCAAATCGATTAACGGCCCCTCGTCCTAACTCGAATCGCGATCCCGCGATCGACCCGGCGCGAATCGCTTCGCTGAGAATGCGAGCGCGCTGGTTGAATTGAGCCTTGCGACGATTGACCCGGCTGCGCACGGTGCGCCGGTGAAAATTGGATTTCTCGGCGGGAGTTTCGATCCCGTGCACTTCGGCCATTTGATGGCGGCGCAGGATGCGTTCGAACAACGAAAGCTCGATCGCCTGATCCTTGTTCCCGCCGCTCAGGCGCCGCTGAAGCCGAATGACGTCCAATCCTCGGCCAGGGATCGGCTCGCGATGCTCCGGGCCGCCGTGGAATGGGATCGCCGGTTCGAAATCTCAGACCTGGAGTTAAAACGCGGCGGTGTGAGTTACACGATTGATTCCGCCCGGCATTTCCGAGCGCTTTACCCTCACGATGAACTTTACTGGGTCATCGGCGGCGATCAGTTGCCGAGGCTCCATCAATGGAAAGACATCAATGAACTCGCCGCGCTGGTGGAGTTTATTTTCCTCGAGCGGCCTGGATTCCCGGTGAAGGCACATCCTGAGATTGCTGGGTTGCGGCTAAACCGGTGCGACGGGCATTTGCTGGCCATCAATTCAACCGAGTTGCGCGAACGCTCGCGCCTCGGGCTTTCGCTGGATTATTTTGTGCCGCACAAGGCGATTGTTTACATTCGCGACAACCACCTTTATCGCGAGGTGACATGAAAAGAACAACCAAGACGGCTTCGCGCGAATTGCTGAGAATCTGCTGTGTCGCGCTGGACGAGAAAAAAGCCGGCGACCTGCGCGTGTTCGATGTCAGCGAGCAATCGTCGATCACGGATTTTCTTGTCCTTGCGACGGCGACGTCCGAGCCGCACCTGCGCGCGATGCGGATCGAATTGGAAAAGGCGGTCGATGCGTCGAAGACGCGCATCGTCGGCATCGATGCGGCGCACGACAGCGGCTGGGTCGTCGTGGATTTGTTTGATGTGATGGTGCATCTTTTTCTCCCCGATCGGCGTTCACTCTACAGTCTGGAGCGACTCTGGAAGGATGCGGCGGAGCTATCGCTCGCGGAGGCAATCTCCACGGGTCCGAAGCCCAAAGTCGCTAAGAAGCAGGCGAAAGCAGCCCGCCCGAAGCGCAAGTAAGCTGTCGAATTCGTCCGCCATTCACCCAAAAACGTCGGTGGTGGGTGTTATTGCGCATAGTGTTTATACCCATCGCGGATGCGGCTAGCGCGTGAGTTCCAGCTTGAGTTCTGACGAATAAAACGATTGAGTCCGTCTGCTGCTCGCGATTGAGCGGCATCTTATCATAAATAAAAAAATCGATACCTGCCTCGTATGAAATCCATTAACAAATCCACCAAGGGCTTCACCCTCGTTGAAATCATGATTGTCGTCGTCATCATCGGCCTGCTGGCCGCGATGGCGATTCCCGCGTTCCAAAAAGTCCGTCAGTCCTCTCAGGACAAAGCGGTCATGAACAATGCCCGCCAGCTCGCCGCCGCCGCCGACCAGTATTTCCTGGAAAACGGTGTGTCGTCGGTGACGCAGAGCAGTCTCGTTGGCTCCACGAATTACGTAAAGGCGCTTAACACCGTCGCAAACGAGACCTACCCGTCCGGCTTCACCCAGGGCATCACGCTCACGGTTAGCGGGATTGCCGGAGCGCGCACCGTCACATACGCCCCGTAATGGTGGCGCTAGTCAGTGGTTGAGTTCTTCTCAAAAGCCGCCTGTTTCTAGGTGGCTTTTTTATGCGATGAGAACAGGCCCGTTCTATTCGCTGCAATTTTTTGAGAAACTTTACAAAGCAAGGTTCGTCATTTCGTCAGGCAACTGATTGATTAGTGGCGTTCCATCTATCGTTATTCATTCAATATATGATTATTAATACCATTCCTCGTTCGTCCTCCAAAGGTTTTACTCTCGTTGAAATCATGATCGTCGTCGTCATCATCGGCCTGTTGGCCGCGATGGCGATTCCCGCGTTCCAAAAAGTCCGTCAGTCCTCTCAGGACAAAGCGGTGCTCAACAACGCCCGCCAGCTCGCCGCCGCCGCCGACCAGTATTTTCTGGAAAACGGCGTGTCGTCGGTGACGCAGGGCAGCCTCGTTGGCTCCACGAACTATGTGAAGGCACTCAACACTGTCGCCAACGAGACCTATCCGTCCGGCTTCACCCAAGGTGTCACTCTCACGGTCGACGGCATCGCCGGCGCGCGCACGGTCACCTACTCACCGTAAACGGCTGGATTGATTTCAGTTTTCGAGCCGCCCGCGTTGTGGGCGGCTTTTTTGTGTCGGAAGACGGCGCCAACAGGCTTTTCATTTCGTCGGGATACGCTCAACCTTCCGTCACGCATGCATCGCACTCCTCTTGCTTCGTGGCTCGGCGACCGGCGCGTCTGGCTGCTTGGAGTCGTTTCGCTCGCGGCGGTCCTGCTTGGATTCTGGCTGGTGCCCGATCAGGCGGCGATCCGATTTGTTTCCAAGGCGGGCTTCTGGCTCGTGTTGGTGGCATTTGTTATCTTCCTGCACGCGCTGTGGCGAACTTGGCGCAGTGAACTGGCCGCCTTCTGCTGGCACGCAGTCGACTGGATCTCCGTCGGGATCGTGGCGCTGGGTGGCGTGGTGCTCCTCGTGCATGAGACCTTCGGTTTTAAAATCGTGATGGACGAAATCATGCTCCTCGGCACGTCGATGAGCATGCACCTCGACAAGACCGTCGCGGTGCCCATGCGCGGCAACGACATCCAAGGCACCTTCGCGATCCTCGATGGGATGGTGGACAAGCGGCCGCTGTTCTTTCCGTTCCTCGTTTCCCTGTTGCACGACCTCATCGGTTACCGTCCGGCCAATGCATTTGTTCTCAACGCCGGACTGACATTTGTGTTCCTCGGTCTCGTGTTCCTGCTCGGCCGGCGGCTTGCAGGCCGCGCTGCCGGTTGGTTGGGGGTCACGCTTTTTGCCGGTCTGCCGCTGCTCGCGCACAACGCCACCGGCGGCGGTTTCGAATTGCTCAACCTCGTGATGATCCTCGCCACGCTGCTGCTTGGCGCGCGCTTCGTGGATAAACGCGACGAGCCCTCGCTCACCGCCTTTTGCTTTGCGGCGTTGCTGCTCGCGCAGGTGCGCTACGAGTCGGTGATTTTTCTGCTGCCCGTGGCGGCGCTGATCCTCTGGGTGTGGGGACGCGAAGGCCGGATCATACTCTCGTGGCCCGCCATGTTTGCGCCGCTGCTCATGGTCCACTATCCGCTGCAACACCGGATTTTTGATGTGCGGACGTCGTCGTGGGAACTCGCCAGCAAACCCGGCTCCACTTCGCCGTTTTCCGCGGACTATCTGGTGGGCAATCTTTCCCACGCCGTAAATTTCCTCTTCGCGAAAGCCACTGAGCAACCCAACTCGATCGTCCTCTCCGTGCTCGGATGCATCGCCGTGCCGTTCTTCGCGCTGTTGGTAGTCAAACGCCTCCGCACTCTGGCCAGCGAGCCACCGGTGGTAGTGGTCGTGACCCTGTTTGCCTTCGGTTTCGCGGCGCAATTCGCGCTGCTCATGTGTTATTTTTACGGCCAGTTTGACGACATCGTGATCCGCCGGCTCAGCCTGCCGACGCAACTCGGCATGGTCATCGCCGTGCTGGCGGTGCTGCCGCAATTTTCCCGCCCGATCATCATGCGCGCGTTGCTGGGCGTTGCCCTGCTCGGGTTATTGTCGCGCAGCATCCCGTCGATGGCCGCGCACGCCTATTCGCAGGAATATCTTCCCGGCAAGGAGACCGCGTGGCGCCGCGAGTTTATCGCCGAGCAGCCCCGCCACGACTACCTCGTCATCGACAACGACTCGATCCTTTGGATTGCGCACCAGGTTTCCTCGACGCCGGTGCTACAGGCGCAGAAGCGACGCGACGCGCTCGTGTTTCACATGCGCAACCGCACGTTTTCCGCCATCTACGTTTTTCAACGCTTCAACATCGATGCCGACACCGGCCGCATGACGCTGCGCGAGGGCGACGACCTCGGGCCGAACTTCGTGCTTGAGCCGGTTCGCGAGGAACGGCTGCAAGCGCTCACGCTCTCGCGCCTCAGCCGCCTCAAGGAAATCCGCGAAGGCGCCGCTGTCCTCACTGCGCCCGATCCGGTGCCACACGAAGTGCCGAAGGACCGCGCCGAGATCGAAAAGATCCGCGGCGCGTATCTCGAAAATTTTGTGCGGATGCTGCCGTAAGCCGCCGATCCGCTTGCGCGCCGCGCCCAGTCCACCACTCCGAGCCGTGATACCGCCGCTGCTCCGCCTCCTTCGCACCGCGCCCGATCCGCGCCGCCTGAGGCTCTTCGTCTTGTTCGCAGTCCTCGCGCTCCTGACGGGATTTTTCAGCGTGTCGCCCTTCGCGGCCAAAAGCCTGATCAAGACCTGGGGTTATTATTACATGCTGGGCTTGTTCACGGCGTTGATTTTCTACGGCTGGCGCGTGGCCGCGCCACGCGGCGCGGTGTGGCTCGCGTGGCTGCGCCGGCCGGGCTGGGTCGGAGTGGTTCTCGTGTTTGCGACGGTCTTCGCGCTCTGGAGCGATCCGTTCAAACACAAGGTGCTCTTCGATGAATATGTCCTGCAGGGCACGGCGCTGCACATGCACGCGACGAAGGAAATCGGCACCGTCATTCGCGCTTACGAAATCGCCGGTTCGTGGACGCCCATCGACACGTTCCTGGACAAGCGCCCGTATTTTTTCACGTTTCTAGTCGCGCTCGCCCACGACCTCACCGGCTTTCGGATCGCGAATATTTTTTTCGTCAACGCCGCGCTCACGCCACTGTGCCTCGGATTGGTTTACTGGCTCGCGCAAGCGCTGACCGGCCGCCGCGGTCCCGCGCTTCTCGCCGTCGGGTTGCTCGCGACGATGCCGCTTTTCGGCCAGAATGCGACGGGCGCCGGCATGGAACTCCACAACCTTGTCATGCTCGCGCTGGTGACTGCGCTGGCGATCTTGTGGCTGCGCGCGCCTGATCCGGATCGGTTGTCGCTGCTCGTGGTGGGCACGGTGTTGCTGTCGCAGAGTCGCTACGAATCGGTGCTCTTCGTCGTCCCGGTCGCGATTGTGATCGTCGCGGGCTGGCGACGCGCCGGGTGGGTGATCCTGTCTTGGCCGGCGATTTTCGCGCCGCTGCTGCTCGTGCCTTACGTGTGGCTCAAGCGCATCGTCGACGATGCTCCGCTGCTCTGGCAGCTCGGCACCGGCCAGACTGCGCGTTTCAGCGCGAGCTACCTCTCGAACAATCTCAAAGGGGCGTGGAATTTCTTTTTCAACTTCGATCCGGCGCTCGCCAACTCGTGGTATCTGTCGGAGCTCGGAGTCGCGGCGCTGATCTGGGCGCTGGCGCTGATTTGGCGTTGGGTCCGCGCACCGGAACGCGGTGAAGTTCCACCTGCGCCGTTCGTGCTGATCGCGATTGGCGCCGGCATTGCGGCCAACCTTGCGATGCTGATGTTTTATTACTGGAGCCGGCTCGATGACGTCATCGCGGCGCGTTTCGCCCTGCCGATGTGTTTCCTGCTCGCGTTGCTGGCCGCGTTGTTTTTCCGCTGGCTCGACGATCGGCGCCCGGTGGCCACGCGTTTCGCCGCGCTGGGCCTTGGGGTGTGGCTGCTCGGCTGGGACCTGCCGGCGATGTCGCGCCGGCTCTACACGAACCAAAATCTGGTGATGCAGGAAGTCGAGTGGGAGCACGACCTCCTGCTCGAACGCCCCGGCCGACTGCTATTCATCACGAACAAATCCACGCTCCCCTACGTCTTGTGGCACGTGCCGACGGTGATCAACGGCGTGGGCCGCCAGCGCGCCGCGCAGATCAAATATCATCTGAAGGAGGGCACGTTCACGGAGGTCATCATCGCCCAGGCGCTGCGGCCGACCTCCGCGCGCGGCGACATGGGCGTCGATCCGGAGGATCTCATGCCCGACAGCTTCAAGCTCGAACCGATCGCCGAGAAACGCTTCGGCGCGCGCTGGGCGCGTCTGAGCCGGCTCATCGCCATTGAGGATCCGCCAGAAAAAGAATGCGCCGCGCCGCCGGTAGAAATGGCGCCGCTCGCGGTTGCACCATGATTCCGACGCACTCGCCACGTCGGCTTTGGTGGCTGCTGGTGGTGGGTGCCGCCTGTTATTTTACCAGTTTCGTTTTTTATCCCGGGCTGTTTCTCGCTGTCGGCACGAATCATTACGGAGTGTGGTTTCTCGATAGCTTTGCCATTCTGGCGTCGAATGATGCCCTCGCACTCGGACGCGATCCTTTCGCGATCAACCACCTTGATTACTTCAACCGCCCGCACATTTATTCGCACTGGTGGCTTCACCTCCGTGATCTCGGGCTGACGCGGGCGGATAATATCCGGGTCGGTTTCGTGATCGTTGCGGGCTTTTTCGTCACTGCGGTCGCGGGGTTGCGACCGCGCACACCGCGCGAGTTGCTCTGGTATCTCGCCGTGCTGTGCAGTTCGCCGATCCTGCTGGCGATGAATCGCGCGAACAACGATCTCGTCGTCTTCATGCTGCTGGCGCCGGTCGTGCCGTGTCTCCTCTCGGAGCACCGAGCGGTGCGGCTTGTCCCGGTCGGGTTGGTCGCGGTGGCGGCGGGGTTGAAATTTTACCCGGCGCTGGCCGGGTTGATTCTGCTGGCGGGTGCTTCGGTGCGCGAGGTGCGGTGGCGCGTGGGCTTGGCGGTGCTGGCGCTCGTCGTGGTGGGGTATAACGTTGCGCCCGATCTCGGGCGTATCAGCGGCTACCTGCCGAAGGCCGAGGGGTTGATGACGTTTGGTGCAGCCAATGGGTTTGAAGCCATCGGTCTTTCCAATCGCGTCGCACATGGTGTGGCGCTCGCGCTCGGGGCGATCGGTGTGGTGGCGTATGGACGCGCGAAAATATTTTCGACGTGGATCATCCGCGCGGAGGATCGGGCGATCTGGTGGAGCTTTGTGCTCGGGGCGGTGCTGGTCACCGGCTGTTTTTTTGCCGGCACCAACTACGCCTATCGCTGGGTCTTCGCGCTGTGGATGGCGCCGCTGCTCTGGCGGTTGCCGCTGGAGGCGACCGCGCCTGTCGCCGTGCGCCGTTTCGCTGGTCTCACGAGCGTGCTGCTAATGGTGAGTTTGTGGGCCGATCCGCTCGCGGGCGTCGTGTTGACGAATCTGGCGGGCCATGTCCCGGGCGACGTGATTATGCGCTCCGCGGATCGTTATTTTGCCTTTGAGCAGCCGCTGGTTTGGGCGTTTTTCATCTGCCTGCTCGGTTTTCTCACGCACTTCGTCCGCGAGGGTTTGCGCTCATGGCGGGGGCAGGCCTGAGCCATGGTTGCCGGCGCACTCGAATTCGCAGCGCTCCCACTGCTGGTGTGGCTAGGCCAAGCCCGCGCACCGGCCCGCGGCTGGCGCGCGGCGGCAGTCCGCGCCGCTCTCGCATGGGCCGCAGCCGTGCTGGTCCTAACCGAGGTATTGAGCGCCTGCCGCGCGCTGAGTTTCGGCCCGGTGCTGGGTGCCTGGATCGCGATCGATAGCGCACTCGCGATTCTCGCGTGGCGGGTGTCGAGGCGCGGCGGTGGCCCGATCTACCCACGACTTGACGGATGGTGGTTGCGTATCTTGGCAGCAGCGCTGGCCGGTTTGCTCACGCTCTCGCTGGTGACGGCAATGCTCTCACCCCCGAACACGCCCGACGCGCTCAGCTATCACTTGACCCGCCAGCTGATGTGGCTCCAGCAGCGCGGCGTGCAACATTTTGTGACGCTCGACGATCGCGCGCTGATGATGCCTCCGCTCTGCGAGATGATGCAGGCGCACGCGCTGTTGCTTTCCGGTGGTGATGGCTGGGCGAACTTTCCGTCGTGGCTTGCCTACGGTCTCGGTCTCGTTGTCGCCAGTCTGCTGGCGCGCGAACTTGGCGCGGGGCGCGCGGCGCAGGCGCTGGCGGCTGTGATGGTCGCGACGCTGCCCATGGCGTGGCATGCAGCGAGTGGGGCGAAAAACGATCTGATGGTCGCCGACTGGCTTGGGATATTCGCGTGGTTCGCGCTGCGGTTGGCGGCGGCGCCACCAGGCTGCCGCCAGCGCGGTGAATGGCTCGCCGCCGGCGTGGCCTGCGGTCTCTCGCTGGCCACCAAGACCACGGCGTTGATATTTGTGCCGCTGCCGCTGGTGTTGTTGGCTGCCGCCGCATGGCGAAATCCGCGGGGCGCGGCCCTATTGGCGGGCGCCGCCCTGCTGCTCCCAGCGGCGCATGCCTGGCGAAATATTGAATGGTATGGCACGCCGCTGGGGGTGCACCGCGCAGAGGATGGCGGAGCGCAGGGCCTAGAATTACGCACTTGGCAGAGCGTGGCTTCCAACGCCCTGCGCAACGCCACGCTACACCTCACCACTCCATCGCCACTGATTAACCGGAAAGTTTGCTCAGTGGTCGTGCGACTGCACGACTGGCTCGGACTCGACGTGAACGACCGTCGGACGACGCTATGGGTTTTGCGCTACGGCGTGGCGTGGGGGCCGCGCGACGAGATGGTGGCGGGTGCGCCGGCGCAGTTTCTCCTGGGGCTTGCTGCAGTTCCGCTCTTGCTGTTTCGGGTAAAGCCGCGGGGCGCGAATGTGAGGGTCATTGGGATTTTATTGGCGGGTGGCGCGCTACTCTATTGCGTCGCGCTCAAGTGGCAGCCCGCGGGCGCGCGCCTCCAACTGCCTGCGTTTCTCGTGCTCGCAGCCGTCGTCGCTCGCGTCGCTGAGTGCGTTGGTCCACGTGGTCTCGCCACGGCCGTCGCGGTCTGCGTGCTGGGCTGGCTGCCGTCCGCCGAGACTTCTGACCGGCCGTTGTGGACTGCTCCGTGCCTCGGGGAGTGGACGCGCTGGGAAAATTATTTCCGTTTTGATCCGACTGAAGGTATGCGACAGGAGGCCTGCCTACGGGCGGTGTTGGATGCGCGAGTGAGTTCGCTCCGAGTCGTCACGCGGCACGGTTTTCCCTATCCGCTGCTGAGTCGTTTTCTGTCGGAGGGCGGCCCAAGTGCGCGCCTTTGGGGTGCTCTGCCGGCGGCGCTGGTGGAGCCGCCCGATGCCGTGCTGGTGCTCGAGGATCAACCTCATCCGGCGACCCTGCGTCCGCCGGGTGCAAGCCGCGACTTCGTGCGGGTGGCGGTGCCTTCCCCCTACGCACTCTACGTCTCGACGGCTGGCGCACGTTGATTCAGGGCGCGCGTTGGTTCACAGTCCGCTCGATGAGCGCTTCCCAGTCGTGCAGCGTGCCGCCGGTCGCGCCGGCGAGTTCCTCTGTGCTCAGTCGATAGACGAGAATAGAGCCGTTGATGTTCGCTTCGGCGGGGCGCACCCGCAAGTAGTGACAGAGTCGCGCAAGCCGCAGCCAGTCGTAGCGACGCCAAGCAAATTCCCATTTTTCCGCCGGCGCGTCGTGCACCAAGACATTGCGCTGCGCGGCGTCGTTTTGATAGGCGAGGAGTTGCGGCTCGATGGCGCGCAGGTCTTGAAACTCTTTTTCACGGGCGAGCGTCCAAGCGCCATTCGCCGGGCTGTAAACCTGCTGGAGCATTGTCGCGCTGATGGCGTAAACGCCGGGAGCCAAAGCCTGGCCGCGATGGCGCGGGCCGACTTCCGGCAGTGAAAGCAGCGGGGTGGCGCGGATGCCTTCATACGCTGGGTCGCCGGTGCCGAAGTAGGAAAGGAAAACGCGTTCGCCAGGTGCGTGGGTGTCGAGCCACGCCTTCAATCCCGGCAAATCCTGACCCCAGTCCAGCGAGCTGTCGACGAGGTGGCGCCAGGCGTTTTCTTGGCCGCCCGCGATCGAGTTGAAATAGGCGATGTAGTTTGGTCGCGAGATCCATGAAGCGCCGACGTGCCAGAGGACGAGCGCGCCGACAAGGAACGCCGCGCGCGGTCGCCGCAAATCAAGCCACGCGCCGAACGCGCCGGCGGCGATGAACAGCACTGGATACGTCGGCAGAATATGGCGATCACCGATGTTGAGGTGGCTCATGAGCGAAGTCGCCCAATAGACGCTGAAGAGCGCGAGTAGGGGCGTCCACGGTCGCAGTCGCCGAAGCAGATCTTTGCCGCCGAGCTGAACGATCGCGATCACGCCCGTGACGAGCAACAGTAGAGAGGGCAGGGTGTTCTTCACCAAGAACGCATATGGAAAAAAAGCCGTCCAGCCGGTCACACGGTAGTCGCCGTTGAGAAACGCGCCCCGCGCCTTCGCAAATTGAATCACAAACGTGAAGCCGTAGAGAAACGCATCGGGCAGCGCCTGCCAGTCGCGCAACCGCAGGATGATCGCGCGCGGCCAGCCGAGATCGGAGACGAGCCAGCCCCAGCCGTGATTGAAGCTGGCGCCCTCGGCCAGCGCCGGGGCAAACGCGCTGAAGCGGAAGCCGTAGAACAGCCAAATCACACCCCAAGCGACGATGATGTGGAGGACACTCGTGCGCGCGAGCCGCCCGAGCGGCGCGCGCCAACCGACGGAGCGCACGCGTCCGATGAGCCAAACGAGCGCGCAAAGCGCAAACATCGGTCCGAGTAGCACAGCGGAAAATTTCGCGACGCACGCTAGCCCGAGCGTGATGGCGCTCAGCGCGGCGCCGAACCCGCCCGGGTATTCGAGGTGGCGCCACCAGGCGCCGACACCTGCGAGAAAAAAGAAAACCATCACGACGTCCGAAGTCGCGAGCGCGCCGTGCGCGAGAAACGCCGGACAAAAGACAAACAAGACGAGCGAAAGAAATGCGCCGCGCCAGCCGAAGAACGCACGCGACCAGAAGAAAATCAGCAGCCCGGTCGCCGCGCTGATCAGCGCGATCATGGCGCGCCCGGCAAACAGGAACCAACCGGCGGCGAGCGTGTGTTCGTAGAAAAACGTGTGACCGTAGTTCCAGATATCGGCCTCGCGCCACGAGGCGAGCGTGGTGGGCGGCAGTGGCGCACCGGCGAGTAGGAGCGGAAGGGCGGCCCAGCGCTGGGGCAGGTTGCCGTTCTCGGGCTGGAGCCGAAAATCACTGCGCGTGTTGTAGGCGTGACCGGCGGTCAGGTGGGCGATTTCGTCCGACGTCATCGACTTGTCCGCGGTTGCCGTGACCGCGAGAACGGCATGCGCGATCGCGAGAAGCACGGCGAGCGTGATGAGAAATCCGGCGGACGGCGAAGTGGCGGGGCGCGGCACGCTTTTGAACTTGGAGAACTCCGCGCCGCGAAACAACGTCTTCCCGCCACCATGGACGCCGCCGAATACGACAACATCGCCGCCCTGGAGGGTGAACACTGGTATTATGCCGGCAAGCGCCGCTTCGTGCGCGATTGGATTCAGCGGACGCGGCCGCCTCAGCCGACGGACACATTGCTCGACTGTGGGGCGGGGACAGGACTCTTCGCGAAGGAAATGGAGACCCACTGCCGCGTGTTCGCACTCGACGATCATGCGGAGGCGCTGCGGATGTTGCGCACGCGTTTCCGCCCAGAACAGATTCTCAGCCTCGCCGGCGATCGCGTGCCGTTACCCGACGGCTCGTTGGAATACGTGACCGCGCTCGACGTGCTTGAGCATGTGCCAGACGACGCCGCGGTCGTGACTGGCTTTCACCGGCTGCTAAAACCCGGCGGCCTCGCCGCGGTGACGGTGCCGGCCAGCATGGCGTTGTGGAGCGACTGGGACGTGGCACTGCACCATTTTCGCCGCTACCGGCGCGCACAGCTTCGCGCGCTTTTTCCGGAGGAGAAATGGGAAATCGTTTACGTCAATTACACTAACGTCGCCGTTTATCCCGCGGTGTGGCTCGTGCGGAAGTGGCGCGCGCTCCGCGCAAGACTTGGCGCTCCCGCGACCGCGCGCACCGAAGACCGCCTGCCGCCGCGCTGGCTCAATTCGCTGCTCGGTGCGCTTTTTGTCGGCATGGCGAAATGGCGTCTGCCGTTGCCGTTTGGCGTGAGCCTGCTGCTGGTGGCGCGTCGGCGCGGTTAGCGGACGAAGCGTGCTTCGGCAGCGCGGCGGCCGGTCGCGTCGAGCAAGTAGAGCACGCAATGGCCAAGCGGACAGCCGGGCGGAAAACGATCGGTCAGGAGGTCGAGCCGCAGCACACCAGTCGCGTCGAAGGGATAGCGGGCCCGACTCGTGGGGCCCGCAGCGGCGCCGGCGGAGTTGAGCGGTGTGATGTCGAGCTGCGAGTCGGTGGCCGTCCAAGTTGTCACCGGTGTGCTCACGTCACCATCGAAGCGGCAGAGTTGGATGCTGGTGATACCGCGCAGTGCGGTCTCCGCCAGTGTCAGGGAAATCTTGTAGTGCGCGCCGGCGCCGGGTGTCGCCTCAAACAGGCTCGCGGTGCTGAGCGGAGCAATGTGCCGGCCTTTGCGCACCATGAAATCGTAGGTCTCGATCGAGAAGACTGTCTCGTAGTGGGTGTGCAGCCAGACGGTGAGCGGCGACTCGGTGGCGATGCCGCCATTAAGGAGATACTCGTAGAGGTTGCGTTGCACGATCACGCACGAGCGCGGTGAGGATTCGAGTCGCACGCGGATGGCTTCCTGTTGGGCGGGCGTGAGCAGGGTGAACCAGTGCGTGGCGTTGAGCGAAGTCGGCGGCGGAACATCGGTCCAGAGATGAAAGCTGTGCATCCCCGGCAGGCTGAAAAGCACGTCGGCGTGCGCGGAGGCATTGCGTGAAAGCAGGCGCAGCATTGTCGTGAAATTTTCCGGTAGGCGCAGCATTTCGGCGCCGGGCAGGCGGAGCGAGTCGCTGTCGCGCAGCCGCGCGAGGCCGACCCAGGTGAAGTTCGCGCACCGTGCAATCGTCGCGACCATGAGCGCCGCTCCCGTCACGGCGAGCAGCCGCTGGCGCGCGACCGGCCAACCTGGCGTCAGCACGCGCACCGCGTCGTGCACGCCGAGAGCCGCCAGCGGAACCCACAAAAACGTGCCCCAGCTGATCTGGCTGCCCGCGACGGGAAACGCGTGGAGCGTCTGCGGCACGAGGAGCAGCGCGAGCCAGGCGCGCGCCGATTGCGTCGCGCGATCGCCGTCGAGCGGCATCACGAAAAGCCATGCCGCGCTAAGACCGTAGGACAGGGCGAAGGCGTGGGAGTTGAGCGACCACGTCGCCACCAGGCTCGCGAAAAAAACGCCCGCCGCGACCAGACGTCCGATCGCGATCAGGCGCATCGCGGTCGCACTGGGGCGCGCCGCGATCCCAGCGGCCAGCACCAGCGAGGCGAGCGCGAGCGGCTCCGCGCCGGCGCGCCATTTCACGAAGGCGCTGTAAGCTTGGGGAAAACGCAGCGGATTGAGCAGCCAGCCTTCGAGCAGTGCGTGCGGCGACGAGCCTTGGGCGAGCATCGCGCCAAACGTCACGCCGGCGACCGCGCCGGCCGCGAGGGCGAGCGCCGTAAGATCGCGCCAGCGCGTGCGCGTTTCCGCGCCGCAGGTCGCTGCGATGACCGTCGTTGCGCCAGCCGAGGCGGCGATGCCGGCAAAGGTGACGACCCATTCGAGTTTGAATTGCGCCCGCATCAACGCGACGGGCATCAGCGCCAGCGCCACGCCGACGAGCCACGCGCGGGTTCGCCGGTTGGGCGAGTGCGTTTCGAGATGCAGCGCCCACCACGCGCCCGCACCCGCGAAAAGAAAAACACCGACGTTAATCTTGGTGAGTAACAGCGCCGCGCCCGCGAGGCCGACGGTCGCGGCGAGTCGTCGTGGTTGATCGATCCAGCGCACGCCACACCACGCGACGAGGGCGGTGACCAGCGCGATGAAGCCGCCCGGATGCGATGGTTCGCTGACCATCGGCCACAGGTGCAGAAAAACTCCGCCGAGCGTGGCCACCGTCGCCACGTGCGATCGCGTGAGCCGCCACACCAGCGACGCGCACAATCCACACGACCCAAGCCAGCAGACGAGCGTGAGCAGCCGGCCGCCGGTGTTGGTGAACTCAAATCCGGCGAGATGCAGCAGCTGGTTGAAGAGAAAAAAGAACGGACCGTATTGGCTGAAAACGCGTTCGTAGAGCCCGCCGATTTCGGTAAACGTCTTCAGCGAAAAGAGCACATAGCCCTCGTCGTCATACATCATGAACGTCGAGAACAGCAGCGAGCCCGCGGCGACCGTCACGAGGGCGCTGAGCAGCGCGAGGGGCAGCCAGCGCAGCCGGTTCATCGCTGGCCGCCGGTGCAGCGCTTCACCACGTAGAGCGGGCGCTGCTTCACTTCGTCGTAGATGCGGCCGAGATATTCGCCCAGCACACCGATGCCGATCAACTGGATGCCACCGAGGAAAAGCACGAGCACCACGAGCGTCGTGAAACCTTGCTGGGAGTTTTCAAATCCAAGCAACCGCCAGAGAATAAAAAACACGCCGGCTGAGAAGCCCATGAACGCGATGAACAGCCCGGCGTAGGTCAGCATTCGCAGCGGCAGGTGTGAGAAACTGAACACGCCGTCGAGGGCGTAGCGCACGAGCCGGCGCAACGTCTGCTGCGGCTGCCCCGCCACGCGCTCCTGCCGATCGTAGAGCACATCGGTCGCGGGAAATCCGATCCAGGCGCGCAGGCCGGGGAAAAAGCGATGACGCTCGGGGAGCTGGTGAAACGCCTCGATCGCGTCGCGGCCGAGGAGACCGAAAGTGCCGGTGTTGGACTCGATGGGAAAATCGGTGAGCCGGCCGAACAGCGTGTGAAACAGATCGAAGCCGGCGCGGCGCACGCCGGTTTCCGCCCGCGACCGCCGCGCGGCGCGCACAATCTCGGCGCCGCCGCGCCAGGCCGCGATCAGTTCGGGGATGACCTCGGGCGGATCCTGCAGGTCGGCGTCCATCGTGACGACGGCGTCGGCGCCGCGGGCCTGAGCGAGGCCGGCGGAGAGCGCGGCTTGAAAACCGAAGTTGCGCGAGAGTTCGACGAGCTCAAACCGCGGATCGCTGGCGAGTTGGGCGCGAATGAGCGCCGCAGTCTGATCGCGGCTGCCGTCGTCGACCAACACCGCGCGCCACTCGCAGCCGTGGCCGCCGTCGAAGAGCGTGGTGAGCCGCGCGAAGAGTTCGGGCAGCACGGCCGCTTCGTTGAAGACGGGAATGACGAGGGCGACGGTCGGCGTGGGCACTGGAGAAAGGAGAACCGGAGGGCCGCGGTCAGGCAACGCCGTTTCTTGACGCCCGCGGCTGGCGCGCGCGCCAAAGTGCGAGCCCGAGCAACAGCGCCAGTGCGCCGAGCACGGCCGCCAGCGGAGCGGCGAAGGTGTCGGAGAAGAACGCGAGGTGATGTTTGATTTTCGCGGCGAGGTTCATGAAGGCCGACTCGGTGTAGCTGTGCAGGGTCTGATTCGAGACCCCGCCAGCGGCGAACCAGCGGTCGAATGCGTAGCTTTGCACGCCGCCATGCAACAGGATGCCGAGCGACAAATCGACGGTCGCGCCTGCGATCAGAGCCAGCCGCCAAGCCCGTTCGAGTACGCCCCACCGTGCCGCGAGAAACGCGACCGCCAGCAGCACGAGAGCCTGCAGGCAGATATGCGTGAGGCCCCACACGTCGCGCGCTCCATGGGTCCCGACGCCGAGCAGCACGACTCCCGCGATGAACATTCCCCAGAAAATCCGATCGTGCACTGCCGCTGTGCGGTAGACGCGCCACAGTTCACGCGCGATGGCGAGCCACGCGAGGCAACCGCAAGCCAGCGGGAGGTTGAGCTGGTAACACTGGAAAACCCAATCGCTCCAGTGGCCCCACGAGCTGAGTTGCGTGATCAGCGACGCATCGAGCGAGCGTAGGAAATGCGGCACGAGCGTGTCGCGAAGATTCAGTGCAATCTTCGCGAGCAGACTGCCGTGGTTGCTTTCCGCGGCCGTCACGCTGCTGTTGGAAAAAAAGGTTTCGTGCGCCCCGTAGGTTGCGAGGGCCCAGCTGAACCACGTCGCGAGCACGACGGCACCGGTGCCCGCGGCGAGCGAGGTGGCGCGTTGCCATTCGCGTTCGTGCCTTCGCGGCCAGCCGAGTCCGATCCAGCCGAGGGCGAGCAACACGGCGTAGGGGCCGGCGGAGTAGTGCGCGAGGAATCCGGCCGCGAGGCTCGCCGCGCACAGCACCGCGACACTGGCCGCTGAGCCGCGCTCCTGCGCGCGCAGGAAGAAATACAGCGCCGTCAGCACGAATGCCGCGGCGGGCAACTTCGTCCACGCGAAGGTCGCATTCTGCACCAGCAGTGGGTTGACGAGGAACAGCGCCGCGCAAAGGGAGATGGTGCGTACGTCGCGACCGAAGCGGCGCGCGAGCAGCGCGGCGGGCAGGTAGACTAGGCTCGCGAGCAGCGTCGAAACGAATTGAAAGTGGGCGAAGTCAGCTCGCGTGACGAAAAGCAACGCGGCGGTGACGACGTTCGCCAGCGGCGGTCGCGCGGTCAGCGTGTAAGTCCCCAGAAATTTTTGATCGAGGGGCAGGCGTTCGAGGAAGAAGCGCGCGCGCTCCCAGTGTTCGAACCAGTCGCTCGTCCAACCGCCGCCCGCGTAACTGGCGATCGTGGCGAGCCAGCCGAGACACCAGCCGGTCACGATCAGTTGGCCGATGAGGAGAGCGCGCCCGTCGGTGTCGCGCCACGCGGCGTCGAGATCGCGGAGGCCGATGGCTAAACCAAACGCACCAAGCGCAGGCAACACCCACAACACTGCCGCCGGGATCGCCCACACATAAACGCACCAAGCGAACAAGAAGACGCCGAGTAGCGACAGCATGAAGCTGGCGGCGATTTTTTCCGCAGCCGCCAGCGGCAATCGCGCCGCCAAAGGCCAAGCCAGTCCAAACACGACGCCGAAGAAAACGAGCAGGCTGCTAATCAAATCAATGGGCATGGACCGAACTGGAGTTGGCGCTCGTCGACGATCAGTTCATGGCGGAATTGATGGGCGCCGGATTGACCATGGGATTCCAGCGAGGGCAGCACGATTCGCGGCGCCCGTCAGCGGAGAAAGTTGTATTTGCCGATGGCCCAGAGGGCGCGGAAGCCGTCACGCCAGCCGATCTTTTTGCCCTCTTCGTAGGTGCGGCCGTAATAGCTGATGCCAACCTCGTAAATGACCACGCGCAGCTTCGCGATCTTCGCGGTGATTTCGGGTTCGAAGCCGAAGCGGTTCTCCTCGATAGTGATTCTTTGCAGCACATCGCGACGGAATAGTTTGTAGCACGTCTCCATGTCCGTGAGGTTGAGGTTCGTGGCCATGTTCGAGCAAAGCGTGAGAAACTTGTTGCCGATCATGTGCCAGAAATAGACGACGCGGTGAGCGTCGCCGCCAGAAAAGCGCGAGCCAAAGACCACGTCGGCGCGGCCGTCGATGAGCGGTTGCAGGAGCCGGGGATATTCCTGGGGATCGTATTCGAGGTCGGCGTCCTGCACGATGACGGCGTCGCCGGTGGCGGCCTGGAAGCCGGTGCGAAGCGCGGCGCCCTTGCCCTGGTTGACCTCGTGGAAAATGATTTTGTCGACGAGCGGAGCGATTTGCGTGCGCAGCAGATCGCGGGTGCCGTCGCGCGAGCAGTCGTCCACAATGATAATCTCCTTGTGCTTGATCGGAGCGGCGCGCACGCGGTCGACGATGGTGCGGATGGTCTTGGCCTCGTTATAGCAGGGGATGACGATGGTGAGTTTCATGCGGACGCTCGGGCAGCGTAGGGCGCAGGTCGGTGGTGGGAAGACGTTTTTTGCGGGCCCCGACTGAGTGAGGGCTAGGCCAACCGGGGGGGGCGGGTGTTCAGGGTGAACGCGGCTGGTTTCGCGATCTTGTGGCGAATGGCACGGTGCCGACGCGGGTGAGTTTCTCGACCCAAGTGGGACTCGAATCTTCCGACTTGCTGGTGTGGGCGAGAGGCACGAAGCGCGTGGCGTCAAAGACCCAGATACTGCGCTTGGCCACAACGTCGCCGTCGTTCGGCGAGTTCTTGACGGTGGCGCGCGGTGGTGGGCAGGCTCGGCGCATGGTGTCGCCCGAAGCTCCGCTGCAAAAAAAGAAACTGCCGGTCGTGAAACTAGCAGTCTTGGCGGCGGGTTTGATCCTCGTTGCGGTGCTGCTCTTGCGCGGCGTCGATCTGGTCGGCGTCAAGGATCGTGGGCTGGCGACGATTCGCGCGGCGGGGCCGATCGCATTTTTCATGGCGATGCTGTTGTTGCCGGCCGCGGGCGCGCCGCTGCTGGCGTTCACCATTCCGGCGGGCGAGTTGTTCGCGCCGCAACTCGGTCTGGCAGGCGTGCTCGCGCTCACGCTCGTGATCCTCGCGCTGAACCTGGCGCTGATTTACTGGCTCGCGCGTTTCGCGCTGCGCCCGGTGCTCACCGGTCTGATGAAACGCTACGGCTACAGCGTCCCGCGCGTGACAGAAAAAAACGCACTCGCAGTCATTCTGGTCGTGCGCCTCACCGGTTCGCCTTACGCCGTGCAAGGCTACATTCTGGGGCTGGCGGAAGTGCCGTTCCGAATTTATATGATCGCTTCGTGGCTGTGCGTGCTGCCGTGGGCGGCGGGGGCGGTGGTGCTTGGACAGGGCATCATGAATGGCAACTTCAAGCTCGTCGGCGCCGGTCTCGCGGTGTTGGCCATCGCCGTCGTGTCGGTGCAACTGCTGCGGAAAAAATTCGCGAAACGTGAAGGCTGAACGCGAACTCGATCTCGGCGGCGATCGCGCCGCCGGCGCGCGCGCGGAGAGCGTGAGCGAATTCACGCGGCGGGTGAAGGCGCTGCTCGAGGGCGGCATCCGACCGGGCTGGGTGCGCGGCGAAGTCTCGAACCTCCGCGCCCAGGCAAGCGGGCACGTTTATTTTTCGTTGAAGGACGCCGGCGCGCAACTCAGCGCGGTGCTGTTTCGCGGCGACGCGACGCGGCAGACGGTGAAACTGCGCGACGGTCAGCAGGTGATCGTCTACGGCGAGGTGAGCGTTTACGAGGCGCGCGGACAGTATCAGCTGATCGTGCGGGCGGTGATTGAGGACGGCGTGGGGCAACGGCAACGCGAGTTTGAGGCGCTGAAAGCGCGGCTGGCGGCGGAGGGAATTTTCGATCCGGAGAAGAAGCGCGCGATCCCGGCGATGCCGCGCACAGTGGGTTTCGTCACGTCACCGACGGGCGCGGCGGTGCAGGATTTCGTGCGCATCCTCGTGCGCCGCGGCTGGCGTGGCCGGGTGGTCGTTCTGCCCGCGAAAGTGCAGGGCGAGGGCGCGGCCGCCGAGATGGCCGCGATGCTGGCGGAGGCACAGGCGCTGGGGATTTTCGACTTGCTGGTGATCGGGCGCGGCGGCGGGAGCATCGAGGATTTGTGGGCATTCAACGAGGAGCTGCTCGTGCGCGCCGTGGCGGCGAGCACGGTGCCGATCATTTCCGCCGTCGGCCACGAGATCGATTTTACGCTCTGCGATATTGCGGCGGATGTGCGGGCGGAGACGCCGAGTGCCGCGGCGGAATTGATCTCCAGCCGGTTCGTGGCGTGCGCGGAGCGCGCCGAGCAGGCGGGCGAAGCGTTGGAGGCGACGCTCGGCGCCGCGGTGGCGCGAGCGACGGAGCGGCTCGACCACGCGCGATCGCGGCTGCGGTTGCTGTCGCCGGCGGCGCAGATCGAGCAGGGTTTTTTGCGGCTGGACGACATGATTAACCGGCTGGGCGCAGCGCTGCGCGGCGGCGTGCAGGCGCGGCGGCAGCAATTCGCCGAAGTCCGCGCGGCGCTGGAGCGCGTGTCACCCGAAGGTCGCGTGCAGCTGGAATCTCACCGGTTGCTGTCTCTCTGGAAACGGTTGCAGGCTGCGAGTCCGGCGTCGGTGCTGCACCGCGGGTTTGCCATCGTGCGCGACGAATCGGGTGCGCCGGTGCAAAAAAAAGCCGCGGTCCGGAAAGGACAGCGGCTCGTGAACCAGTTCGCCGACGGCGACGTGCGCGTGACGGCGGAGTGATGCGATTAGAGTGGCGGAAACTTCACCCACTTCGCGCCTCGCTTCGATGACTTCACGGCAGTCTCGATAAACGCCATGCCGGCGAGGCCGTCGGTGATCGTCGGAAAATCGTAGCCTGCCTTCGGCGGCTGGCGGCCCGCGATGGCGTCGGCGATGGCGTCGGCGGTGCTGCGATAGACGTTGGCGAACGCCTCGATGAAACCCTCCGGGTGTGCGAACGGCGTGCGCGTGGCGCCCTGCGCGGCGGACGTGAGGTAGTTGTTACCGCGGCGCGAAATCACCTGCGGGCCATCGGCTTTCTTGAAGATGAGATCGTTCGGATTTTCCTGAAACCACTGCAGTGAACCCTTCGCGCCGAAGACGCGGATGTTGAGGTTATTTTCCTCGCCGCTGGAAACCTGCGAGGCGTAGAGGATGCCCTTCGCGCCGCCGGCGAAACGGAGGAGGCAGTTGCCGTCGTCATCGAGCGGGCGGCCGGGGATGAACGTCGAAAGCTCGGCGCAAAGTTCGGTGATTTCGAGACCGGTGATGTAGCGGGCGAGGTTGTGCGCATGTGTGCCGATGTCGCCCATGCAGTTGGAAATGCCGGCGACCGACGGATCCATCCGCCAGTTGGAGATCGCGCCGTCGCCTTTTTGTTCGAGCGCCGTGATGGCGTAGCCTTGCGGATACTCGACGACGACTTTCATGAGCCGGCCGAGTTTGCCGGTGCGGACCCACTCGCGTGCCTCTTTCACCATCGGATAGCCGGTGTAATTGTGTGTGAGCGCGAAGACGCGGCCGGTTTTTTTCACGACCTCGCGAAGCTTGCGGCCCTCGGCGAGCGAGAAACACAGCGGCTTGTCGCAGATGACATGAAAACCCGCCTCAAGGAATTTTTTCGCAACGGCGAAGTGCGTGTTGTTGCGCGTGACGATCGAAACGAAGTCGATGCGCTGGTCGGCCGGGAGCGCGGCTTCCTTCTGCGCCATCTCGGAGTAGGTGGCGTAAACGCGCGCCGGATTGAGGAAGAGATCGGCGCCGGAGGCTTTCGACTTCTCCGGATCGGCGGAGAAACAGCCGGCGACGAGATCGATTTCACCATCAAGGCGGGCGGCCATGCGGTGGACGGAGCCAATGAAGGCGCCGCGCCCGCCGCCGATCATGCCCATGCGAAGTTTGCGATTGAGTTTCATGGAGGAGGACGGATTGAGAGGAATCGGCTCAGAGCGCGACCGGGCGGCCGGTCGTCGCGGACTTGTAGGCGCCGTCGATGATTTTCATGAGCGAGAGCGCTTGGTCGGGGGTGTTGAGCGGCTGCTCCGTGCCTTCGAGCGTGCGCACGAAGTTCACCGCCGAGCGCACGCGGCCCATTGTCTCGTCGGGCGGGACGATGATGTCGCGGTTCACGTGGCGGCCGTGTTCGAGCGTGTAGAGCTGGCAGGCGTCGATCGCGGTGGCGTCGATGCCGTCGGTGCCGAAGAGGCGGCGGACGATTCCGCCGGCCTTGGCGCCTTGGAATGTGACCGAGACTTCCTCGCGCTGGTTCATCTCGGCCCACGAGACGGCGAGCGACAGCGACTGGCCAGTCTTGAACGTGACGAAGCCGTGCGCCGCCGCCTCGACATCGGTCGTGCCTTTGGCGACGTCGGGAATGCCCCACGGGCCCTTGAAAGATTTGTCGTCGATGTGATCGCGGTAAGTCCGTGCGAGGATGTGCGCCGGCTCGGGGTAACCCATGAAATAGAGCCCGAGATCGATCATGTGCAGCAAATCGATGAGGGGACCTCCGCCGGACAGTGCTTTCGTGGTGAACCAGCCGCCGAAACCGGGGATGCCGGCGCGGCGAATCCATTTCGCCTGACAGGTGTTGATGGTGCCGACGGTGCCGGCCTTGATGTATTCCATCATGGCGTAGCTTTCGGGACGCGCGCGGTTGTTGAAGTTGAACATCAGCGTCCGCTTCGCCTTCGCGGCGGCGGCCTGCATTTTCGCCATCTCCTTCGCGCTGAGCGCCGGCGGCTTCTCGCAGAAAACGTGTTTGCCCGCGGCGAGGGCTTGCAGCGCGAGGGGCGCGTGAAACTTGTTCGGCACAATGATCGACACGGCCTCGAGGTCGCGCTCAGTGTGCAGCATCTCGGCGACATCGCCGTAAACGCGACCGATGCCGTGTTTGGTGGCGGATTTTTCGGCGGCGGCGCGGTTGACGTCGGCGAGGGCGACGATGTCGGCACCGGCTTCGCGGAAACCTTTGGCGTGATAGCTGGCCATGCCGCCAGCGCCGATGATGGCTATTTTGATGCTCATGAATTTAAAATATTCAGCGACTACTCCGCACTTCCTCAGCCCTGAAAAACTACTCCCTGCCGCGCTACTGGTTTTTCTTATCGAACTGCGCGTCGAACGCGATCGCGCTCGACGGAAAATCGATCTTGCGGACGAAGGCGGCGGCTTCGGTGGCGCCGTGGATGCGGTCCATGCGGCTGTCCTCCCATTCGACGGAGAGCGGACCGCGGTAGCCGACGTCGTTGAGCGCGACGATAATGTCCTCAAACTTGATGTCGCCGTGGCCCAGCGATCGGAAATCCCAGAACCGCCGCGCATCGCCGAAGCCGACGTGACCGCCGAAGACACCGACTGTGCCGTCGCCATGGCCCCACCACACGTCCTTCATGTGCGCATGGAAGATGCGGCTGCCAAACGCGCGGATGAACTTCACGTAGTCGACGCCCTGATAGCCGAGGTGCGATGGGTCGTAGTTGAAGCCGAAACGCCGGTGCCCGCCGACGGCTTCGAGGGCGCGCTGAGCGCTGGCAATGTCGAACGCAATCTCGGTCGGGTGGACTTCGAGCGCGAAGTTGACGTTGGCTTTTTCAAACGCCTCGAGGATTGGGCCGAAGCGTTTGCCAAAATCGGCGAAGCCCGCGTCCCAGAACGCCGGCGACGTCGGCGGAAACGCATAAATCGAATGCCAGATCGACGAACCGGTGAAACCGTTGACGACGCCGGGGAACTCATCGCGCGAACCGCGGCCCGGTTTGGCGTCGAAGAAGATGCGCGCGGCCTTCGCCGCGGTAATCATTTTTTTGGCGGCGCGGCGGCGCACGCCCTCGGGCTCGCCGTCGCCCCAGACATCGGGTGGAAGAATCGCCTGGTGGCGTTCGTCGATGCGGTCGCAGATCGCCTGACCGACGAGGTGGCTCGAGATGGCGTGGCAGGTGAGGCCGTGCGCGCGGAGGAGCGACCATTTGTCGTGGGCGTATTTTTTCGAATTCACCGCGGCATCGACGTCGAAGTGGTCGCCCCAGCAGGCGAGTTCGACGCCGTCGTAGCCCATCGACTTGACGAGCGGGGCGAGTTTTTCAAGGGGCAGGTCGGCCCATTGGCCGGTGAACAGGGTGACGGGGCGGGGCATAAAAATGGCGAGGGTTGAGAGGAAGGGAACTAAACGAAGCCACGGCTGCGGCGAGACAAAATCCAGCTTGGGTCGTCCGCGGGAATGACGCCAACGGTGAAGGGTTTTCGGGTCGGAGGGTGTTATGCGCGGCGAACGGAGGCACATCATGCACACACTCACCCGGATGGTTTCTCTCTTGGTCCTGACGGTGGCGGCAACCGCCGCGGGGCAAACCCGGCCGATGGCCGGCTTCGAGCAACTGCGCATCAGGAATCAGGATTTGCCGCCGTTTCCATTTGAACTCGTGCAGACTGGTGTCCGCGAAGGTCAGGTTTGCATTGCCTTCAGCGTCGATGTCGCCGGCAAAGTCGATGATGGGCTTGCGATCGCTTACACTCATCCGGAATTTGCGCGGGTCGCGCTCGCGGCGGTGCAGCGGTGGACGTTTGAACCGGCCCGGCTGAGCGGACAGGCGATCGCGACGGCGACCGAAGTCACTTTCAATTTCGAGGTGCAGGGCACCGTCGTCGTCTCGCTGACTGCGGCGGAGTCGATCAACGCGTGGTTGAACAAACTCCACCAGATCAACGAAAGCTATTTTCCCCGGACCTTGCGCGAACTCGATCGGATCCCGACGCCACTGGTGGCGCCGGCGCCGTCCTATCCGAGCACCCTCGCGGCGCGCGGCCACGTGGGCGATGTGAACGTGAATTTCTACATCGATGAGACGGGCACCGTGCGCCTCCCGGCGGTCGAGCCCAACACCGATCCCGATCTCGCGGCGCTGGCCGTGGTCGCGATCCAGCAGTGGAAATTTGAACCGCCCACCTGCCAGGGACGCCGGGTGCTGACGAAGACGAGCCAGCTGTTTCGGTTTCGTCCGACGAGCGCGCCGGCCGCAGGTGCGGCGGAGAAAAGCTGACGGCAACGTGCGCCGCGCGACGAAAAGTTAGTGCGGCGCCAGCTCGCGTAGGAGCGGACGCAGCGTTTCGCGGAGTTGCTGCCGGGCGCGGTAGAGACGCGTTTCTACACCGCGCTCTGAGCAGCCGACGATGGCGGCAATTTCGCGGTAACCAAGCTGTTCGTAGTGATGGAGGAGCAGCGCCGTCTTCTGGTCGTGGGGCAATCGATCAATCGCGGTGCGCACGGTGGCGGCGAGTTCGTCTTCCTCCAACGCGATCGATGGTGGCGGTGTGGCCGGAGCCGGCGCGTCGAGGGCGGCTTCGAGACTTTGCTCCGGATGGCGGCGGCGCCAGCGGTGGTGGTTGTGACAGAAGTTCGTGAGCGTCGTGAAGAGCCACGCGGAGAGATTGGTGTCGGGCCGGAGCCGGTCGCGTTGCGCGTGCAGCCGGACAAAAGTTTCGACGACGAGGTCCTCGGCATCGGCGTGGTGGTGGAGGTAGCGCCACGCGAAGGCGAAGAGCGGTCGCTGCCAGCGCGCCACGATTTCATCCAGCGCGGCGGCGCCGCCTTCGCGCAAGGTGCAGAGCTGCGTCGCGTCGCTGGATCGGTCCACGTTCACGGGAGCCGGGTGGTTTTAGTTGGCGGGTGAGTGATCGCGGGTCTGGAGGGCGGGGGGAAGCAGCCCAAAATAGTGCGCGCGTTGGAGCGGAGTCATGAGATCGCTCGTCGCGACGACGAGACGGCGGGAGGAATCGAGGCATTCGCGATCGATCGCGCGGCGCTGCTCGACGAAGCGGGCGAACTCCACGAAATCCACGCGGTCGGTGGTGACGCGGGCGCGTTCAAACGCCGCATATTCGTCGCGCATCCGCGCGACTTGCGTGGCGAGCGCGAGCAGGCGCGGACTCGACACCTCGTGAATCGCCTTGATGCGGGCGAACTGGGCGTCGGTGAGTTTCAGCTCGGCTTTCATCCAGGCGAGCTGGCATTCGAGCTGATCGCCGGTGCACGGGCGGTGAGCATAATACCACCCGAAATGCGCCGCGGTCGCGGCCGTGAGGCCGAGGACGAGAACGATAAGCGTGTTTTTCATGGCGAGCGGGGCGCGGTGGCGACGACCGGCGGGCCGGGTGCGAGCAACGGATCGATCAGTTGCACGTAGTTGCGGGCCATCTCGGCGCCGCGGGCGGCATGCCAGCGGGTGAGGCGGGCCTCAGCGAGAAACAGTCCGAGCAGCAGGCACGCCGCGATGAACGCCGCGGCAAACGACGGGCGCGCGCAGACAAGGTCAAGACGCGCCGCCCACGTGGACGGCGCCGCGACCGGCGGTGCGGCGAGGCGACGGCGGACACTAGCGGCGAGTTGCGCGGGCGGCTCCGGAGCGGCGGCGCAGCGGTTGAGCAGTTCATCCAGGGGATCGACCGGTTGGTTCATGGCGAAGGGGCGCGCGACGCGATCGCGGCGTGATGAGCATAACACCGCCGGATCGGAAAGCCCGTCAAAACTCCGCCGCGGCCAACCGTGAACCTAGCACGCGGCGAAGGCCGGCGCAGCGGCGTCAGCGATACAGCCAGAACTTCTTGCTCTGCTCCTGGTAAATCTTCGCCTGCTCGCGCCACGTGCGGAGCCACGCGGCGACATCGACATTTTTTCCTTTGGTGACGAGGTCGTTGAAGAGGGCCTGCGAGCCGACGTGCACAAGCCACGTGCGGCGCTGGGCATCGGTCGCGGTGGCGAACGGATTTTTCGGCTCTAGCTTGCAGGCGAGTTTCATGAGCCAGAAATTCAGCTCGGTAGGCGACCACGCGTCGTAATCGGTGATCTCGGTGTAGAGGCCGATGCCGGGCTGGCCGGTTTTGGCGTTGGGCACGCTGACGCGGCGGAACTGGAGCCCGGCGAGATTGAGCGCGCGCAGCTCCTTTTCGACCACGTCGATTTTCACCGTCAGGTGCGAGATGCCGCGGAAGGGATGTTGCTCGCCGACGCCGTGGCGGAAGCCGCCGAGGATGCAGCCGAGCCCCGTCATCGGATAACCTTCGCAGGCGGCGAAATCCTGCACGAGTCCGGAAGTCGCGACGAACGGCAGACCGGTCTCGGGCCAGCGCATGGAGCGCGTCCAGCCGCGCATCGGGATGACGGTGAGTTTGCCCTTGGCGCGCGCCGCTTCGCTGATCGCGAGACCGCCGGGCGGTAGTTCGTTGCGCACCATGAGGGCGAGTTCGCCGATGGTGAGACCGTGGACGTAAGGCACGCGGAAACGGCCGACGTCGCTCATACGATTGGCATCGAGCAGCGGCCCGTCGGCCTTGAGTCCGCCCAGCGGATTCGGCCGATCGAGGATGATGACTTCCTTGCCAGCTTCAAAACACGCCTCCAGCGCGACCTTCATCGCGCTGCTGAACGTGTAGCTGCGCGTGCCGATGTCCTGCAAATCGATCACGAGTGCATCGATGCCCTTGAGCTGCGCGGGCGTGGCGCGGACGAGGTTGCCCTTGTAGAGTGAGAAAACCATCAGCCCCGTCCGCAGATCGATTTTGTCGGGGAACGGTTTCTCCGCCGGCAAATCGCCGTAGAGGCCGTGCTCGACGGCGAAGAGCGCGACGAGCTGCACGCCCGGCGCTCGCCGCAGGACGTCGATCGTGCTGACGCCGCGGCGGTTCACGCCGGCCGGATGCGTGAGTAACCCGATGCGCTTGCCCTTCACCGCAGCGAAACCCTCGGCCTCGAGGACGTCGATGCCGAGCATCACGGGCGGAAGATTTTCGGCCGGCGGCGCGACGATCGCGACTGGCGGCACGAACAGCGGCGCCGCGGCTTTTGGGACCGGTGGTTTGGCCGACGAACAGCCGGCGAGCGCCAGCAGCGACGCCAGCAGCGGCAACACACTGTGCAGCGGAAAAAATCGGGAGGCTCCGGCCATGAAGCCGAGAGACTTGGCGAAGCGACGCGACGCGGTCACGCTGAAAACGCGCGTTGGACCGCCGCCGTCAGATTCGCGGGTGCCTCGCGGAGGGCCTGCGCGAGCGGCGTGCCGGCGGGGGTGATGGCGTGGAGCGTGAGATTTTCGCGCGGCGTCGCCGCGACCGAGCCGGCGAAAACATGAACACGTTTGCCGAGGGCGAGTGCGCGGGCAGCGACCGCACCGGGCCCTTTGCCTTCGAGCGAACTCGCGTCGAAGCGGCCTTCGCCGGTGATTACGAGATCGGCAGCGGCGAGTTTCGGCGCGAGATCAAGCCACGCCGCCACGAGATCGAAACCGGGGAGCAGGCGCGCGCCCGCGGCGGCCATTAGCCCGAAGCCGAGGCCGCCGGCGGCACCGGCACCAGGCGCATCCATGAGCGCGTCGGAAGCGCCGCAGTGCGTGCAGAGCATGAGCGCGAGGCGCGCCGCGGCGTGATCGAGGTTGGCCAGATCGGCGGGGCGCAGGCCTTTTTGCGGACCGTAGATCGCGGCGGCACCGCGCGGGCCGAGCAGCGGATTGGTGACGTCGCACGCGATCCGGAGCGGCGGAAATTCGGCGGGCATCCGGCCGGCGAGGCGTGTGATTTCAGACCAGCGCGCGGGAATTGGCGGGCGGACGTCATCCCCAGCGGCAGAGCGAAATTCCCACCCGAGCGCCGCGAGCGCGCCGAGCCCGAGATCGCTGGTGGCGCTGCCGCCGATGCCGAGGAGGATCGCGGCGACTCCGGGCCGCGCCGCGGCGCGGATCAGTTCGCCGGTGCCGAGCGTCGTCGTTTGCCACGGATCGCGCTTGTCCTGGGCAAGGAGGGCGAGGCCGGACGCCGTCGCCATCTCAATCACGGCGACGGTGGATTTTCGGATTTCCGATTTTGGATTTTGGATTGCGAGCAGCGCACGGGCTGATGGCGGAATGTTTTCGAGCGGGACGAAACCGAGCGTGGCTTCGACCGAATCGCAGCGCGGGCCGGTGACGGAAATTTTATCGACGGTGCCGCCGGCCGCGCGAGTGAGGATGTCGCAAAAGCCTTCGCCACCGTCGGTGAGCGGGCAGAGATCGAGTTGCCAGTCTGGATGCGCACTGCGGATCGCTTCGGCGGTGAGGTCGCCGGCAGCGGGGGAGGATAGAGAGTCCTTAAACTTGTCGAAAGCGACGAGAACGCGCATCGGTGAAGTAGCGTGGGGAGCGCGCGTGGCGTGAAAAGGGAAAACGCATTGGCGGCACGGGTGTGGGTGGAGGAGCTGCGCTACTGCACGTCGACGGCAGATCGGAAGCGCAGGATTTCAGCGTCGCCGAATGCCGCCAAATTCTCCAAGGTGCGTCCGGTCGGTCCCCATAGCTCAAATGGATAGAGCGTCCGTTTCCTAAACGGGTGATCCCAGTTCGATTCTGGGTGGGGGCACCAAGCGGGATGGTTCAATCGGACTCGGCAGAGACAAGTCTTCAGTCTCCATCTTCGCTCGGTAACTGAATGGGGATGATAGGCGTCTCCGCTTTTGCATTTACCGCTCTTTTGCATTAGCGTGTTAGACATCGCCTCGTTCCCAGCCGATATTCCAATCCCACAGGACGCGTTGGCGCGCACCGTCGCTCGCTTGTTCGTCCACCTCCTGCTGATCCCATGAAATTCAAATTTAACCTGCGTTGGCGCACGACGATATGTTTGCTGTTTTTTGTCGCGGCCGCAGGTGCCGCTGAATTCAACCAGCGACTCTCCAATCTCTCCACGCGCGCGCAAGTCGGCGCCGGCGCCAACATCGCCACCGTCGGCTTTGTGATCGGCGCGGGTTCGCCGAAGAACATCCTCATCCGGGCCGTCGGCCCAGGTCTCGCCACCGTCGGTGTCGCGAGTGGTTTCAACCCCGATCCTATCATCACTGTTTTCAACCAGAATGGTGTGCCGATTTTGAACAACGACAATTGGGGCACGCCGGTTGGCGCTGGCGCCGCCACGGCCGCCACGCTGACGAGCACGTTCAGCGCGACCGGTGCGTTTACGCTGGCGACCGGCAGCCGCGACGCCGCGATCCTCGCCACAAATCTTTCGCCGGGCAGCTACACGGCGCAGGTGAGTGGCGTCGGCACCGCGAGCGGCATCACGTTGGTTGAGATCTACGATGTGACGGGTTCGGCGCGGTTGGTAAATTTGTCGACGAGCGCGCAGGTGGGTGCCGGCGCCGGGATTCTGATCTCGGGGCTCAGCCTCGCACCTGGTGGCGGCGCGCGAAAGATGCTCATCCGCGCTGTGGGTCCGACGCTCGGGCTGCCGACGACGCAAGGCGGCTTCGCGGTCCCCGGTGTGCTGGCCGACCCTGCCATCGCGGTTTACGACAATTCCAGTCCGCCGGTGCAAATCGCGTCGAACGACAACTGGGGCTCAGACAACGCCGTGGCGCTCTCCGCCGCATTTGCGGCGGCGGGGGCATTCCCGTTGGCTGCGGGTTCCAAGGACGCCGCGCTCATCATCGATTTGCAGCCCGGCGCGAATTACACGATCCAAGTGAGTGGAGTGAACGGCACCACGGGTCTCGCGCTCGTCGAAGTTTACGACATCACTTCGGACAACTCCGCGAGCGCCGGCGTCGCTGCGACGACCGTGAGCACCGATGCCAAGGGCGCCGCGCCCGGTGTCTTCACTTTCTCGCGCACCGGTGGCAACACCGCCTCGCCGCTCACCGTCTTCTACAGTGTCAGTGGCGCCGCCACGCCCGGGGTTGATTATTCTAGTCTGCCCGGCTCAGTGACGATTCCGGCGGGTGCGACGAGCACGACCGTCAACGTCACAGCGCTTTCCACCGGTGCGAGTGCGACGGTCAACAAGGACGTTAGCGTCACGCTTCTCGCCGGAGGCGGCTACAGCATCGGCACGGCCAGCGCCGCGTCCGTGACGATTTTTTATAATCCCGGCACGCTCTACCTCGCTGCCTTGCGCACACCCGTTTCTGCCACTGCCTCGACCGCGTATGGCACGGCCAGCGTGCAACTGAGCTCCGACAACACCTTCGCCCTCGTCAACGTTACGTTCTCCAATCTCAGTTCGCCCGAAACCGCGGTTTATCTCCGCCTGGGCAATCCCGGCAATGTGGGAGCCGATGTCCTGCGGCTGCCGGCCGGGCAGGTGAGCGGGGCGCTGTGGACGTTTCAAAACGGCAGCACGTTTACCGCCGCCGATCTCGTGGCCGGCTTGAAGAGCGGTCTCATCTTCTTGGATATCCAGACCGCCCAATATCCGACCTCCGAACTCCACGGCACGTTTCTCCAGTCGAGCGGCTCGATCGGCTTCAACGCTCCCGCCGCGGCGCCGGCGCTTGCCGACAATCCGCTCGCTGCGACCGACGCCGCGCGCTTCCTCACGCAGGCGACCTTCGGTCCGATGCGCTCGGAAATCGACGCGCTCACCGGCAAGCATCAGGCCGATCTCGCCAACTGGATCACAGCGCAGATTGCCCAGCCGGTGTCGTCGCATCTCGCGGCGACGGATGCCGATTTCCAAGCCGCCGCCGTCGGCGACAATCCGCAATATTCTCAGCAAAACCGCCAGGCCGCCTGGTGGAAAATCGCCCTCACCGGTCCCGATCAACTCCGGCAGCGCGTCGCCTTCGCGCTCAGTGAGCTTTTTGTGATTTCGGATGTGAACACGACGGTCGCCGGCACGCCGCGCGGCTCGGCTGCCTATTACGATATCCTCTCCAGCGGCGCCTTCGGCAATTTCCGCACGCTGCTCGAAAACGTCACCCTCAGCCCCGTGATGGGCGTTTACCTCAGCGCGCTCCGCAGCGGCAAGGGCACGTTTGATGCGAACGGCAACGTGCTCACCTCGGCCGACGAAAACTACGCGCGCGAAGTCATGCAGCTCTTCACCATCGGCCTCAACCAGCTGCAGCCCGACGGCACGCTCAAGCTCGACCCGACCGGCCTGCCCATCCCGACCTACAATCAGACGACGGTCAGCCAGACCGCGAAAGTGTTCACCGGCTGGGCGTTTCAATCGCCCGATCCGACCGTCACCGCCAACTTCCGCAACTCCGCCTCGGACTACCTTCACCCGATGCTGCTCTATCCGGCGTTTCACGACGATACCGTGAAGACGATCGTCGGGGGCGTCGTCGTCCCCGCCAACCAGGGCGGCGTCGCCGATCTCAAGCTCCAACTCGACACGCTCTTCAATCATCCCAACACCGCCCCGTTCGTTTCTCGCCAGCTCATCCAGCGGCTTGTCACGAGCAATCCGAGCCCCGGTTACATCTACCGCGTCGCCCAGGTTTTCGCCAACAACGGCAGCGGCGTCCGCGGTGATCTCGCCGCCGTGGTCCGCGCGATCCTGCTGGATTACGAGGCTCGATCGACAGCGGTCGCTGCCACCGCCAGCTTTGGCAAACTGAAGGAGCCTATGCTCCGCGCCACGGGGGTGCTCCGCGCTTTCGGTGCCGCCGCGAACAGCGGCCGCTTCGCGATCTTCAACAACGACGCCGCGACCACGGCCACGCTCGCCGAATATCCGCTCCACGCCCCGACCGTCTTCAATTTCTTCGAGCCGAATTTCATCTCACCCGGCTCGCTCGCCGCCGCCGGTCTCTACGCGCCAGAATACCAAATCCTTACCGACACCACGGCGATCGCGATTCCCAACCAGATTTGGAATTTCATCTACGCGAACCGCTCTACGACCAACGCCGCCG
This sequence comes from uncultured Opitutia bacterium, assembly GCA_903840415.1. GTDB lineage: Bacteria > Verrucomicrobiota > Verrucomicrobiia > Opitutales > Opitutaceae > CAITWF01. The sequence goes on along the minus strand of CAIMFY010000089.1, from coordinate 12,091 downwards.
ATGCCACCATTGGCCTCGATCTGAGCGGTCTGATCCCGTTCGCCCGCACGCCCGCCGCCCTCGTCGATCAGGTGAACACCATTCTCGCCGCTGGCTCGCTTTCGAAAGCCACGACCGACCGGATGACTACGCTCATCGCCGCGCTCCCCGCCACGACCACTGGCACACCGTCGATCACCAACGCCAACGATCTCGAGCACGTGCGCTCCGCGATTTACCTCACGATTTCCACCCAGCAAGGCGCCACCCAAAAATAGTTTCCCGCCATGAACCCAAAAACTTCCGCGTCCGATCTCTCCCGCCGGAAATTTCTCGGCGCCTGCTGCGCCTCCGTCACTGCGACCGGGATGTTGTCCGCCCTCGCGCAGCTCCGCATGATCGGCGCGGTCGCGAGTGCGGGCAACGGAGCCCTCGTCCGCCCGACTGCTGATGCTGCGCCGCAGTCGGATTTCAAAGCTCTCGTCTGCATCTTCCTCGCCGGCGGCAACGACGCCAACAACCTCATCGTCCCCACCGACACCACCACCTACTCGGCCTACGCTCTTGGCCGCGGCGCGCTCGCCCTGCCGCAACCCTCGTTGCTCGGCATCACGCCGAAGACCAGCGACGGTCGCACCTGGGGCTTGCACCCTTCGCTTGGCATCAACCCTGACGGCAGCGCCGGCGGCCTCAAGGGCCTCTTCGATCAGGGGAAACTCGCGGTGCTCGCGAACGTCGGCACGCTCGCCTATCCACTCACGCAGGCGCAATACAACAGCGGCGCCGTGCCGAAACCGCTCCAGCTTTTTTCGCACAACGATCAGCAGGTCGAGTGGCAGAGTAGCATCACCGATCAAGGGTTCACGACCGGCTGGGGCGGCCGGCTCGCCGATCTGACGAATTCGTTCAACTCGAACAACCGGATTTCGATGGCCATCAGCCTGAACGGCCAAAATTCGTTTCAGGTCGGCAAAAACGTCGCGCAGTATGCCGTCGGCACCGCGGGCGCCGTCGCGCTCACGGGTAGTGGCACGGGCACCACCGCCAACGGCCTGCGCACCACGGCGATGAACGACCTCCTCGCGCAGTCCAACTCGAATCTCTTCGAGGCGGCGTTCGGCGGGCTCACCACCAGTGCCGTCAACAACAGCGCGCTTCTCTCCAGCATCGTCACCGGCACGAGTCCCTTTGCCTCCTATTTCACCGGTCTCACTTCTTCGCTCAGCCAGCAGCTCCACATGATAGTGCGGTTGGTCAACGCGCAGACCGCGCTCGGCCTCAAGCGCCAGATTTTCTTCGCGCGCACCGGCGGCTTCGATCTGCACACGGCGGAAGTCACCCTCGGCAACACCACCAACGGCGCCCACGCCCTCCTCATCCGTGACATCAGCCAGTCGCTGACCGCCTTCTACAACGCGCTCGCCTCGATCAGCGCGCAGAATCAGGTGACGGCGTTCACCGCCTCCGACTTCGGCCGCACTTACAACACGAACGGTGACGGCTCCGACCACGGCTGGGGTAGCCATCACCTCGTGCTCGGCGGTGCGGTCAACGGCGGCGACATTTACGGCCGGATGCCAAACTTCGCGATCAACGGTCCCGACGACACCGGCCGCGGCCGCTGGATTCCCTCGACGAGTGTCGATGAATATTCCGCCACGCTCGCGAAATGGTTTGGCGTGAGCGCGACCGACATGCCCGTCGTGCTGCCCAACCTTGGCCGCTTCGCGAAACCCGATCTCGGCTTCATGGGCGCTTGATGACCGTGCGCCGCGCTACGCTGTTCGCGCTCGTCGCCGCGCTCCTTCTCGGCCTCGCTGCGATTTTATTTCTAAGGGTAGGGCGCGTCATCGCTAACGCGCCGCCCCTTTCGGCATCATCCGCTCCGCCCGCAATCGAAAATCGAAAATCGAAAATCGAAAATCCGAGTGCCGCCGCCGACAGCGGCCCGAATCCTCTCGCCGCCGAGCTCAACGCTCCGACCGGCACCATCCGCCGCGATCTCGAAGTGCTCAATGAACTCTTCGTGAATTTTCAGACCAACTTCCCGCGCACAGGCAATCCGGTCGGGGAAAATTCCGAAATCACCGCCGCGCTAACCGGCGCCAATCCGATCGGCTTCGCCTTCGTCCCGAAAAACCACCCCGCCATCAACGCCGCCGGCGAACTATGCGATCGGTGGGGCACGCCGTTTCGGTTTCACCAACTGAGCGGCACGCAGATGGAGATTCACTCCGCCGGCCCCGATCGGCAGTTCGGCACGGCGGACGACGTCGAGTTTGCGCCCTGGCCAAAGTGACAGGACGGTCCGGTTTGTCCGCCGCTCGCGTCTCGACTTCTGCGCGCTGCGCGCCAAATTTCCCTCCGCCATGACTATTTCTCCATCCGCCCCGCGCATCTTCGGTCGCCGCTCCTTTGCTCGTTCCGCCCGCCGCGGTTTTACGATGATGGAACTCCTCGTGGTGCTCGCGATCCTGGCCCTCCTGGCGGGTCTCGCGATCACCAACGTCAACCAAATTTTCGGCACCGCGCAGGCGTCGACGGCGCAGCTTTTCGTGAAGGAGAGCATAAAAGCGCCGCTCTTTACCTACAGCCTCCACATGGGCGGCTATCCGTCCACTGCCGAAGGCTTGCAGGCGCTCGTCACCCCGCCCGCCGACAAGTCCGATCGCTGGCACGGCCCTTACGTTGAGGGAAAAATTCCCATGGATCCTTGGGGTCAACCTTACCAATACGCTTTTCCCGGCACCCACAACAAAACCGGCTACGATCTGTGGTCGAAAGGCCCGCCGGAAAAGCCGCAGGATATCGGCAACTGGGACGACGCCGCCGCGGCCGGCGTGGCGAAGTAACGTTTTCTCGTGACGGATGTCTGAACCTTTCCGCGCGGCCCGTGCCCGCGTCCCGCCCGTGCATTCGACTCCGGTTTTTCGTCAGAGGACTCTCCGCGCCGTCCGGCGTGGGTTTACCGTGCTAGAACTTCTGCTCGCAATTGCGATCATCGCGCTGCTCGGCGGCGTGCTCATCGGCGGATCCGCGCACTTGTTGAACGACCAGCCCACCTCGGCCGACGAGATTTTCTGGAAAGCCGTGCAGAAAGCCCGCAAGGAGGCGCTGAAATCCGGCCACGAAATCCGGCTCACCTTCGTCGACGACCGCGACAAGGGCAAAGCCTTCCTCGTGTCTGACGGCATCACACCGCAGGCGTTTCCACTGCCCGCCGCGACCAGCTTCGGCCTCACCGTGAGTTTTCTCACGACGCAAAAAGGCGCGAGCGCCATCCTCGTCGCGGGTCAGATGGTCGAGACGCAGACGATTCCTGCCGCCATTTTTTATGCGGACGGCACCTGCACCGCGTTTCGCGCGCAGTTTGAACGCGGCGGCGCCACGCACCTCGTCGCAATCGATCCGTGGACGTGCGCGCCAGTGCTCACACCACCGGATCCAAACGCGCTCCCCGCGTCATGAGGAAATTTCGTCACCGTGCTTTCTCGCTCGTCGAGGTGCTCGTCGCGCTGACGATCTTTGCGCTCTCGGCGATCATCCTGGGTGGGACCTACGTCAACGTCCTCAATTCCTACGCGATCGCCGGGCGCACCGCCCGGACGAGCGAGGATCTCGCGTTTGCCCGCTCGCTCGTTGTTACTCAGCCCGACAGCACGAAGCTGGAGGACGGCGGCGAATTCGAGGGAGCCTCCGGTCGTCACGTGAAGTGGAGTGCCGTGATCACGCCGACGGCGACGGCCGATTTGTTCACCGTGGTGTTTACCTGCGAAATCTCCGATCCCGCGCAGCCGCAGCCCGACAAAACCGTCCAGACTTTCACCCTCCTGCGCCCGACCTGGTCGATCGATCCGGCGGCGCGCAGCCAGCTGAAGCAGGATGCACGGAATCGCATCAACGAAATCCAGGGCAAGACTGCGGGCACCGGCGCCAGCGCGGGAACCGGCAGTGGTGGGCTCGCGCGGAGGCCAAAATCGTGATCGCGTCCGTTGCTTGCAACCAGCGCTCTCGCGCCTTCACGCTGCTGGAGATTCTGCTCTCGCTGGCGCTGGTCGCGCTGATGCTCGTGGCGCTGAACACGTTTGTTTTTTCGATGGGCGAACTCTGGGGGCGCAACACCGACGTCCGCCTCTTCGATCAGCACGTCCGCGCCGTCACGCGTTTCCTCGATCATGAATTGCGTTCCGCGGTGCTGCCGCCGGCCGCCGTCGCACGCTCGACGCCGATCGCGTTGCAGGACGTCACCCCGCAAAACGGCCAGCAGGAAAAACTGCTCACGTTTGAATTGCCCGCCGGCAGCCGACTCGGCGTGTGGCCCGACCCGAAACGACCGTTGCCCGAAGTCGTGTGCTCGCTGCAAGTGCGCCCGAACGAGGGTCTCATCTTGCTCTGGCATTCGCGCCTCGAGAAAAACTTCGACAGCGAACCGCCGCGCGAGACGGTCGTCACGCCGCTCGTCACGTCGCTGGCCTACGATTATTACGACCCCGATTCGCAGCGGTGGACGACCGAGACCGTGCTCAAGCCCGATCCGAATGGTGGCACCACGCCGCTGACGCCGCAGCGCCTGCGGCTCAAGTTTACCTATGGCAAGATGACGAACGAGAGTGTCCTCACGCTGCCGTCCCCGACCGAGGCGTTGCCACTCTTCTGAACGATGCAACCGCGTTCACCCAATTTTGCCGTCCGCGCCAGCGTCCTGGTCATCGTGATGATCACGCTACTCTTCACGGCGTTCGCCCTCGTGGCCTTCATCGAGAAAGCCGGCAACGATCTGCTCGTCGAACAGCACGACGCCGAGGCGCGCCGGCTACGCATGGAGGCCTACTCGGCGCTCGAGGTCACGCTCGCGGTGCTCGAGGATTTTCGCGAAGCTGGCAACGGCCTGCACAGCCCCGCCGAAGGCTGGGGCGATCCGCTGGGCTTCGCCGGTTACACGCCGACGGAAGACCGCACGGTGGAGATCGGCTTCGAGGATGAGAGCGGCAAAATCTCCCTTCCGCACACCGACGCGGACACGCTCTCCCGGCTGTTTCAAACTTGGGAATTGACGAAGACGGATGCTGACACCTTGGCCGACTCAATCATGGGCTGGATGCAGCGCGGCCACACCTACACCTCGGCGATCGCGCCCGACTACGAGCAATTTACGCCACCCTACGAGTCGCCCAACCGCCCCCTGCGTGCGTATGCCGAACTCGCCGCGATCGAGAAGGCGCGCGACGTTTTCTACGATGCCGACGGCCAGCCCAACGATCTCTGGCGGCGATTTGTGGCGGCGGTTTCGCTGTTGAATTTCACCAAGCCCAACATCAATGGCGCGAATCCCGATGCGATGCTAGCGCTCGGCCAGTTTGGGTTGTCGCAGCAGCAAAACGTGAACGACTTCATCGCGGGCACCGGCAACTACACCACGCACGGGCCCGGCTATTTTCAAGACTTGGCTGACGCCCAGAATGTCGCCGGCGCCGCTGGAAATATCGGCGCCTTCTCCACCACGATCAGTGCGCTGCGGATATTTGTCACGGTGCACGACGGCAATTCGCTGTTTCGACTGGCCGCCGTCGTCACACCGCAGGGCGCCGGCGCGACCACCGTTACCCAGACGGCGACGTCGCAGCGCACCGAGACATCGCCCGCCGCGCAGCAGCAAAACAAACCCAATGCCGCGCAGGCGGCCGGCGGCCAGACTAAGTCCGGCGCTAGCCAGACCGGCGCGCCGCCGAGCCTGAAATACCCCTTTACGCTTCTTGAGATTCGCGAGAATGATGAAATCCCTCCGCCACCCGCACCGCCGCCCCCGCCTCAATAAATTGCATTCGCGCACCCAATCTTTTGCATCTTCCTTTGCCTGACGCGGTCGCACTGCCCGCCGCCTGCCTCCCTGCATGAAATTTTTCGAAACGCTCCGCGCCGGCCCGCCGCCGCCCAAGATCGCGCTCCTCCCGGATGCGCTTTTCTTCACGCGCGCCCTGCCGGTTGCCGCCGGAGCGACCGACGCTGAAGCCGCGGCACAGATCGAACTCGCACTCGAGGCCGTCGCGCCTTTTCCGCTCGCGCAACTTTACTACGGCTGGTTTTGGGTGCCCGGCGCCGACCGCGCCATCGTGTTCGCGTCCTACCGTCGCCGTTTTACCAGCGAGCAGACGGCCGCCTGGCCCAGCGCCGAACTGGTGCTGCCGGCGTTTGCCACCGTGCTGGGGACGGTGGTCCAACCTGCGACGACCGTCATCCTCGCGGCGCCGGACAGCCTGACCGCTGTCTTCTGGGACAACGGCCGAGTGCCGGCGAAAGTTCTCTGCCATCCGCTTGCGCCCGAAGCCACCGACGACGATCGCACCCAGGCGCGCGACGAATTGATCCGCACCATCGGTGGCAGCAAGACCGTCATCGATTTGGCTGGCCCGCCTACCGCCGACCCCGCGCTCACCGATCGCGAGCGAGTCTTTCGGTCGGGCGATTTTGTTTCGCGCCTGCCGGCTCCGCTCGCTGCGGCGCTCGACGTGCGGGACAAAGACGAACTCGCCACACTCCGCGGCGCCCGCCGTCGTGACATTCTCCTGTGGCGGCTCGCGCTGGGTTGCGCGGCGGTGCTGGCGCTGTTGGGTGCGCTCGAAATTGGGCGTCTCGGTGGGTTGCAGTGGTCGAAGGTTCGACTCGCGAAACTCAATACACAGCGCCCGCGCGTCGAGGCGATCATGACGTCAAACGCGCTCGCCATCCATATCGACGATCTCGCCACGAAGCGGCTCCTGCCGCTGGAAATGCTTACCGTCGTGATGGGCGTGAACGGCGAACTCCTGCCTCCGGGCATGATTTTCACTCGCGTGCAGGCGGCCACGGCGAACGGACTTTATACGTTGAGCATTGAGGGCCAGACGAACAACGCCGGCCAGATCAGCCTCTACCAGTCCGCCCTCGAAAAACTTTCCCTGTGCGACAAAGTGGACATGCAGCCGCAGGGTGCGCGCGGCGACCTGACGCCATTTCGGTTGGTCATCACCTTCAAACCCGACGCGGTCAAACCCGCGTCCGCCTCATGATCCGTACGCTTCGCGCCCATTTCCTTGGCTGTCAATTGCGCGAGAAGATGCTCGTTGTCGGCTTTCTCGCTCTCGCGGTGCTGGTCTGGCTCTCCAATTTCAGCAAGCGGGCTAGCGCTTTCTGGCGCGAACAGCATCGCACCTCCATCGATCTGGCGGAGCAGGCCCAGTGGCTGGGCAACCGCGCCAGCGTCGAGACGGCGGCGCAAAAGGCCGCCGCGCGGTTGGACGCGACGAAGACGCTCGACGGCGTGCGCCTTCTGGAGGCCGTGCAAAAAATGGCCTCCGACGCCGGTCTACGAAACACCACCAGCGCGGCGCCGAGCAATCCTCCGGGCAACGCCCAGTTTTCCATTCACACGCTCGATTACACCGTGAACCTCCGCGATCCTGATCCGGGCAAGAATTGGGATGCGCTCACGAAATTCTACAGCGCTTTGCAGCAACGCTCGCCTTACATCGGCATTGAGCAGTTCACGCTGCGGCCCGATCCAGTAAATCGCGCGCAACTCAGTCTGGTTTTACGGGTCTCCTCCGTGGAGATCGCTAAGAGTCGCTAGTCTGGTGGATGCGGAAATTACGGAGAGTCTGATGGCATTGAACTGCTGTGATTCACCCGCCTTAGCCGGGTGTTTCTAGTATATGAACAGTTTCTGTTGGAACTACGCACCGTTCCGTTTGTCGCTTTCTGTTTGCAATATCATTTTCAGTTAAACCCCTTATGCCGCTTTCCGATGCAATCCACTTATTCTAATAATTCGCGCCGCTCGTTATTGCTGGCGAGCTTCTTGGTCTGGCTCGCGCCGCGCGCGGCCCGAGCCGAAAACTCGATCGCTTACAAATACGAAACCTACGACGAGGCGGGCGGGCGAATCGCCGTCAAGACGAATGGAGTTGTCATCGAGCAGGATATCAGCACCGACATGCACCTCAAGTTTGAGGGCGTAAACGATGCGATTACTGGTGCCACGCCGACCGGTGTGCCGGCACCTGCCGGCAGTAATCAGGTCGACACGACTCAACTGAATCCCGAGCATCGCAAGTCGTGGACTCTGGATTTTTCCCGCCAGTTTCCCGGTATCAACATTGGTCTCGGCCTCGGCAACAGCCGCGAAAGCGATTACGTGTCGAATGGTTGGTCCATTAACACGCTGACCGATTTCAACCAGAAGAACACCACGCTCCTCGCCGGCCTCGCCGGCACCGACGACAAGATCAAAGTCTTTTTTCAAGGACCGCGGGCGCGCAAGCACACCAACGACGTCATTGTCGGCGTCACGCAGTTGATCAATCCGCTGACGTCTGTCACGTTCAACGTCACCTGGGGTCGCGCTTCGGGTTACATCTCGGATCCCTACAAGGAAGTCGAAAAAGACACGCAGATTTTTCCTGGCGTCGTGTTGCCGCTCACTTTCGGCGAAAACCGTCCGGCTTACCGCGAAAAATGGGTTAGCCTGATTGGCTACAACCGCACGTTTTCCGAACTTCATGGCGCACTCGATGCGACCTACCGTTACTATCACGACACCTTCGGCACGTCCGCCCACACAGTGGATCTGGCGTGGTTCCAGCACCTCGGAGAAAAAGTGATCCTGCGGCCCGGCTTCCGGGCCTACTCGCAGAGCGCCGCGGATTTTTATCACTACAATCTCAACAATTCCTCGGTCACGCCGCCCATGGGATTGGCGTCGTCGAGCGGTCCTTTCTATTCGTCGGACTACCGACTCTCCTCGCTGCACACGTTCAACTACGGTCTGAAAGTGATCTGGAAGGTGACTGAGCGGATCGATCTTGATGTGGCGCTTGAGGAATACGTGATGCGCGGCACTGACAGTGTCACGCCGCAAAGTGCCTATCCGCGTGCGCGGGTGGTCACGGTGGGCGGCAAGTATTCTTGGTAATTTTTCGCACCATCGTCCCTGTCGAAAATCCCCGTGGCCGTTGTCGCTCAAGCCCATCGCCCGCCGCCATCGGTTCCGACCGGTGCAGTCGCACCGTTGCGGAAGCTTTCCTTCCGCGCGCTGGGGACGACGTGCGAAGTGCAGTATTCTGGTGGCGACGCGCAGTCGGTAGCGTTTGAGCGGGCGGCGGTCGCATGGGTGAATGCCTTCGAGGCGAAATACTCGCGCTTCCGTCCCGACAGTCTCGTGAGCCGGATCAATGCCGCCGCGGGACGCGCGTGGGTGGATGTCGATGCGGAGATGGAAGGCCTGCTCAAGCTCTGCGATACACTGTATTTCATGACGCAGGGCGTGCTCGATCCGACGGCGCTACCGTTGCTGCGCATTTGGAATTATAAAGCAGAGCAGCCGCGCGTGCCGTCGGCCGCCGAGATCGCGGCAGCGCGGGCGCTCGTCGGTTGGAAGAAGGTGCAGCGTGCGCCGGGAAAAATCTATCTGCCCGAGCCCGGCATGGCGCTCGACTTCGGCGGCTTCGGCAAGGAATACGCCGTCGACATCGTCGCTCAGCTGGCGGTGGACCACGCGTTGCCATGTGCGCTGGTGGATTTCGGCCACGATCTTCGTGCCATCGGCGCGCCGCCGGGTCGGCCGGCGTGGCACATCGGCCTTGAGGATCCGAAAAAGCCTGGCGCGACCTCGGGCAGCATTGCGGTGGTGGGAAAGGGCGTCGCTTCCTCCGGTGATTATCTGCGCTGTTTCACGATCGCTGGCCGGCGCTACGGCCACATTGTCGATCCGCGGACGGGCTGGCCGGTCGCCAACGGTTGCGTGCAGGCGACGGTCATTGCAGGCACGTGTCTGCAGGCGGGCGTGCTTTCGACGACGGCCTTCGTGCTCGGGGTGCCGGCGGGTGTCGATTTTATCCAAGCCTGCCCCGGCGCCGAGGGTCTGCTGCTCACCGAACTGGCGCGGGCGCAAACGCGGGGATTTTTCAATTATGTCGCATCAAATTAAACTGTTCTTCGTGGCGCTCGCTTGCGCTGCACTGGCACGAGCCGACGTGAAAGTCGGCGCGGCGTTCCCAGCGCTCGCCCCCGCCGGTGTTGTCAATCTGGCCGGCGGCGATCTGCCGGCGACGGCCGGACATGTCGTCCTGATGGATTTTTGGGCGTCGTGGTGCGCGCCGTGCAAGGCATCGTTTCCCGCGATGGCGAAGCTCCATAACGACTATGCGGCGCGTGGGCTGATTATCGCCGCGGTGAGCATCGACGAAAAGGCGCCGGCGGCGGTGGCATTTTGGAAAAAACAATCGCCGCCGTTCGTTACACTCCATGATCGCGAGCAGAAACTCGTGCAGCAGGTCGTCGTGCCCACGATGCCGACGAGCTACCTGCTCGATCGCACGGGTCAGGTGCGCTTCGTGCATGAAGGTTTCCATGGCGACGCCACCGACAAACAGATCCGCCATGAAATCGATCTCCTCCTTGCCGAAAAAAATTAATGTCATGAAATCCAAAAGCCTCTTCCTTCTCGCTCTGGTCGGCAGCGCCGCCGTTTTCAGCGGCTGCACCAACACCAATCTTGTCCGGGTGAAGCCGTGGGAGCGCGCGACCCTCGCCGACTACACGATGAATCCCGGCCGTGATCCGATGGCCACGGCGATGACGGAGCATATTTATTTTTCGCGCGAGAGCGCGTCGGGTGGTCGCGGAGTCGGTGGTGCCGGTTGCGGCTGCAACTAACACAACCTTTACGCGCCACTCCGGGCACCAAGCTGACGCCATGAGGTCTGATGGGCCATATCGTGCGTCGAGCGCCATCCGCATCACCGTCTCGTTTCCCACATGAATCCTTCTCTGCTGTTTTCCCGCCAGATGCGTTGGCTCAACCTTCCCGGAGCGCTGCTCTTCGCGTTGCTCCAGCGTTCGCCGGTGGTTCAGGTAGCGTCGACGGCAGCTGAGATCGTGGCCGCCTCGCCCGTCGGCACGGTGTTGCGCTCCGTCATGCTCACGGCCGCCTCGCTCGGTGCGCTCCATTCGATGGCGGGTGCGACGACGCTCACGACCAATAACTATCCGAGCCCGCTGGCTGTGACGGCTGGCACAGCTGCGCCAATGGTGGTTTACGCGGTGAAGGGTGTGCAAGGGCTTCCCGGTTCCTGGAAAATCGGTGGTTCGATTCCGCCTGGCATGTCGTTCTCGGGGTTGACTGCTCCCGGCAACATCAACACGTCCACCCTAACGCTATCCGGGACGCCGACTACGGCTGGTTCCTGCTCGGCCACGTTGCAGGCCTTCGAGAGTGCCAACACAAAAGGGAATACATCGCCGGTTTTCACCTACGTGATTAACGTTGCCGCCGGCAGTGGTGGAACGTCGACGACGGCACCCGCTTTCACCACGCAGCCTGTCAGCCAGACGGTGACGGCGGGCGCGGCGGTGACGTTCACTGCGGCGGCCAGCGGTTCGCCGACGCCGACCTATCAGTGGAATTTCAATGGCGCTGCCATCAGCAGTGCGACGAATGCCTCTTTCTCGTTAGCAAGTGCGCAGACGACGGATGCCGGCAATTACACGGTGGTGGCGACTAATTCCGCCGGCAGCGCGACGAGCAGCACCGCGGCACTCGTCGTCAACGCCGCGACGGTTGCTCCGGCGTTTTCCACGCAGCCTGCGAGCCAGACAGTGACGACGGGCGCGACGGTGACATTTACGGCCGCAGCCAGCGGCACACCGGCCCCAACTTATCAATGGAGCCTTAACGGCACCGCGATCGCGGGAGCAACGAGCGCGACACTCTCACTCTCAAATGTGCAGACCAGCGCAGCCGGCAATTACACGGTCGTGGCGACGAACTCCGCTGGCAGCGCGACGAGCAGCACTGCAACTCTGGTCGTCAACGCCGCGACGATCGCCCCAGCGTTTTCCACACAGCCTGCGAGCCAGACAGTGACGACGGGCGCGACGGTAACATTTACGGCCGCAGCCAGCGGCACACCGGCCCCAACTTATCAATGGAGCCTTAACGGCACCGCGATCGCGGGAGCGACGAGCGCGACACTCTCACTCTCAAATGTGCAGACCAGTGCAGCCGGCAATTACACGGTCGTGGCGACGAACTCCGCTGGCAGCGCGACGAGCAGCACTGCAACTCTGGTCGTCAACG
>CAIMFY010000088.1 GCA_903840415.1 uncultured Opitutia bacterium | reverse complement strand
TGGGAATAGTTAATCGAGTGTTGGGAATAGTTTTTGTGATGTTTGGAATAGTTAATCGAGAGTTGGGAATAGTTTTTTCGATGTTGGGAATAGTTTTTCCAGTGTTGGGAATAGTTTTTTTGGAGTTGGGAAATGTTGGCGGAGAGTTGGGAATAGTTTTTGCGCAGTCGGGACTCGCCAACGGAGAAAAAGTCTCCGCCAACGGACAGTCGGGATTCGCCAACGCCCTAAAAAGAATCGCCAGAAGCCCAAACCCATCCACCAACGGGCAGTCGGCTACCGGCCAAACCCAGCCAGTCTGCTCCAAAGACAGCATCGGACCTCCGCCCCTGATCCTTGAACTTGAACTCACAACTTGAACTGCGCCGCTGCGGTGCCTGATCTGGCCCTGCACGCGCCCGGCCAACGCCGCCGTGCGCGTCGCCTTCAAGCTCCTCGCCAACCACCCCGCCAGGTAACAACGCATAATAACCGGGGCCGCTGGTCGGCAAACTCCGGGCGCCGTGGTTTGGGAAAAATCGTCACAACCGAAAATCTTCCAAGCCACGGCGCCCGTTTTATCTGCGGCATTGCACCCCACTTCCCTGTTTGTTCTGCTCGCGCCGCTTCTGCATCCAATGACCCCGGCCGAATTCAAGAAAAAGTGGGCGAAATACCAAGGTAAGGAAACCTCCGCCTATCAGGAGCATTTCAACGACCTTTGCGCCCTCCTCGGCCAGAAGTCGCCCGTCGAAGCTGACCCCACCGGCAGCGACTGGTTTTGTTTTCAAAAGCGCGTGGTCAAAGACCTTGAGCTGATCGTCGTTGACGACACCGGCGCGGAGCCTGCCGACGAGGAACGGGGCTTTGCCGACGTATGGCGCAAGAATGGCTTTGCCTGGGAATACAAGGGCAAGAAAAAGAATCTCGATGAAGCCTACCGGCAACTGTTGCGCTACCGAGAATCGTTGTTGAATCCGCCGCTGCTGGTCGTCTGCGATTTCGACCGTTACATCGTCCGCACGAATTTCAACGGCACTGTTCAGGAGACGCACGAATTCACCAACGCCGAGATCGACGAGCCGAAGAACCTGCGGGTGCTTCGCGCGCTGTTTGACAATCCCGACGATCTCAAGCCGAAGCACACCACGGCGGAGGTCACCGAAAAGCTGGCGCGAAAGATCGGCGAGGTCGCCCGCCTGCTGCAAAAACGCGAGAGCGTTGAAATCGCCGACGCCACCACGCGCAAGCAGGTGAATTTCGCCCAGCGCAAGAATCTCCGCATCGCCCGTTTCCTGAATCGCATCGTGTTTTGCTTCTTCGCGGAAGACAGCGGGCTTCTGCCGGCGCACCTGTTTACGGAGATCGTCAAAACCGCGCTGGACGACGCGAAGCAATTCGCCGCCGCGTGTGAAACCCTGTTTCACGCCATGTCGAAAGGCGGGATGTTCGGGCATCACAAGATACGCCATTTCAACGGCCATCTTTTCGAGGAAGCCACGGTTTTCGAGTTGAACGAGGCCGAGCTGGAAATCCTCGTCGAAGCCGCCGAGGCCGATTGGCAGTTCATCGAGCCGAGCATCATGGGCACGCTGTTTGAACGTGCTCTGGACGAAAACCAGCGCGCCCAGCTTGGCGCGCACTACACCAGCGAGACGGACATCCGCACTCTGGTCGAGCCGGTCTTGATGGCTCCCTTGCGCCAAGAATGGTCTGCCCTCAAGGGCGAACTCGCGCCCGCGATCAAGAAGGGCAAGGGCGGCAAGGAGCAGCGCGAGCTGGTCGCCGCGTTCCTGCAAAAACTTTCATCCATCACCGTGCTCGATCCGGCGTGCGGCAGCGGCAACTTCCTCTACGTCGCGTTGCAACTGCTTTTGGACTTGGAAAAAGAGGTCGTCACCTTGGCCGCGCAGATGGATTTCGATTTCAAGCCGCAGGTGGACGTGCGGCAGTTGAAGGCCATCGAGATAAATCCCTACGCCTACGAACTCGCGCAGGTGTCGGTGCAGATCGGTTTCCTGCAATGGCGGCGCGACAACGGCTTTGACAACGACCGCACGCCCGTCCTTCGCGTGCTCGACGGCTTTGAAAACAAAGACGCGCTCATGCACGAGACGTTCAAGCAGAAGGCCAAGAACCTGAAGGATGCCCGCGAGGAAGAACACAGCGGTCAGGATACTCTGTTCAAAGTCTACGTCGAACGCGCCTGGCCGGAATGCGATGTCATCGTAGGCAATCCGCCGTTTCTGGGAGGAAGCAAACTGTGGGAGGAACTTGGTCGCGAGTATCAAAAAGAACTATGGCGGATTTATGGAAATCGCGTGCCGGGATTTGCGGACTTGTGCTGCTACTGGTTTGAAAAGGCACGGCATCAAATAGAAGAGGGTAAATGCAAGCGTGCCGGCTTGCTGGCAACGCAGGCCATACGCGGCGGAGCCAACCGCGAAGTGCTGAAACGCATTAAGGAAACCGGAGACATCTTTTTTGCCATCAGTGACCGTGAATGGATTCTTGGGGGTGCCATGGTCCACGTCAGCATGGTTGGCTTCGACAACGGAACGGAGGCCATAAGGCAACTCGATCAAAAGAGCGTAACGGCGATCAATCCAAATCTCACGGCGAATACAGACGTAACAAACGCCGCAGTGCTACATGCCAACCGCGATTTGAGTTTTATTGGAACTAAAAAGGCAGGGAAATTTGAACTGGTTGATTTAACAGCTCAGGAGTTGCTCAAAGACCCTAATCCAACCGGCAAACCCAATTCAGATGTTATCCGGCCTTGGCTGGATGGTTCTGCCGTCGCGAAGCGAAATAATTTCGAATGGATTATTGATTGTGGGTTAGACATGTCACTCGACATTTTTACGGGCTACGTTCGCCCCCACCAACGCGTATTTGAGTTGGTCAAGCCAGCGCGTGATGAGAATAACCGAAAGCTCTATCGCGATAAATGGTGGCTTCATGCGGAGACTCGCCCAGGGCTCCGTCGCAATTGCCTTTCCCAAGTGCGCTATCTAGCGACCGTGCGTCATTCAAAGCACCGCATTTTTGTTTGGGCCGACGGCATTTTTATTCCCGATGACGGCGTGTTCGCCTTTGCGCGCCAGGACGATTTCTTTTTGGGCGTTTTGCATTCTCGATCACATGAAGTATGGGCGAGAGCGCAAGGCACACAAGTTAGGGAGAAGGAATCAGGATTTCGTTATACACCGAATACCTGCTTTGAAACTTTTCCGTTTCCGTTTACCGACGACTTATCAGTGCCACCGTTGCCAGAAAAGAAGCCGGTAACTGTTTCAGGTTGGGAGGGCACGATTGAAAACCGTTTCCTGACCGTGCGTGAAGATCCAGCCGCGTATAACGCTGGCGGGGTGAATCGTAAATTAACCGTGGCGGAGCATCGCGTTGCGATTGCCGCCGCCGCCAAAGAGTTGAACGCGCTGCGCGAACGCTGGTTGAATCCCCCCGAATGGACGGTGGAAACGGTTCTTGAATTCCCCGGCTCTATTAATGGTGCATGGTCGCGCTATGTCGTGAATCCGGACAAACACGGTGTCGGCACGGTGCGTTATCCGCGTCTTGAGCCCAAGGACGCCGATTGCGCCGCCAAACTGAAAAAGCGCACGCTTACCAATCTTTACAACGAGTGTCCGGCATGGCTCGACCTCGCGCACAAGAAACTGGATGCCGCCGTGGCAGCCGCCTATGGCTGGCCCGACAACCTCGGCGACGAGGAGATTCTTTCACGGCTGCTCGCCCTCAATTTATTGCGGGCAAAGGAAGAGGCGGAAGCCGCCTCCGTTGAAAACAAGAAGACAGGCCCAAAGAAAACCCAGCGTCAAAAGCACGCCGACGAGCTGGTGTGATTCCCTTCGAAGCCCGCCACAAAGCCAGCGTGCGGCGGCCCATTATTGGGATCGGGCAGGCATCCATCGCCCTGAAGTCGGCCAAAGAGAACGCGAACCTTTTCAGCGATTCCGGCGCAACCGCCATCGCCGATCAAAACCCGTTGATGGTCGCGATCACGTGATCGACCTGCGCATCGGTCAGCTCGGGGAAGATCGGCAGGCTCAGGCAGGTCGCCGCCGCCTTTTCCGCCACCGGCAGGGAACCCGCCTCATAGCCGAGGGCCGCAAAACACGCCTGCCGGTGCAGCGGCACGGGATAGATGAGGTCGGTGCCGATCTCGTGCCTCGCGAGATGTTCGCGCAGCGCGTTGCGGCGCGGATGGCGTAGGGTGAACTGGTGGTAAACGCTCGCGCCGCCGTCCGCCGTCGCGGGCAGGATCACGTCGGCGAGCCGGATGCCCGCCAGATACCGCGCGGCGACGGCCTGGCGGCGGGCCGTCCATGTCGCGAGGTGGGGCAGCTTCACGTTGAGCAGCGCGCCTTGGAAACCGTCCATGCGGAAATTGAAGCCCACCTGGTCGTGATAGTAGCGGCGGCCCATGCCATGCACGCGCAGGAGCCGGGCGCGGTCGAAGTGCGCGTCATGCCGGGAAACAAGCGCGCCGCCTTCGCCGCAGCCGCCAAGGTTCTTCGTCGGGTAGAAGCTGAACGTACCGATGTCGCCGAGCAGACCGACGGGCGTGTCCCGGTATTTGGCCGCGACGGCCTGGGCGCAGTCCTCGACCACGAAGAGATTGTGTCTCCTCGCGATGGCAAGCAGCGCGTCCATCGGCGCAGGTTGGCCGAAGAGATGGACGATCACGATGCCCTTGGTCTTCGGAGTGATGGCGGCCTCGACCGCCGCCGGATCGAGGTTGAACGTCCCGGCGTCGATATCGACAAACCGGGGCGTCGCGCCCACATAGCTCACGCCCCACGCCGAAGAGATGAAGGTGAAGGCCGGCACGATCACCTCGTCGCCGGGTCCCCAGCCAGCGATGACGGCGGCGAGATGGAGAGGCGAGGTGCCGCTGTTCAGACCGAGGGTGCGCGGATAGCCGAGGGTCTTGGAGAAATTGGCCTCGAACTCGTCCACGTCCTTGCCGAGACAGAAGCGGGTGGCGTCGTAGGTCGCCGCGAGCGCGGCGAGCGCCTGCCCGCGAAGGGCCTGGTGCTGAAGCGAAAGATCGAGGAACGGGACTTTCATGGGTGGGGAACACCAAAACCGACAACCCCGCGAAAACCAAACCTGTTTTGAACCCGGCGCGCCTATTTTTCCCCAGCGGGGAAAATAGGCCGTCTCCCGCGAGGCTCCGCCGGTCGCCCGGCGGAGCGGCGGAGAGGAGGGATCATGCGCCGCCGCCGCTATTTCGCCGGAACCGCGCCGATCTTGGCCCGGCCCCACAGATTGGGGTAGAACTGGCCTTCGGTCGGGAGGTCCATGACCATGTGCGTCTTTTGATCGTCCTGGTGCCAGTAGAGGCGCGACGCGCGGTCGTTGCCCGCGTCGTTCGAAAAGATCACACCGGCATCGAAGGCGATGAAATGATCCTGCGCGGCCTGCCCCTGCCCTGCGGAGGGAGAGAGGCCGAGTTCGGAAAGCGCCTCAAGGGGGATATTGGCCTCGACGGTGTAACCCGCGCCGTTGGGCCAGCGATAGAAGTTGCAGAGTCCCGCGCCGGTGACGGCGTCCTTGCCCGCGACGGTCGTAACGCTGTCAGCCACCGCGCTGCCGACGGGAGAGGCGAACTCGAACGGATGTTTTTCCGCGCCCGCGGCCACTTTCATCCGGGTGAGGACGATGACGCCGTTGCACGCGCCGGGCGTCTCGGTGGGATAAAGCAGGACGCGCACATCGCCCACGCCCGCGACGGGACGTTTCGGGCCCGCGCCGGCATCGACTCCAAAATAGAGATCGAGGGCGTCGCCGTGAATAAAGGCCATCTCGGGCTCCTGCGCGGAGTTTCTCGCGGGGCTGCCGTCGACGATATGCGCGCCGATCCAGAGATACCGGTCGTCGTGGCGAACATAGACGCGGCCCTTCAGCACGCCGTCCTCGACCAGGGGAAGCTCGGACGCCATGCGCCACTCGGGCTCGTTGAGAAAGCCGTCGGCGCCGTAGTCGTTGGCGGTTTTTTCACGGGGCGGCTTGGTGGCGGCAATCACATAGGTGTCGGACGCAGGCGGAATGTCGGGCGTGGCAAGTTTCACCGTGCCCTGCATCCGCTGGAATGTCTCGAAACCGCTGAGATGCCAGATGCGCGAATCTTCGGTGCTGCCCGCGAAAAGATACGATTCGCGGGTGGCCGGATCCTGGGCGACAAGGCCCATGACGTTTTCAACGCAGAGAGAATTCGGGGTCAGCGGGCGTCCATTGTCGAGGAGGGCGGCAACGTAGAGGCCGTCGTCGGTATAGGCGTGGAACTGCGCCTCGACATCCGTCAGGAAGACGACACCTTTCTCGAGGCCCGCGACACGCATGAACATGACCACATCGGCGGGATTGGCCAACGTGCGAGTCTGCGAATGGACGCCGGCCTGCCACTGCATCCTCCCGTCCGGGCCGAACTTGACCAGACGATTCCAGTTGGCGCGGTCCCATGCGCTGGTGCAGCCCTGGCGACCGCCGTTGTAGGCGGTGAAGAAACCGCCGTCCGCCGCGGGAACCGAGCCGTGCGTGGCATAAATCATCTGATCCGCCCAGCCGTCGGGGCCGCGGGCGGTCTGTTGGGTCAGGGGGGTGATCGCGTTGAAATCGTAAACCGGCAGACCCTGCGCCGTGATGCGGGAAGGCGTGAGGCGCGCCACGTCGTTGCCGAACACGCCGGTCAGCACGAAGGTCGCGGGATCGAACCGGCCGAAGCCGAGGTTCAAGTTGGACAAGCGGGTCTGGGCTTTGAGCTTGTCTAGGGGGAGACTCGCGGTCTCGCCCTCGTCGGTCTGGCCGTTGCCATTGAGATCGGTCCAGAGCTCCGCTTTTTTATCGGGACCCTTGTCGAGGGTGCGGAACTCCACGGCGGGAAGCCATGCGCCCGATTTCGCATCCAGCACGAACAGCGTCCCATGATCGCCGTAGAGGAATTTGCGCCCGTGACTTTCGAAAACATAGGCCTGGCCCTTGGAGATTTTCGTTTGCGACCAGGCGACCGGATACCAGGTCTTTTTCTTCAGATCGACGTCGCACTGGATGACGCCCTCGGTGGACGACTGATAATAAACCTCGCCGAAGTTGTTCAGGTTGGGCCAGCAACTCCGCTGGGGACCCTCGGGGCCGAACCATTCGCGGGCGAGTTTGCCGTCGGCGGACCAGCGGCTGATGCGGCGCAGCGGGCTGTCTTCGGTAACGTAGATGTTGCCATCGAGACCTTTGGCGATGCCGCGCGGGTTGTAGAAACTCAGGTGGTCGATCTTCCCCTCGGGATTCATGCCGCCGGCCGCGCCGAACGCCTTCAGAAGCTTTCCATCGAGGGAGAACTGCTTGACTTGATTCGACCGGCCCTGATCGGTGATCCAGAGGCTCCTGCCATCCGTGCCGAGGGCGATGCCCCAGGGATTGTCGAGATTTTGAGCGAGGAAGGGCTGCACGCTGCGGTCGGCGAGCTTGATCGCCGTGATTTTGCCGGTCTGCGCAACGAGCAGGCGTCCGTCGGGAAGAAAAAGCAGGCCGTGCGGATCTTGGATGGCCAAATCGGGCAATGCCTCGCCGGTCGTTTTAAAGAGGGCGATCTTGTTCAGCGCCGGAAAGCTTGCGACGACATAGTGCTCGTTTGCGGCGATGGCTTTTGCGTCGTCATTAAATAGCCAGCGCGTGGCCTCGAAAATCTTGCGCGCAGCCGGGTCCTGCGGCGGTTTCTGGTCGCGAAGAGGCAATGGCTCCGGCTGGATGCGCAGCTTCCCGCCGGAAACTTGGGCGTTTTTCACGTCCCACTTCGTGAATTTCCCGGTCTGCACATCGTATTTTTCCAAGAAGCTGCCGAGATTACTGTCCTCGAGACGGTAAAGCGTATTGCCCACGATCACACTGTCCCAATTGCGCCCCCACCCCTGCGAGTTATCTATCTTGTAGATGGCCTTGCCGTCGTAGTCGGTGTGCGCGAAGACGGCGTTGCCCTCCTGCGTCATCCACGTGAGGTAAAGCCCGGTGGCATCCGCCTGCACCGACATGGGATTGCCATGACAGGCGCCCCAGCTTCCCTTGTTGTCGTCGGTCCGATAGGGCGGCTGGCCGGAATTTCCCACGGAGAGCACATACTCGGCCTTCAGGCCCGTGTGATGGAGAAGTTTCCACGAATAGGTGCCGGGAGGTTGCGGGCGGCCAAACTGATCGTTGCCGTCCCAATGCACGGTGTGGGCGCCCGGTTGCTCTTCGTCGGCGCGGAGGAGTTCCCGGACGATCCAGCCTTTTTCGTCGAGGACGTTCAAACTGACCTTGGCGGCGCGCGGCAGGGTGAAAGTTATATCGCCTCCCGCGGCGGATGTTGCGGCGGAGAGGAAAGACGGCATCAAAAACAAGCCGACAAGCGTAAGCGGAAAGGATTTCATGGGGGTAAGGGCAAAACCTGGCACAGGAGGGATAAACCGGCCTTATCCATGCGGCACAAGAATCAAAGCGTCAGCCCGGCTCCCGGCCCGGTGATTCGCGGAGGAAGATCAACAAGGTTGCGATCCGTTCATTTGACCGCAACCCGGGAGATTACTCCTCGACCACACTGGCGAAGATCATCTTGCCCGAGGATGAGGGCAGCACGCTGGTAATCTCCGCCGTGACAATCTGCCCAATATACCGACGCCCGCCATTGACCACGACCATTGAGTTGTCGTCGAGATAAGCGATCGCCTGACCCTCTTCTTTGCCCGGTTTGACCAACTCGACTTCGATCACCTCACCAATCACCAATGCGGGGCGCATCGCTCTTCCCAGGGTGTTGAGACTCAAGCACGGCACGCTGTTAAACTCCGCCAATTTGGCCAGATTGTAATCGGTCGTCAGCAATTTGGCACGCATCGATTGGGCGATAAACACAAGCTTGGCGTCGATGTCGGATTGCTTGGTCACTTCGCTTTCATGAATGCGCAGGTCAAGGTTCTGGATTTTCTTCAACTCGCCCAGCATCTCCAGGCCGCGCCGGCCAAGAGTCCGTTTCTGCGGGTCGTTGGAATCGGCGATTGCCTGCAACTCCCCCAATACAAATCGGGGAATGACCAGCGCCGCGCTGAAGAATCCGGTCTGGCAGACTCTCACTATGCGCCCGTCGATCAACGCGCTCGAATCCAGCACCACCAGGGGCACGTTCACGTCATGCGGCACAAAACGCACATAAGGGATCACCAAGTTAAACTCATCTTTGCCCCGCAACGCGATGACCGTGCAAAGGTAGGTGACGACGATGAAAAGCGCCAGCCTCACCAGATAAATTATCTGGGGATTCCCCTCCTCCAGCAGTGGCGACACCCCGATCATGTAGGCCATCAACGAGCCAACCGCCAGGCCGAAGGTGATCGATGACAACCCTCTCAGCGAAAATCCACGCAGGAGGATATCGACGAGCACCACAAGCAGGCCGATGCCCAAGCCTATCATCACCGCAAGCCAGCGCCGATCATCCCAATCACGAATCGTATAGCATACCAGCCAGCCTGCCGCTGCGCACAGCGCGATAAAGAGGAGTCGTATGGGAAGCAGTGTCTTGTTCATCGCGGGATCAAATCAACGCACCATGAAAAATAGCACAAAAGGCAGCACGATGCCAACCACCATGCATATCCTGATGATTCTCAGTGATCGGCGGGCTTTTATTTTTTCAGCGTGGCTTGGCTCCATGTAATGACAGTGCATGCAACGCAGATTCGCATGACAACCCAATATTGGCTGATAAAAACCAAACCCCGAATGACGGAAAAGGTTCTTTGAAGAGCCTTTCCTCCGCCAGTGCTTGCCAACCCAAACCATAATCAACAGACCATAAAAACCGCTCAGGCTGACCCTCCACCCGGTCTGCTTTTGGCGCCCCCCTCACCCGATAAGGCGTATCCTGTCACGCTCCACGTTCCCTGTGCTGTGAATTTTTTGTTGAAATTGTTTTTTGCCAAAGAGGTTAAATTGAAATCCGGAAGGATTCTTTCCGGGATTTCAGCCTTGTTCATTGCGCATGTCTCGCTTGCCGCAGCTCCGACTGACGAGTCATGGCCGATGTTCCGGGGTGCTCAGGACCTGTCTGGCGTGGCGCAGGGGAACTTGAACGCCCCCCTCGAATTGCGCTGGACCCATAAGACGGGCGGCCCGATCAAATCCTCGGCGGCCATCCACGACAACAAAGTGTTCGTTGGTTCCGATGACGGGACGGTTTCCGCGCTCGATCTCGCCACGGGCCGGCTGGTCTGGAGCTTTAAGACCGGAGATAGCGTGGAGTCTTCGCCTCTGGTGCGCAACGGCATGGTTTATGTCGGATCGGGTGACGGCCAACTTTATGCGCTG
This sequence comes from uncultured Opitutia bacterium, assembly GCA_903840415.1. GTDB lineage: Bacteria > Verrucomicrobiota > Verrucomicrobiia > Opitutales > Opitutaceae > CAITWF01. The sequence continues at coordinate 10,601 of CAIMFY010000088.1, read as the reverse complement.
GATGCCGGAACAGGCGCGCTCAAGTGGAAATATCCATGCGGCGACAAAATCCCGGGCGCTCCCAATTGGACTGCAAGCCCCGCAGGCGATCGCATCCTCGTGGGCAGCTACGACAACAAGATGCACTGCGTGGAGGCCTCCACCGGCAAAATGGTCTGGGTTTACGACACCGGAAATTTCATCAACGGCACCCCGGCGGTCGCGGAAGGACGCGTGGTGTTCGGCGGGTGCGACGCCAAGATTCATGCGCTCGCCGTGGCGGATGGCGCACTGCTCAAGGAAATCGAGGCGGGGGCCTACATCGCCGGATCGTGCGCGGCAAAGGGCCGCTTTGCCTACGCGGGCCATTACGGCAACCAAGTCGTTTGCGCCGATCTCACCGCAGGCAGGATCGTCTGGACTTTCAAGGCAAGCGAACAGCCTTTCTTTTCAACTCCCGCCGTCACGGCGACGCGCCTGCTGATCGGCGGGCGGGACCGAAAACTCTACTGTCTGGAGCGTGAAAACGGAAAGCCGGTGTGGGCTTTTCCAACGCAGGGCATGGTGGATGGTTCGCCTGTGGTTTGCGGCGAGCGCGTGGTGTTCGGCTCCGGCGACGGACGGATCTATCTCGTCGATCTCGCCACGGGCAAGCTGGCGTGGTCCTACGAAATCGGCAAGGAGCTCACCGCCTCCCCCGCCATCGCCGCCGGCCTCGTCGTGATCGGCTCCGAGGACGGCAATGTCTACGCGTTCGGCGAGAAGAAAGACCGTTGACCCATGCGTATCCTCCAGTTGACCCCGGGCACAGGCAATTACTACTGCGGCAGTTGCCTGCGCGACAACTCGCTGGTGCGCGCCTTGCGGGCTCGCGGACACGACGTGCTGATGGTTCCACTCTACCTGCCTCACATGACGGATGAACCGTCCGAGACTGGCGGCACGCCGATTTTTCTCAGCGGCATCAGCGTGTTTCTCGAACAGAAATATCCCGCGTTCCGCCGCATGCCGGATTGGCTCAACCGCCTGTTCAGTTCGCCCGCGCTGCTCCGGCTCGCTGCCGGACTCGCCGGCATGACTTCGCCCAAGGATCTCGGTGAATCCGCCGTCTCGATGCTGCAAGGCGCGGAAAGCCGTCAGGCTGGCGAGGTCGAACGCCTCATCGCGTGGCTTCGCACCCAGCCGCGCCCCGACGTGGTCTGCCTGTCGAACTCGCTGCTCAGCGGCCTGGCGCCCCGCCTCAAGCAGGAGTTTCGCGTGCCCGTTGTCTGCACGCTGCAAGGCGAAGATTCCTTCCTCGACGGCCTGCCCGAACCTTACCGCCAGCAATCATGGGAACTGCTCGCCCAGAGGTGCGCCGACATCGATCATTTTGTCGCCATCAGCCATTATCACGGCGGGCTGATGAGCCGACGGCTCGGACTCAAGCCGGAGCACGTTACGGTGGTTTATCCCGGTGTTGCGGTGGATGAATCTGCCGACGCACCGCCGGATCCGCCGGTGATCGGCTACCTCGCCCGCATGCACCCCGGCAAAGGCCTCGGCACGCTGGTGGATGCGTTCCTGCAACTCGGAATGCCCGGCGTGCGGCTCCGCATCGCCGGTACCAAAACCAGCCAGGACGAGCGCTTCGTCCGTTCGCTCCAGCAACGACTGCCTCGCGATGTCGAGTTCCTCCCCAACCTTGACCGCGCCTCGAAACGCGAATTCCTGCGCGGCCTGACCGTGCTCTCCGTGCCCGCCACCTACGGAGAGGCACTCGGACTGTATGTTCTCGAAGCGTGGGCTGCGGGCGTGCCCGTGGTTCAACCGCGTCACGGAGCGTTCCCCGAACTCGTTGAAAAAATCGGTGGCGGACTCCTCTGCGCCCCCGATGATCCCGCCGCGCTGGCCGCCGCGCTTCGTCAACTCCTGCGCGATCCCGCCGCGGCCCGTCGGATGGGCAAAACCGGACGCAAAGCTGTTCGCGCCGATTTCAGCATTGAGATGATGACCCAAAAAATTGAAACGCTACTTCTTGAGGTGACCCATGCTGCTTGAACTTGCCCACGTCTCGAAAGTCTACGTTGCTCCCGGCGCCGCCGCCGCGGTGGAAGTGCTTCGCGACGTCAGCGTTCAGCTCGCCGCCGGTGAACCGCTGGCCGTGATCGGGCCGAGCGGCTCGGGCAAGAGCACACTGCTCAATATCATGGGCGCGCTCGACCGGCCAACCTCCGGCACCGCCCGCCTTGACGGGCGCGATCTCGGCAACCTGCCCGAGAAGGAACTGGCCGCGATCCGCAATCGGGAAATCGGGTTCGTTTTTCAACTCCACCATCTACTTCCGCAATGCACCGTGTTGGAGAACGTGCTGATTCCCACTCTTACCTCTCGCACCACCGACGCCGATTATGCACGCGCCGAGCGACTGCTGGCGCGCGTCGGCCTCCAACACCGGCTCAACCATCGCCCCGGCCAGCTTTCCGGCGGCGAATGCCAGCGCGTCGCCGTCGTGCGCGCCTTGATCAACCGGCCAAAACTGCTGCTGGCCGATGAACCGACCGGATCACTCGACCATGCCGCCGCGACGAATCTTGGCCGGTTGTTGCTTGAACTGAACAAGGAGGAAGGTGTCGCGCTCGTGCTCGTCACGCATTCGCTTGAACTCGCCAAACGTCTCCCGCGCGTTCTGGAGTTGGGGGATGGGGTGTTAGGAAGTTGATCCTCGGGATTTCACGGCATGACCATCGGTACCCTCATTCGCCGCAGCCTGCTGTTCTACTGGCGGACGCACCTCGGCGTCCTTGCCGGAGTGATGCTCGCAAGCGCGATCCTCACCGGCGCACTTGTGGTGGGCGATTCGGTGCGGTTCACGCTGGGCCGGCTCGCGCTGGCCCGGCTCAGGCACGTGACGCAGGCGCTGACATTGCCCGAACATTTCTTTCGCGCCAAATTGGCCGACGATCTTGCGGCAGCCATCAAATCACCCGTTGCACCGGTCCTGCTGGTGCGCGGTTCGGCGGCGGTGCCCGATGGACGGGCGCGCGCCAACGACGTGCAGGTGCTCGGCGTGGATGAACGATTCTGGCAACTCGGCGGAGCGCACAACAAGGACGTCGCCGTCAATGCCCGGTTGGCGGAACAACTCGACGTGCATGTTGGCGACACCATCGTGGTGCGCGTCGAACAACCCTCGCTCGTTTCGCGCGACGCCCCGTTGTCGGGGCGCAGCGATGAGTCGGTGGCGTTGCGGGTCCGCGTCACGGCGATTGCGGGCGACGATGAATTCGGGCGGTTCAGCCTCCATGCGAATCAGGTGCCGCCGCATACCGTATTTGTGCCGCTGGCCATATTGCAGGGACTGCTCCATCACGCCGGTCAGGCGAATACGTTGCTCACCGGCGCCAAGGCGGATGCCAATGTCGCGCTGCGCAAAGTCTGGACGCTGGCGGACGCGGGATTGGAAGTACGTGACAATCCCCCGGAACTGAGGACCGACCGCGTGTTTCTTGATCCCGTCGCGATCCGGACCATCCCAGCGAATGGCGCCGGAGTTCTGACGTATTTTGTAAACGAATTCCGGCTTGGCGGGAAGACGACGCCATATTCCTTCGTCACCGCTGTCGGCACCGAGCAGAAAGACGACGAAATCACGATCAATTCGTGGCTCGCAGACGACCTCGGCGCAAAAGTCGGCGATGAGCTGATACTGCGTTACTACGTCATCGGCGAGCGGCGCGAGTTGGTGGAGCAGACAGCAAAATTCCTAGTGCGTGCAGTCACGCAGCTGGCGAGGGATGATTCATGGATGCCGTCATTCCCCGGGCTGTCGGAAACAGGGAGCTGTCGCGAATGGAACCCTGGGATCCCGATCAACACGAACCGCATTCGACCGAAGGACGAAGATTACTGGAAAGATTTCAGGGGCACGCCGAAAGCCTTCGTGTCGCTGGCTGCGGGTCAGAAATTATGGGGGAACCGGTTTGGCAATTTGACCGCCGTCCGGTTCCCAGCCGGCTCAAATATCGCGGCGGAACTCCGGTTAAAAACAGATCCCGCCGCGTTGGGATTGTTCTTCACACCGATTCGTGAACCGGCGCTGGCTGCTGGGCGGGAGTCAATGGACTTCGGGCAACTCTTTCTCGGATTCAGCCTGTTCCTGATCGTGGCGGCGCTCTTGCTGACGGCGATGTTGTTCGCTTTCAGCCTCGAACAGCGTACCTCGGAAATCGGCTTGCTGCGCGCCGTCGGGTTCTCACCCAGCCACATCCGCCGGATCATCTCGGGTGAAGGGTTTGTCATCGTAGCGCTCGGAACGGCGGCCGGCCTCCTTGGAGGAATCGTTTATACGAAGCTGGCTTTGCACGGTCTCGCGACGGTGTGGAGCGGTGCGGTGGGCGCGGCGCAGTTTCAGTATCACGCGAAACCGGTAACGCTGGCGACGGGCGCGAGCACAAGCCTGGCGGCGGCGTTTCTGGCAATGGCGCTTGTGCAACGCCGGCAGATGCGACGGGCGCCGGTGGAGCTGCTGGCAGGTGGCGGCGAACCGTCATCTCCGCGATCCAGTCGCCGGGGCCTGTGGCTGGGCGGGCTGGCCGGGTTCGGGGCGCTGGCGCTGTTGCCGATGCGGAATGCGGAGGCGTTTTTCGGCGCGGGAGCGTGTCTATTGATGGCAGGGATTGGGGTCAGCCAGTGGTGGTTGACGCGGCCGGCGGAATCGGTGGCAGCCGGCGGATTCAGCCTGCAAAAACTCGGGCTGCGGAATGCGGCCCGGCAATCCGGGCGGAGCCTGGTGACAATCAGTGTTCTGGCCGGCGGCGTGTTCCTGCTGGTGGCGGCAAGCGCGTTCCGCCAGAATGCGCGCCCCGATGCTCCGGGCACGGGAGGATTCGCGCTGTATGCCCAATCGGCGCTGCCGGTCTATGATGATCTGAACAGCGCGTATGGAAGGGCGATCTTCGGGCTGTCGGATGAGGTGCTAAAAGGGGTGAAGATCGTCCATGTGCGGGTGCGCGACGGCGACGATGCAAGTTGTCTGAACCTGAACCGGGCGCAGCAACCGCGGTTGCTCGGCGTGGCGCCGGAGGTATTCGAGCGATGCCGCGCGTTCGGCGGCGACTGGTCGTTGTTGAACCGGCGCACAGACGATGGCTCGGTGCCGGTGATCGGCGACGAGCAGACGGTGACGTGGGCGCTGGGCAGAAAACTTGGCGACAGTCTGCCAGCCAAGGATGATCACGGACAAACATTCATGCTCCGGATCGTCGCCGTGCTGCCGGGTTCGATCCTGCAAGGCGGTCTGGCGATGGCTGAGCATAATTTCACTTGGAAATTTCCGTCCACGGCCGGCTTCCGGATTTTTCTGGTGGATGCGCCGCAGGACAGGGTCGCGGCGGTGGCGGAGGAGTTGTCGCGCGGCTTGCAGAATCGCGGATTGGAAGTCGTGCCGGCGTGGCGACGTCTGGCGGAGTTCCAAGCGGTGGAAAACACTTATCTGGGCATTTTCCAGGCACTCGGCGGCCTTGGCCTACTGCTCGGCAGCGCCGGGCTTGGGATCGTGGTGTTAAGGAATGTCATGGAGCGTCGCAGAGAACTGGCGCTGTTGCAGGCGGTCGGGTTCGAGCGCTCCGCGCTGCAACGTCTTGTGTTAAGCGAGCACTGTCTGTTGATCGCGGCGGGACTGCTCATCGGAATGGGCGCGGCGGGCGTGGCGGTATTGCCGGAGGGCGGAACATTGCCGCTTGTCCCGTTGACCCTGACGCTTGCCGGATTGGCCGCGGGTGGATTCGGTTGGTGTTGGCTGGCGACGAGAGTGGCTTTGCGCGGATTGTTGCTCACCAACTTACGCCATGAATGAAGGTTGCTTAAAGCCTTCGGCGCATTTTTCTGGCAAGGATTCGTAGAATAAAAATGAAGATTACATCCATTCTATTGTCGTGTTCCGTGGCGTTCGGAACGGCCGGCCTGTCATCCGGCCAGCAGTCGGTCGAAATGGTGCAGTTGCCTATGATCACGGTGGTGGCCGACAAACAACCGGCCCCGGTGCAGGATGTGCCGGTGAGCGTGACGGCGGTGACCGGCCAGACCCTTTCCGATGACAGCATCACCACCGTGAAAGACGCGGCATCCTTCGCGCCCAATGTTTTTGTGAACGAGTTCGGGGCGCGCAAACTGAGCAATCCCTATTTTCGTGGAATCGGCTCCAGTCCGAACAATCCAGGCATCACGACCTATATCGACGGCGTGCCGCAGTTGAACGCGAACTCATCGAGCATCGAGTTGCTGGATATCGATCAGGTCGAGTTCGTGCGCGGTTCGCAGTCGGAGTTATACGGGCGCAACACCGTCGGCGGCCTGATCAACATCACCAGCGGCCAGCCATACCTCACTGCTTGGCACACGGAGGCCGAGGGCAACTACGGCAACTATAATTTTCGCAAGGTGCAACTGTCGTTGAGCGGGCCGATTATTCCCAATGAACTGGGACTTGGACTGGCCGGCGGTTACACGGCACGCGACGGATACACCCGGAATGATTTCACCGGGCATCTCCTGGACACCCGCAGCGATTTTTCCGGCAAGGTGCAACTGCTGTGGCGGCCCGACGGAGATTGGGAGGTGCGCCTCTTGTTGACCGGCGAACGGGACCGCGACGGCGATTATGCGCTCGGCGATCTCCAGATGATCCGCGCCAATCCGCACCATGTCTCGCACGACTTCGAAGGCTACACCCACCGCGACATCCTGGCGCCGACACTGCAAATCGGGCACAAGGGCACTGCGGTGGATTTCACGATGATCACGGGCCTGGTGCACTGGCAGACCGATGATATGACTGATTTGGATTATACGGCTAATCCGGTCATGAGCTCCACTCGGAAGAACGCGGAACAGGAGTTGCAGTTCACCGAGGAACTGCGTCTCGCCTCGGCAAAGGCGGCTCCGCTGGAGCCGACCGACGACTTGCAGTTAAAATGGCAGACCGGCTTGTTTGCGTTCACCCAGGATTACAAGCAGGATGCGTTCAACGACCTGAGTTCATCGTTCGCCGGGCTCGGACCGGGGTTCCGATTGACTCAGCAACAAAACGCAGACCTGCAGGATGTCGGGGCTGGAGTTTATGGACAGACCACGCTCACGGCCTGGGATAAGCTGGATTTCACGCTCGGACTCCGCTGCGATTGGGAACGGAAGGATGCCGGCTTTGAAACAACAAACACGGTATTTCTTCCGCCGCCGTTCGGCGGGGTGTTCCCTTCATCGGTATCGGCGGGCAAGGATTACACCGATGTTTTGCCGTCCTTTGCCGTGGAATACCGCCTGGCCAAGGACCAGAGGGTTTATGCGACCGCGACGCGCGGCTACAAAGCCGGTGGATTCAATGCCGCCGCCCCAGCGGGTAGTGAATCATACGGCGAGGAACGCACTTGGGATTACGAACTGGGATGCAAGACCACATGGCTGAACCATCGGTTGCAGGTCAACTTCGCGGTATTCTACATCGACTGGCGGAACATCCAGACCAACCAGCCCGATCCATTTTCACCCGGTCAATTCTACATCGCGAACGCCGGCGCCGCCGCCAGCAAAGGCGGCGAACTGGAGCTGATTGCGCGCCCGGCTCCCAACTGGGATATCTTCGGCGGAATCGGCTACACCGACGCCCGGTTCCTTTCCGGCAGCACCGATGGCGGTGTCAATGTCAGCGGCAACAAGCTGCAATATGCCCCTGTGTTCACCGCAAATGCCGGCCTGCAATACTCGCTGGCCTTGTGCAAAGAAGCCACCGCTTATGCGCGCGCCGAGGTCGTCGGGTGCGGTCGTTATGAGTATAACAATCAGAACACCGCCAGCCAGGCGGCTTATGCTCTGACCAATTTCCGTCTCGGTATTCGTGGTGCCCGTTGGTTCGCCGAAGGCTGGATCAAGAACGCGTTCGACATTAACTATGTGCCGGTCGCCTTTACCTATAATTCCGTTTCCGGCATGATCGGCGAAAGTGGCGCGCCAATGACCTGCGGGGTCAGGGTCGGCTTGAATTTTTGATCACGTTCCGCAACTCATCCTCGAACGTCAGCGCACCGGTGGGACAGTGCCTCACGCAATCTTCCGCCACTTGCTGCAACCCGTCGGCGAGCGGGCCGTTGAGAGGAACGCCGATTTTCAGATCGAATCCACGGCCGATGAAGGTAAGGCCGAGCGGAGCGCGGGATTGCGCGGCCAATTCGACGCAGATGCCGCACGTGATGCATTTGCCCGGTTCAAAAATCACACCGGCTGGCTGGCGTATGAACTCGAACTTGCGGCGATGTTCGCCCATGTAGGCTTTTGGATCGACCTCGTAGTTTTCAGCAAGGATCCGGAGCCGGCAGTTGTGAGCCGACCGGCAGTCGCAGTGGCAGCAGCGGCCGGCGGCGGTTTCGGCTTCCGTGATTAACTCCCGCACGCTCAGCGTCGCGACCGATCCCTTCGCGAGTTCTTGGTATTCTTCGAGCGGCATTTTTGGAATCGTCGAGGTGAATTCTTTGTGGGCAACGTGGTGGGTCCGTCCCTTCAGAAAGCCGTCCACACATTCCGCCAAAATCCGTCCGTCGCCGACCGACCGCGCCGGGTCGTAGCCCGAGCGGATCGCGCTGCCCGCCGCAAACACGCCGTGAACGCTGGTTTGGTAGGTGGACGCGTCGATGCGAATGGTGCGTGCCGTGGCCTCGACACCAAGCCCGGCAGGGTCGGTTTTTTGCATGTTGCCGACGGCGATGATCACCGCGTCAAACTTCCGCCGGAGTTCGGCGAGGTGAACGTCGCGGCCAAGGCGCGTGTTCAGGCGCAGTTCGAGGCCGAGCCGTTTGATGACTTCGATTTCGCCGTCGAGCACCGCACGAGGCAATTCCGTTTCCGGCACGCCGTAACGCATCTGGCCGCCGGGCTCGGCATGGTCGTCGAACACGGTGCAGTGGTGGCCGTCCTGCATCAGGAAAAATGCCGCGCTCAATCCGGTCGCACCGGCGCCGACGATGGCGATGCGCTTCCCGGTTGGCGGCGCGCAGGCGGGCAGGAACGGTTCGGCGGCTGACATGTCCTGGTTGGCGACTTCGCGTTCGATCAACTGGATAGCAACGGCTCCATCGTATTTGCCTCGGCGGCAACCGGCCTGGCACGGCGCGCGACAGATCCTTCCCAGCACACCGGGAAACACGACGTTTTCCTTCACCAATGCGATGGCTTCGCGCATCCTGCCTGCGGCGACAAGCCGGATGGCGGCGGGAATCTGGAGCCGTGCGGGACAGACGCGCTGGCAGACGGAGATGCAGTCGCCGAGGTGGTCGCTGAACAATAGTTCCATCGCCGCCTTGCGCGCCGCCTTGACCTCGGGCGTTTCGCTGGCGACGACCATGCCGGCGGTGACTTTCGTCGAGCACGCCGGCGACAGGCGCGTATCATTTCCAATCCGCACGACGCACGCCATGCACGACGGCCTGTTTTCCTTTACGTCGGCGAGATGGCAGAGCGTCGGGATGTTCAGCCCGAGCCTGCGCGCGGCGTCGAGCACCGTGCTGCCGGACGGCACGGTGACGGACTGGCCATCGATGGTCAGCGTGATGGGATTATTCATGTTTGGCCAGCGGTTCTGGCAGCGGTTCCGTGTGCGAATGACCGGGGCACTCCACCCCACCGCTCATGACAGTGATGGCGTTTTCCGGACAGTCCACGCGACAGACATCGCATCGGGTGCAAAGGTCGGTGTTTATCCTGTGACGGCGATATGGCGTCAGCGGGATGGCGTTGACGGGACAATGCTGGGCGCAAAGGGTGCAGCCGGTGCAATTGTCCTGGACGACGTATTGAATCAACGGCTTGCACTTGCCCGCCGGGCACCGGCCGGCGATGTGCGCCTTGTATTCGTCGCGAAAATATCGGAGCGTGGTGATGACCGGGTTCGGCGCGGTCCGTCCGAGGCCGCAAATGCTGCCCTGCGTGGTGAGCGCGGCGAGCTGCGTGAGTTCATCGAGATCCGCGCGCCGGCCTTTGCCTTGGCAGATTTTGTCGAGGATCTCATACATCCTCGTCGTGCCGATCCGGCAGAAAGTGCATTGGCCGCAGGATTCGTCACGCAGGAACGACATGAAATAGCGCGCCATATCGACCATGCAGTCGTCCTCGTCGAGAACGATCAAGCCGCCCGATCCCATGATCGCACCCGCGGATGCCAGCGCTTCAAAATCGACCGGCGTGTGGTCGAGCGCCGAGGGGATGCAGCCGCCCGAGGGGCCGCCGATTTGCACGGCCTTGAACTTTTTCCCGTTCGGCACACCGCCTCCGATGTCCTCGACGATCTCGCGGACCGTGATGCCCATCGGCACCTCGATAAGCCCGGCGCGGTCAATCTTGCCGGCCAGCGCGAAGACTTTCGTGCCTTTGCTTTTTTCCGTTCCGTGAGCGGCGAAAGCCGCCGCGCCGTTGCGGACGATCCACGGCACCATCGTGAACGTCTCGACGTTGTTGATCAGCGTCGGCCGCTGCCACAGTCCGCAATCGGACGGATAGGGCGGTTTCATTCGAGGGATGCCGCGCCGACCTTCGATCGACTCGATCAACGCCGTTTCCTCGCCGCATACAAACGCCCCGGCACCCTCGAAGATATG
>CAIMFY010000087.1 GCA_903840415.1 uncultured Opitutia bacterium | reverse complement strand
GACGACGGCAGGCTGCAAATCAAAGCGACGTTGTTCAAGCTGACGGTGGTTGGCACGGACAAGGCAGGCAACGCCGGCACCGCCACAGTCGTGCCCGTGTTCAACAAAAACGGCGATGATAGCGACAGCAGCCAGAGCAGCGGCAGCAAGAAAGGCAGCGATTCTTAATCGGTCGTTACGTTAATTGATTCTTTGCGAGGGCCCGCCGGCAATGGCGGGCCTTTTTTTTCGGAGCGACACCGCCATCGCGCTGCTCCACGTTCCGTTCATGCCGCGGCCCGCCCCTTCTCCCCTGCCCCGTATCCGCGTGCTCGCCACCGGCGGCACGATTGCCGGTGCACAGACCGGCGGCGCGCGCGGCTACAAGGCCGCGGCGTTTTCGGTCGAGGCACTGATCGCCGCCGTGCCCCAGCTCAGCGAACTCGCGCGACTCGATGTCGAGCAGGTCGCCGCCATCGGTTCGCAGGACATGGATGAAGCGACCTGGCGTAAACTCGCCGCCCGCGCCACAGCCGCATTCGCCGATCCGGACATTGCGGGTGTCGTCATAACCCATGGCACCGACACGATGGAGGAGACGGCGTTTTTTCTGAACCTCGTCGTGCGTTCGGAAAAGCCTGTGGTGCTCGTCGGTGCGATGCGCCCCGCCACCGCGATCAGCGCGGACGGGCCGATGAATTTGTTCAACGCCGTCGCCGTCGCGGCGCACGCCGAGGCGCACGGGCGCGGCGTGCTCGTGGTGGCAAACGACGAGATTCACTTCGCTCGCGAGGTGGCAAAAACCAACACCACGCAGGTCGGCACCTTCCGCGCAACGGCGCGCGGGCTCGCCGGACTCGTCAACGCGGGCCGCATCCATTTCTACTCGGCGCCCGTCCGCAAACACACCGCGCAAAGCGAATTCACACTCGAAGGTGTGACCGCGTTGCCGCGGGTCGAAATCGTTTACGCTTACGCCGGCGCCGGCCGCGAACTGATCGATGCGGCGGTGAAAGCTGGTGCGCGCGGGCTCGTGATCGCGGGCGTCGGCGACGGTAATCTCGGCGCCACCGCCCTCGCGGCGGCGAGCGAAGCGGCGCAGGCGGGCGTCGCGGTCGTGCGCAGCTCGCGCACCGGCGGCGGCGTGGTCGAGCGCAACATTGAAATCGATGACGACCAGCACGGTTTCATCGTCGCCGACGAATTGAATCCGCCGAAGGCGCGCGTGTTACTGATGCTCGGGCTCACCCGTTCGCGCGATGCCCGCGTTTTGCAGGAATTGTTCTTCAGCTATTGAGCGCGGCGCATTATTTGCGCACACAAAATACGCCGCGCATTCGACAACGCGCGGCGAGCCCCATCGACGCATCGCCCCTAAACTGACGGCGATGTCATGAATACGGCCGCATGCTCGGCGGCCGGAGCCCACACTCCGAGCCTCGCCGCACCCACGCTCCGCACTCCAACCGCGGGGGCCGGTTGCCGTTTTTTATTTCCGCCCGCAGACCGCGCCTCCCTCGCAACCGCGGCGCATCTTGACCCGGAGAACTTCGCATGAACCTCGCGCTCGCCCCCGAGAAACCGAAAGCCGCCAGCCGCGTTGCCCAGCAGCTCGCCGGCGACAAACGCTTCAAGATTCTTGAGGCCCACATCAAGAAATTCCAACACCGCCACGACGCGCTCATCGAGGTGCTGCACAAGGCGCAGGAATTGTTCGGCTACCTTGATGATGACGTGCTGCGCTTCGTCGCATGGGAATTGCGGCTCCCGCGCAGCCGCGTCTACGGCGTCGCGACGTTCTATCATTTCTTCACCCTCAAGCCGCAAGGCGCGCACACCTGCGTCGTCTGCCTAGGCACCGCCTGCTACGTGAAGGGCGCCAACGAAGTGCTCGCCGCCGTGGAGCGCGAAGCCGGGATCAAAGCCGGCGAGACCACCGCGGACAAGCAGCTCTCGTTGCTCACCGCGCGCTGCATCGGCGCCTGCGGCATCGCGCCGGCGGTCGTTTACGACGGAGCCGTCACCCCGCGCCAGACCCCCGACGCCGCCCTGCAACAACTTCGGAAGTGGAAAACACCATGACGCTCCTCGACCTCGAACAGATCAAAGACAAGGAGATCGCCGGCCGAAAGAAGATCGTCCTGCGCTGCTGCCTCGCGGCCGGCTGCACGTCTTCCGACTCGAAAAACGTGAAGGCGCGGCTCGATCAGGCCGTCGTCGCCGCGGGCCTGCAGGATCAAGTCGAAGTGCGCGGCGTCGGTTGCATGAAACTCTGCTGCGACGGCCCGCTCGTCCAAGTCGATCCGGCGAACACCCTCTACATCAAAGTCACCGCCGATTCCACACCCTCGATTATCGCAGCGCTGTCAGGCGGCAAATCCGATCTGCCGCAGGGCGATCCCCAAGCGGCGTTTTTCACCAAGCAGTTGTCGATTGTCCTCGCGAACTCCGGTGTGATCGACCCCGAGCGCATCGAGGACTACATCGCCGCGGACGGCTATCTGGCGCTGCACCACGCGCTCACCGAAATGGAACCGCGCGGAGTCGTCGAAGCCGTCGTGCAGAGCGGCCTGCGCGGCCGCGGCGGCGCAGGTTTTCCGACCGGCCTGAAATGGAGCACGGTTGCTAAATCGCCCGGTGCGAAAAAATACATCATCTGCAACGCCGACGAGGGCGACCCCGGCGCGTTCATGGATCGGAGTGTGCTCGAGAGCGATCCGCACGCGGTGCTTGAGGGCATGGCGGTCGCCGCCTACGCCGTCGGCGCCGATCAGGGTTTCATCTATGTGCGCGCAGAATATCCGCTCGCGATCAGCCGGCTCCAGATCGCGATCAAGCAGGCGAAGCGCATCGGGCTGCTCGGGATGGGCGTGTTCGAGTCGCCGTTCAATTTCAACATCGACCTGCGCATCGGCGCGGGCGCGTTTGTGTGCGGCGAGGAGACGGCGCTCATGGCGTCCGTTGAGGGCAAGCGCGGCACGCCGCGGCCGCGGCCGCCGTTCCCCGCGGAGCGCGGATTGTGGGATTGCCCCACGCTCATCAACAACGTCGAGACGTTTGCCAACATCCCCGCGATTATGCGCCGCGGCGCGGAATGGTTCGCGAGCATTGGCACTGAAAAAAGCAAGGGCACGAAAGTCTTCGCTCTCGCTGGAAAAATCAAAAACACCGGCCTGATCGAAGTGCCGATGGGCACGCCGCTCCGCACGATCGTCGAGGAGATGGGTGGCGGCGCCCCGGGCGGCGGCGCGATCAAAGCCGTGCAAACCGGCGGTCCGTCGGGCGGCTGCATTCCTGCGCAGCACCTCGATACGCCCGTCGACTACGAGTCGCTCACCAAGCTCGGCTCCATCATGGGCTCCGGCGGGATGATCGTGATGGACGAGACCACCAACATGGTCGACGTCGCGCGCTACTTCCTCGAGTTTTGCATGGACGAGTCGTGCGGCAAGTGCGTGCCGTGCCGCACCGGCACGGTGCAGATGCACCATTTCCTGGAAAAAATCCTCGCGAAAAAAGCCACGGCACGCGACCTCACCCATCTCGAGGAGCTGTGCGACATGGTGCGTAACACCAGTCTCTGCGGCCTCGGCCAGAATGCGCCCAACCCCGTGCAGAGCACGCTGCGCTTCTTCCGCCACGAATACGATGCGTTGCTCCAGCCCGAGCTGCACAGCGGCGGCAACGGCGTCGCCCAACCCCAACCGCTCGCGGGAGCGAAGTAACCCACGACGTTTATGGCTGCGAAAACACTCACGGTCGATGGCCGCCAAATCAGCGCCGAGAATCACACGACCATCCTGCAGGCCGCCACTGACGCCGGGATCAAGATCCCCACGCTGTGCCATCTCGACGGCGTCTACGACGTCGGCGCGTGCCGGCTGTGCCTCGTCGAAGTCAAGGGCACGACGAAGCTTTTGTCGGCATGCACGACGCGCGTTTACGAGGGCATGGAGGTCACGACGAACAGCGAGCGTTTGCAGAAATACCGCCGCATGACGCTCGAGTTGCTCTTCGCCGAGCGGAATCACACCTGCGCCGTCTGCGTCGCGAACGGCCACTGCGAACTCCAGGCGCTTGCCTGCGAACTCGGCATGGATCACGTGCGCTACGACTACTGCTCGCCGAAGTGGGGCGTCGACGCCACGCACCCGTTCCTTGGCATGGATCACAACCGCTGCATCCTCTGCACGCGCTGCGTCCGCACCTGCTGGCACATCGAGGGCGCCGGCACCAAGAACGTCGCCGGCCGCGGCACGAAGTCGTATATCATCAACGATCTCAACGAGCCGTGGGGCGAGTCGGAGACCTGCACCTCGTGCGCGAAGTGCGTGCTCTCCTGCCCGACCGGCGCGCTGTTCCACAAGGGCGCCACCGTCGGCGAAATGGAACGCGATCGCTCGAAACTCGCATTCATCGTCAACGCACGGGAGAAAAAACAATGGGTCGTCTAAAACTCGCCACGGTCTGGTTCGGCGGCTGCGCCGGCTGCCACATGTCGTTCCTCGATCTCGATGAGTTTCTCATCGAAGTTGCGGGCCAGATCGATCTCGTCTACTCGCCGATCGTCGACTGCAAGGAATACCCGGAGGGCGTCGATGTCGCGCTTCTCGAGGGCGCGATCTGCAACGAGGACAACCTCGAGCTCCTGCACAAAATCCGCGCGCGCACCAAAGTCCTCGTGTCGTTCGGCGACTGCGCCGTCACCGGCAACGTGCCCGCAATCCGCAACCAACTCGGGCCCGACAACACGACGAATGTCCTCCAGTGCGCCTACATCGACAACGCGCAGGAAAACCGCCGCCTGCCGACGCACGACGGCATTGTGCCGGCGCTGCTCGCGCGCGTCGTCCCGGTGCACGAGGTCGTGCCGGTCGAGCATTACCTGCCCGGCTGCCCGCCGCCAGCCGATCGCATCAAGGCGGTGCTCACCCAGATTCTCGCCGGCAAACCGCCCCATCTCGAGGGCGCTCAACTCAAATTCGGCTGAACCCCGCGCCGCCAAATTCCCGAAAGTAAAAGCATGTCCAAGCGCATCGTCATCGATCCCGTAACGCGCATTGAGGGTCACGCGAAAATCAGCGTCTACATCGACGACGCCGGCAATGTGTCCGGCGCGGAGTTTCACGTCGTCGAGTTCCGCGGCTTCGAGAAATTCTGCGAGGGTCGCTCCTACACCGAGATGCCCGGCATCACGCCGCGCATCTGCGGCATCTGTCCGGTGAGCCACCTGCTCGCGTCGGCGAAAGCCGGCGATGCCATCATGGCCGTCAGCATCCCGCCCGCCGCCGACAAGCTGCGCCGCCTGATGAATCTCGGCCAGATCGTGCAAAGTCACGCGTTGAGTTTCTTCCACCTGAGCGCACCGGATTTTCTGCTCGGCTGGGATTCGCCGCCTGCAACGCGCAACGTCTTTGGTCTGATCCAGTCCAACACCGACTTGGCGCGGGCCGGCATTCGACTGCGGCAGTTCGGGCAGGAAATTATCGAGGTGCTCGGCGGCAAAAAGATCCATCCTTCGTGGGCCGTGCCCGGCGGCGTGCGCAGCGCGCTGGCGCCGGAGGGCCGCGAAAAAATTCGCGCGTGGCTGCCCGAAGCCTACGCGACCACGCGGGTGGCGATCGATTTGTTCAAGAAGGTGCTCACCACGCACGAGCGCGAAACACAACTCTACGGAAATTTTCCGACGCTCTTCATGGGCCTCATCGCGGCCGACGGCGGCTGGGAACACCACGGCGGCAAACTCCGCTTCACCGACAGCAGCGGCAGCATCATCGCCGATCACATCGATCCAAAGGATTACCGCACGGTCATCGGCGAGTCGGTGCAGGATTCGTCGTATCTCAAGTCGCCGTTCTATAAACCACTCGGCTGTCCCGACGGCATCTACCGCGTCGGCCCGTTGGCGCGATTGAACATCTGTTCGCACATGGGCGTGCCGCAGGCCGACGCCGAGCTGAAACTTTTCAAGGCGCTCGGTCATGGTGCGGTCACTTCCTCGTTTCTCTACCACTACGCGCGGCTGATCGAAATTCTGGCGTCGCTGGAATTCATCGAGCGCACCCTCGCCGATCCGGAACTGGGGAGCGACGATCTCAGGGCAGATGCCGGGATCAACAGCCTGCACGGCGTAGGCGCAAGCGAGGCGCCGCGCGGCACGCTGTTCCACGACTACACCGTCGATCGCAACGGGCTCTTGAAAAAGGTGAACCTCATCGTCGCCACCGGGCAGAACAACCTCGCGATGAACCGGACCGTCGCGCAAATCGCGCAGCATTTTTTGAAGGGCGATGCGATCACCGAGCCGATGCTCAACCGTATCGAGCACGGTATCCGTTGTTATGATCCGTGCCTGAGCTGCTCAACGCACGCAGCCGGCAAGATGGCGTTGCACGTGCGGCTCGTCGCCCCGGATGGGCACGTGATCAACGAAGTGCGGCGTGATTGATCATTTCGCCATGAATGCGACTCCTGCGGCCAGCATCGACACCGAACTGCTCGTCATCGGCTACGGCAACACCCTGCGGCAGGACGACAGCGTAGGTCCGCGGGTGGTGGAGCGGATCGAGGCGCTGCATCTGCCGGGCGTGCGCACGCTGATCTGTGCGCAGCTCTCGCCGGAGCACGCCGAGTCGCTGGCCCATGCGCGCGTGGCGGTGTTTGTCGACGCGGCCAAGGACGCGCCGCGGCATGTGCGACTGCAACCGGTGAAGCCCGGCGCGACCACGCAGCTCATGGCGCACGCTGCCGAACCCGCTACGATGCTGGCGCTCGCCCGCGCCGTTTACGGTCGCGCGCCGCAGGCGTGGCTACTGCCGATTCCGGCGGTGCGGATGGGCTTCGGCCCGAATCTTTCGGTGACGGCCCAGCGCGGCATCGACGACGCGACCCGCACGATCACGCGGTTCGCGCAGGTGGCGGTGTGATTCTGCGCTTCGCTCGTGGCGCGGAACCGCCATTGCGCGCGGCTTCCCGTGCCGCCGACCGCATTTCACCCGCTCGGTTGGTTTGATTCTCGGCGCGACGTTTGCCTTCAGGCTTACAGGCGCGCTGGCGGCAATCAAACGCGGTTAACCAATTGGTTCGCGACTAGTCGTTGCGCGCCTTCAAATCGGCGGCGCCTTTCGCAATGAGCGCCGGGTCGACCTTGATGCCCGCCTTGGCGAGCGCGGCGTCGAGGATGGCTTCGCCCGTCTGGTAGCCCGTGACGGTGTCCACCACCCGGCCCTCGCGGTCGATGATGAACTGCTTCGGGATTCCGACCACGCCGTAGAGTTTGTTGGAGGCACGTGCAGGGGTGCGTTCCGCCGCGTCGTGCACGAAAATGAAATCGGGAAATTGCTGCTGGTTCGCCTTCACCCACTTCTCGAATTTCACCCGCTCGTCGCTCGTGCACGAGCCCAGCACCACGACACCCTGATCGCGGTAGTGCGCGGCGACCTCGTTGGTATGCGGCATCGAATTGATGCACGGCCCGCACCACGTCGCCCAAAAATCGAGCACAAGCACCTTACCCCGAAAGTCGGAGACTTTCACCGGTTTGCCAGCCAGATCCTGCATCGTGAAATCGGGCGCCAGATCGCCGACTTTGATCGCGTGGGTCGGCAAGACGATCGGGCGCGGCTTGGACTCTTCGACGGTCCAGACTCTTGCCGGCATGTCTTCGGGGGCGAGTGTCACGCCAGCCCGGAGCAGCAGGTTGGCGATGATCTCCGGGTTCTTCGGCCCGGCGGCGGCGCCATAGCCGAGAAATTTCCGTGCGCCGTCGAAGATGAACATGCCGGGGCTGCCGGGGCTGGCGATACTGCCCGCCAGCAGTTGGCCCACCCACGTCTTTTCCTTGTGGAGGCGCGCCGCTTCCTGAAACGCCTTTTTTTCCTCGGGGTTGAGTTCGGCAAAGGGCTTGACGAAATTCGGTCCCTTGCCTGCAGGATCAAGCACCGCGGGGAAGCTGAATTTCCCGGCGTTCTTTTCCCGCCACCGTGCGAACTCCTCGGGCGTGCCGTTGTAGGTGATGCTCAGGAACTCCACCCCTTGCGTCCGATATTTTTTATACCAGGCATCCCACAACGTGAGCGTGGATTGGGACAGAGGTCCGGCCGGGAACCAGAGCCCGATGACCACAGCCTTGCTGCCGACGAAGCTGGAAAACTTCACGGGCTTTCCGGTCGCATCGACAAAATCAAAATCCGGGGCGACGGCACCTTCCTTCAAAGTGCCGATTACTGTGGAGAACGGCGGCCTCGCGCTTGCCGTCGCCGCACGTTCCTTAGACTCCTTATCAGCTTTCGCGATCTGTTCTTCACCTTTGGCGATCAGAGCCGCGGCGACTTTCACACCCGCTCTCGCCAGCAGCGCCTCGGTGCGAACATCGCCAGTCTCGTTGCCCACATTCGCACCGACAATCTTACCATCGCGACCGATCACGAACTGCGTGGGAATTCCCTCCACGCCGTAGAGGTGAGACGACACGCGATCGTCAAAGGCCGCGGAGCCGCTCTCGTGCAGATGGTCGAAGACGAGGCGAATGTCGGGATACTTCGATTGGTTTTTGGGGATCCATTCCTTGAACTTCGCGTTGGTGTCGCTCGTGCCCGAGGCCACGACGACGACATCCTGGTCTTTGTAGTCAGCGGCGATTGCCTGCGTGTGCGGAAACGAGGCGATGCAGGGGGCGCACCATGTCGCCCAGAAATCGAGCACGACCACCTTGCCCTTGAAATCAGATAGGCGCACCTCTTTGCCCTCGGCCGTGAGCGCTACGAAATCGGGCGCGATTGTGCCGGCGCCGAGCAGCGCGGTCGGCTTCGGCGCTTGTGCAAACGTGGAAACGCCGAGAAGACAGAAAATGAAAGCGAAAAACGGAAAGGGTCTGATTTTCATGAGTGGAAAAGTCCATTGTCGCCCCGCCGCGATCCGCGAAGGCAGGCTATTTGTCTGCGACCGTCGCTGGGGCCTTCGGCAGGTCGTCCGTGGCGAGCTTGATTCCTGATTCTTGCAAGAGCAGGGCGAGTCCCTCGCCGGCCACGTTGTTGCCGTAAGCATAGCCGGCAAATTTTCCGTCCGGGTTGACGATCACTGCAAGAGGCAGTGTGACCCGTTTGGCTCCGGACAGGGTGATGACCAACGGCTTCACGGGGGCTTCTTTGGTCGACACACCGACGGGATCGTAGGCGGTGACAAATTCATACTTGCCCTTGTTCTCCGCGATCCACGCATCGAATTTTTCCTTGGGCGCGCTCGTGCAAACATTCAGGACCATGACGCCCTGCTCCTTGTATTTGACCGCTAGGCCCGAGAGGCGCGACAGGGCTACGACAGAGGTTCTTATCCTCTCCCCGGCTGGAACCATCCAGAAGCCGAGGACGAGCGTCTTGCCTTTAAAGTCGGACAGCGAGACAGCCTTTCCGTCGCTACCAGTAACCGTGAATGGCGGCATCGTGTCGCCGGCTTTCAGGGAGCCGAATTCTGTGTGCATTGGTTTCTTGGCTTCCTCGGCCGCCTTGGCGATTTCGGGGGCTGCCTTGATTCTTTCCTCGGCGGCCTTCGCCTCTTTCTCGGCCAGTTCCTTCTCAAACTGATTCGCTTGGGCGAGCGTCGCGGCATCCACCACCACGCCGGCCTTGGCGAGGCCGGCCTCGAGCCGCATATCGCCGGGCTCATTGCCGACCGCCACCGCCTTGATGACGCCGTCCGCCCCGATGATGAATTGCGTAGGAATGCCCTGCACGCCGTAGAGGTGGGAGGAAACGCGGTCGTCAAAGGCCGCCGAGCCGCGCTCGTGCAGATAGTCGTAGACGAGGCGGAGATTCGGATACTTCGACTGGTTCTTCGGAATCCATTCCTTGAACTTGGCGTTGGTGTCACTCGTGCCTGAGGCGAGGACGACGACGCCTTGATCCTTGTATTTAGCGGCGATTGCCTGCGTGTGCGGAAACGAGGCGATGCAGGGGGCGCACCATGTCGCCCAGAAATCGAGCACGACCACTTTGCCCTTGAAGTCGGACAGGCGCACTTCTTTGCCGTCGGCCGTTTGCGTCACGAAGTCGGGCGCGAGGGTGCCGGCGCCGAGCAGCGCGGTCAGCTTCGGCGCTTGCGCAAACGCATTCGCGCAGAGCAGACCGAGGAGGGCGGCGAATCGGGACAAAATTTTAATTTTCAAACGGCCGGAGAAGTTTCGTAAGCGGTCAGAACGCCTTCTTCACCGTGAGGTAGTAGCTTGCGAGCCGCGCGTCGCCATACGTGCTATACCATTGCTGCGAGACGCCACCGAGCGCGTCGAAGGGCGGCACCTTGTTAAAGATATTCCGCACGCCCAACTGCACGCTGGTATCCGACAAGGCATGCCGCCACCAGGAGGATTCCCGGGTTTCGCGGCCGAGCTTCACCCCATAAGCATTAACCTAAGCTTGTAGTCCGATGGATGGACCCACATGGTGGGTGCATGGAGCTACCCGACTTGCAGGAGGAGGCGTGGGAAGTGTTGGTCGGCTTTTTGCCCGCCGAGTGGGAAGCGCGAGCG
>CAIMFY010000086.1 GCA_903840415.1 uncultured Opitutia bacterium | reverse complement strand
GCGGCCCGGCTGCGGCCAGCAATGTGGCGCCGTTTGCGCTATTGAGGGAACTGCGGGCGGTGTGCCGGTTTGTGGAGAATCATGCCGAAGTCTGGCAGGAATGGTCGCCGGAGACGTGCGAACTGGCGCTGTCGGAACTGCAGTCGATTGTTGGGTTTATTGAGGAGATGAAAACCCGCACAGCTGGCCGGCGAAACCTGCCAATGGCCGGTTGAATCCGGCGACGGGAAACGAGGCTTGTCGCTCCATGAAAGCTCGCGGAATTGGCGAGTCATTCTGCGGCCAGCACGGAGTCTCGGGACGGGAGGAACGCAGCGGGATGCGGAGCGACGAACGCGCCCGAGTCTCCGTGCGTTTGCCGCATCTTTCCCGACCCGACGAGGGCGCGCCGAACCAGCGCAGCGCGGCGCGCTGTCGTCGCTTTCGGGATGGCCGTTCCGGCCGCGCCGATTTGGCGACGGCATCCCTCCCGGCGCGAACCTGCGCCGCTTGACGCGCGCGCTTATGCGACCGACGGCGTGTCGCACTTGCGAATGCCCTTTCGTTGCGGCCAGCCGCAAGGGGTAGGGTGTCTCAACCTAACGAAACGAGACTTCGTTTCGCAAGTGAACCGCCGTCGAGTCGGATTTTTCGACGATGATTCAAACTAAAATTCAGTTTAACCTTAAGAACGCGAAGCAGTATTTTCGCGAGCATCTGGGCGCGGGAGACTACTATTCTGAGGGACAGAAAGTGGCGGGAGAATGGCTCGGAATTGGCGCGGAAAAGTTGGGCTTGAAAGGTGCGGTTGGCGAAGGGGCTTTCATCGCTTTGTGCGAAGGAAAGCATCCGGAAACCGGGCTCAAGTTGGGCCAGCGGTTGAACTCTGTTCGCCATGAGGAAGGGGAAGTAAAAGCCAACCGGCGCATCTTTTTTGACTTCACGATTGCGCCGCCAAAGAGCGTCTCATTGGTCGGGCTTTTGCACGATGACCGCATCCTGGCTTTGCATGAGCGGGCGGTCCGGCAAGCCATGCTGGAACTTGAAAGACGGGCGGAGGCGCGCGTGCGGAAATCAGGCCAAAACGGTGAGCGCCTGACCGGGAATCTCGTGACGGCCTGCTTCCGCCATGAGACCAGCCGGGAACTCGATCCTCATCTCCACACGCACTGCGTCGTGATGAACGCCACGTTCGATCCGGCGGAAGAACGGTGGAAGGCTCTGCACCCGGCGGGCATGTATCGCGCGCACCGGTTTGCGACGAATCTTTACCGACATGAACTCTGCAAGGGTCTCCGGGAACTCGGTTACGAAATCGACAACCATGCCCGCGGTTTTGAAATCAAGGGTGTGCCGCAAAGCGTGATCGACCGCTTTTCGAAACGGCACCGGCAAATCGACGAGGAAACACGGGAGCGTCTGGCGAAGGGGGAGCTGGTCGGAAACATCAAAGACCTGCGCGAACGGGTGGCGCACGGCAACCGGCGTCGGAAGCTTAAAGGTTCGACGGCGGAGCGGCTGCGTGCGGCCTGGAGCCGCGAAATGCGGTCTGAGGAACTTGCGGCCTTGCGGACATTGCATGCGGTGAAACCGCATCGCGCCGAGAAAGCTGATCTGGCCGGAATCGTGGCGTGGGCCGATCAACACCTCTTCGAACGCCGGGCCGTCGTGCATGACCATGAACTCTTGGCCGCCGCCTTGGAACGCGGGCGCGGGATGGATTTCGATCTTCCGGCACTGCGTCTGGTCATCGATCAACGCGGCTATGTGCGGGAAAAAGGAACCGACAAGCTCACCTCGCGCGAGGCCTTGAGATGGGAACTTGAAGTGGTCGTGGCGGCTCACGATGGCCGCAACCGGCACGTGGCGCTGAATCGAGATTATCGGGTGTCGCCGTCGCTTTCGGCCGAACAAACCGTGGCCGTGGAAAAGATTCTGCGGAGCCGGGACTTAATCACGCTCTTTCGCGGCGGCGCCGGCACGGGGAAGAGCTTTACCCTGAAGGAAGTGGAGCGTGGCCTTACGGCGGCAGGCCACCCCGTAGCCGTGCTGGCTCCCCAGCGTCAGCAAGTGCAGGACTTGGAGGCCGACGGATTGAGAGCCGATACCCTCGCCCATTTCTTGCAGCAAAAGCAGCTCGCGCGGGACGCTGTCGTCATCGTCGATGAAGCTGGTCAGATTGGCGCGCGGCAGCTCGGCGAATTGATCCGCTTGGTGCGGGCCAATCGTGGCCGGCTGATTTTGTCGGGCGACACCCGCCAACATGGCGCGGTCGCCGCATCAGACGCGCTGCGGGCCATCGAAAAGCACGCCGGGCTCAAGCCGGCCGTGATTCAGACCATCCGCCGTCAGGATCCCAAATTGGGTGAATCCGCCCGGCAGCGGATATTCATCCGCGCCTACCGCAAGGCCGTGAAAGCCGCGGCCGGTGGTGATGTTGCCGCGTCTTTTGATGCACTCGACCGGCTCGGCTGCATTCGGGAAGTTGGCGATGAAGATCGGCGCCATGCGCTCGCGTCGGAATATCTCGACGCGATTGAGCGCAAAGAAAAGGCGCTGGTCGTCGGCCAAACACGCGAGGAGGTGCGCACGGTCAACGAAGTGATCCGCGCGAAATTGCGGGAAGCCGGAAAATTCGGCGCTGGCGCGACCATCACGACCTACGAGCCCGTCGATCTGGGCGAGGCCCAAAAACGAGATTCACGTTTTTACCGTGAAGGGCACCATGCATGTTTCATCCGAGGCTACGGTCGTTTTGCCAAGGGCGAACTCTGCCCCATCGTCGGGGCCAACGAGCGCGGAGTCGTGATTGAAAAGGACGGTGCGCAGAGCACGATGAGCTATCGGTATACTGACCGGCTTGCGGTCGCCGTGGCGAAGGAAACGGAAATCGCCGTTGGCGACCGGCTCCAACTCAAGTTCAACGGGGAGTCCGTTGAAGGCGCCCGGCTGAATAATGGCGAGCTGGTCACCGTCTGCGAGGTCGCACGCGATGGTTCGCTCGTGGTCGAGGCCGGCGCTGGAGCGCGCAAAACGCTCGCGCCGGCCCAACGCCTCTTTGTGCGTGGTTTCGCGGTCACTTCCTACGGCTCGCAGGGAAAAACCGTCGATACGGTGATGCTGGCGGACGCCGCCAATCGCGCCGCGACGGACGCGCACCAGTGGTATGTGACGATTTCTCGCGGGCGAAAACGGGTGCTGGTCTTTACGCCGGATAAGGAAGCGCTGCGCGTCCAGGTCCAGCAAGCCGGCGAGCGCGCACTCGCGATGGATTTGAAGCCGGAGGGTGCTCCGGCAGTTGACGTCCGCCAGACGGAGTGGACGCGGCGCTCAATTACTGCCGCCGAGCGCGTCCGCCAAAACGACGCCTTCATGCAAATGACGGCCACCCAAACCAACCATCAACATATTCACCTTTGAGAACTCTTAGACAAGCCCTCGCCGAAATGGAAGCCAAGTGCCCGTCGCCTATTCGCTGCGTGGAAACGAAGCACAACAACGCCACCATGGTCACCTTTTGCCCATGGGAGGCCAAGCAATGGACCGTGCCCTGGTCCCGGCTTGATGCCATCAGCTTTTTCCGCGGGCCGGACGCTGAGCAGTTAGAACTCTTCTTCCCCCATCACCAAGTAATTGCCATCGGGGAAAACCTTCGGGGAATCATGGACGATATTCTAGTTCCCAGGGTGTCCTGTCTGCGTGATTTGCCGGCGTCCCATCGCGCCAGCCTGAGCGCCAATGACGTGTTCATCACAAAACTGGAAGTGCGGTTGCTGATGGATCCGGCGAAGAACGCTTAAGGGGCGGCCTCAACTGGTCGGTGGAAAAAAGAAAACGACACGCGCGTGTCGCTTCTTAGCTTGGCCCGATGCGACACACGCTGTGTCGCATCGATTGCGCCGGTTGGCGTGCGCGATTCTTAGCCCCGAGCCGGCACCTTCAGCTTGGTGCGGATGTGGTCTGAGACTTCGGCTGGATCGTAGTAAACGAAGTGCCCGACGCGGTGATGGGGGATGCGCCGGAGTTTGGTCCAGTCGCGCAGCGTCCGGATCGACGGCTCTTTCCCTTCGGGGAAGATGCCGCTGAGCCGCAGTCCGATAATGTTCGTAAGCGGTCTTTGGGAAGGAGTGAACGATGGTGTTTCCATACCCCTCGTTGCCCGTCAACCCGTCGGACAATACCCCACCCCGGCTTGACAGGACTCGATGACTGACAACCATGACAGCCATGCAGGTTACCGTCCGTGAATTCACCCGCAAGTTTCCGAACTACCGGCGCGCTGCTCTCGCCGGCAAGGAAGTCCGCGTGCGCGACCGCGCCGGCAATGGCTTTGTCTTCCGTGCGACTGAAGCGACACCTGTGAGTCTCGCCGCAGCGATGGGCGATTTGCTCGGCTCCGTCCAGAGCGGCCAGCGCAAGAAAACCCTGGCGGGTTACGGACGTGATTGACGCGATCCTCGACACCGGCCCGCTCGTCGGCGCACTCGACCGCGACGATCAATGGCATCCGTGGGCGGCCAAGCAGTTCGCCGCGATTCGTCAGCCCGCGCTCACGTGCGAGGCGGTGATTTCGGAAGCCTGTTTCCTACTGCGCGGCACACCCGATTCACGGGGCAAGGTTTTCGCCCTAGTCGAACGTGGTATTTTGCGCGTCGTGCCAATCCTGCCCGACGAATCGCCCGCGGTGCGGACGCTGCTCGCCCGTTATGGCCAGCGGATGGATTACGCCGACGCGTGTCTCGTTCGTCTGGCTGAACTTCATCGAGAGCATACCATCGTGACGACAGATGCGGAGGACTTTCGCATTTATCGACGGTTTGGACGGCAGTCGCTTGCTTTGCACGTGCCGGACTCGCGCGGTTAAACGGCGACCGACAGCGTCGGCGGATGTGCGGGTAGCGAAACGACGTTATCACACGACGCGTGTTGTGGCAGGATGGCCCAAAACTGCGCGGCCTCGGCGGCGTTCTTCAGGTCGAGGTAGTGCCGGCGGATGATACTTTCAGAATTGCCCGCCTGAATTGCGGCTTCACCGATGGACCGGAATTTCGCGACGAACATCGAAATAAAAGTGTGCCGAAGCACGTCGTGCGTGAGGTTGAATTTCTTGGCAAAGCGGTCGCGCCGCCTTTTGAAGTTCCCGCGGATGATCGGGAATTTCTCCAATGGGTAGGCGCGAAGCCACGCGGCGAGATTCGGCTGAATCTCCACCTTGCGCGGCTCGCGCACCTTCGAAACCTCGGCGGATATGTGAATCACACCGTCGACCAAATTCACCGCATCGGGCTTGAGCTTGGTGATTTCACCGTGCGGCACGCCAGGCCGGATGCCGGCGAAAAGGCAGAGCGCAAAATAGGGCACCCAGCGACCCCCGTCGTAGGTTTCCATGTGCTCCATGAGCGCCGCCGCCTGCGCCGCGGTGAAAGTCTGCGCCATGCCACGCTTCCGACGGATGCGGAAGTGCGGCACCTTCGGAATCGGATTCTCCGCGATCCATCCACGCTGAAATGCGAACTTGAGGAAGGTCGAAATAATGCCGCGTCGGTTGTTGTGCGTCTTCATGCCGGGCCGGCCCACTTCGAGGAACCCGACCAAGCCCGAAACTGTGAGGTCGGCCACCGCCTTGCCCGGAAAATGCCCGACGAGCCGTTTTAGATCCCAGCGAATTCGGTTCAATTGTGGGATCGAAATTTGATCCTGCGCGAACTCGTGTTCCTTGGCCGCGATGTATTCGGCCACGGCATCGGCCAGCGGCTTTTGCTTTTCGGGCTCGCGGTAGTTCGCCAACGCGAAATCGACGTAGAATGAGAGTGAGCGTGTTCTGTCAGCCAAGCGGTGGAACACCGCTTCGGCCTCGCGCACCTGCTCTGCGGTTAAGACGGTCGCAATGGTATGCAGACCGTTGGCGGCATTCAGCGCCCTGAGTTCGAGTGCGGCCTGCTCAGCGGCGGCCTCTTCCCGCGTCTTGAAGTTCTTGCGGAAGCGAACTCCATGCAGGCGCCCGTCCACCCGCCACGACGTAGCACCGTTCCGATTCTCAAACCGGCTGACAGCAAACTTAGTGTGATTCATGCTTAGGTTGCCATGTCAACTGGGCAACCTAGCTTCATCGAAAACTTAAGTCTTTACTGATAAGAACTTAAGCTGGCGTCCCCACGGGGATTC
>CAIMFY010000085.1 GCA_903840415.1 uncultured Opitutia bacterium | reverse complement strand
GCTTTGCTTCCACGGTGATCGTCATAGTGTGCAAATGCACACGTTTAGGCGCAATGGCAAGATCTTCCGCCATCAAGTACGGCAAAGTTTCGCGTTAAATGCCCACAAAAGCCCATAAAATCGGCAGCTGCTGGCAACCCCTCCGACACTTCGGCGCATTCTGTTTCTCATCGGATCGATCAGCCTACTCATTGTATGGCCAGACGTCCTGCGCGCCACCATTGACCCACAGCCCTTCGCCTATGCGAAAGGCACGTTGAACGAGCAGGAGGATCGGCCGGACACGCCAAAGACGGGCCAAGTCGTGCTGGCCCTCGCGGGCGATTCGACGGTGACCTACAACGCCGGTTACGCCGCGGGACTGCGCGCACACCTCGACAAGAATCTTCAAGTCACCAATCGGTCGCGCGGCGGTCGCACGACGGCGAGCTTTCGCAGAGACGGCCGGTGGGACGACATCCTCAAAATCAAACCCGACTATGTGATGATCCAGTTTGGGCACAACGATGGCGCGGTTATGAACCACGAAACGTATGCCAAGAATCTCGGTCAGTTTGTCGATGAGGCTCGCGCCGCCGGCATCAAGCCGATCCTCGTCACGCCGGTCAGCCGGCGCTACTGGCAGGAAGACGGCACCATCAAGGACGACTTGATCTTGAAAGTGGCGGCCATGCGCCAAGTCGCGACCGACAAGAAGGTGCCGTTGATGGAACTGCACGAGCGCGCCGTCGACCTCTACCTCAAGGTCGGCCGGAAAGTCAGCGAGACGTGGGGGCTGCCGAAACCCGACCCGGCGAATCCGAAGGTGATGATTCTCGACAAGACGCATTTCAACGCCGAGGGCAGCGCGGCGATGGGCAAGGTGGTCGCCGACGAGTTGAAGCGCGTCGTGCCGGAGCTCGCCAAGTTTATCGACTGAAACCTGGACATGATTTCTTTCTCCCGACGGTTTCGTATCGCCGCCACCGTTGGGCTCGCGTTGGCCGTTTCACGGGCGTGGGCCCAGGAACCGGCGTCGCCGCCCGCGTCCGTTGCGACGCTCCATCCCGCGCTGTTTCTCGTCGGCGATTCAATCACGAAGACGGGCACGCCGCCCGGCGACTCCGGGCCATGGGGCATGGGCTACGAACTCATCCCGCTTTTCGATGCGGTGAAAATCCACGTCTACAACGAGGGTGCCGGCGGGCGCAGCAGCCGTGGCTACATTGACGAAGGGTTGTGGGCGAAAATCCTGGCGCGGATGCAACCGGGCGATTTCGTGCTCGTGATGTTTGGCCACAACGACAGCGCGAACTCCGCGAACTATCCCGACCGCACGACGATCACGGGGAGTGGCGACGAAACGATTCAGATCGGCGTCGGCGACAAGCGAAAGACGCTTCACACCTACGGCTGGTATTTGAAGCAATATGTGAAGGACGCGGAAGCGAAGGGCGCGAAGGTTATTCTGTGTTCACCCGTGCCGCGTAATGCTTGGAGCGACGGCAAAATCAAACGCGGTTTCGATGGTTACGCGCAGTGGGCCGCCGAGGCCGCGAAGGCCAGCGGCGCGTGGTTCATCGATCTCAACACCATCGCGAGCGATCACTACGATGCGCTCGGCCAGCAGAAGACCGCGGCCTACTTCAACGATTTTCAGCACACCAAGAAAATCGGCGCGCGGGTGAATGCCGCGTGCCTCGTCGAGGGGTTGAAGCAGCTCAAAGCCTGCCCGATCGCAAACGATCTGGCGCCGAATTAGGCGGCCGCGACGAGCGGCGGCATCGGAATGTCGAGCGTCGCGGAGATCGCGCGGAGGAGTTCGGCTTCGGCGATGAGGATCTGGCCGTCGGCGCCGACCACGTGGGCGGCGGCGGTGAGCGTGCGCTGCTTGATCGGGCCGCTGGCCGCGACGAGTTTGTCGAGGGCGGCGTCGAGTTGCGCGAAGCCGCAGGCGGATTCGTCGAGGAAGACGAGCTGCGTTTCGATGAGCTTGATTTGGGCGGCGCCGGCGGCGAACGCGGCCCGGGCGTCGAGATCGACGTTGCTGGAGGTGTGCGCGAGCGCGGACAGCACGACGGAGATTTCGGCAGTAACGGCGTTGAAGGAGTAGAATTGGATGACGCCGGCCTTCGACGGATCGCGGCCGAGGGCGAGGGTGCGGGTGAGGAGTTTTTGCAGCGCGAACTCGAATGGAGTGACCACGCCGTCGGCGTGGACGAGCTCGTCGAGCGTCGTGACAAAGCGGTCGAGCGCGGTGTCGGCGAGCGGACGGAGAGAGGGCAGTGCGAGTTGGAGCAGCGGCAGGCGTGCGGCCGGGGTGACGACGTCGAGTGCCGGGCGCAGACCCGCGAGTGCGGCGGCGGAGGCGGGGCCGTTGTAGCGCTCGACGATGGCGAGTTGCTTGGCGCGAATTTCCGGCGGGCCATCGAGGAGCAGGCCGTAAACGACGACGTTGGCGCGCGCCGGATCGCGGGCGGCTTCGCGCAGGGCGGCGGGAATCGTGTCTAGAAGCGATTGGGCGTTGGAGATTTGCGCGGAGCTGAGCATCCCGATCGCGGTGACGGCGGCGGTGGCGGCGGAAACGTGCGGCGTAAAGTGATCGACGGAGGGTTTGGCCGGAGCGAGGCCGGCGGCGACGAACGACTCATGGCCGACATCCACCACTTCGGGTGGCACAAACATTTTGCCGTCGAACTGCGGGTCGATGGCGCGGATGCGCTCGGGGAGCGGCGGGTGCGTGGCCCACAAGCCGCCGAACATCGACGTGAAACCCTGAGCGAAAAAGAAGTGGCCGATCTCGGCGGCCTTGGAGGTTTGGAGCGAGGAGCCGAGTGCGTAGCCGCCGATCTTTTTTAGCGCGCCGGTGATGCCGCCGGGATTGCGCGTGAATTGCACGGCCGAGGCGTCGGCAAGAAATTCGCGTTGGCGCGAGACCGCGGCTTGGATGAGCCGGCCGAAAAAGTAACCGATGTAGCCGATGATGAGCAGCGCCACACCGACGAAGATGATCGCGGCCATGATGCCACCGGAATTTTTTCCGCGAGAGAATCGTGCGCCACGGAGCGACCAGAGGATGCCGCGGCCGGCGAGGCCGAGGACAAGGATGCCGAAGACGACGGCGCCGATGCGGAGGTTGAGGCGCATGTCGCCATTCAGGATGTGGCTGAACTCGTGACCGACGACGCCCTGAAGTTCGTCGCGCGTGAGTTTTTCCATCGTGCCGCGGGTGACGCAGACGGCGGCGTCACTCGTGGTGAGGCCGGCGGCGAACGCGTTGAGGGCGGGTTCGTCGTCGAGCAGATAAACCGCGGGCACGGGAATGCCGGAGGCAATGGCCATTTCCTCGACGACGTTGAGGAGGCGGCGCTCGGCGAGGTCAGTCGTGTGCGAATCTACGCGGCGTGCGCCGACGCTCTCGGCGACGGCGGAGCCGCCGGCGGAGTATTCGTTCCATTTGTAGAGGGAAGCGAGGCCGACGACGAGGAGCGTGCCGGTAGTGACGGCGAACAGGACGCCCGGCTGCCAGAGCGAGCCGGCAGTGGCCGGGGTGTCCGCGCGATAATTATTGAAGCTGCGGTAACGGTTGCTGCCGGCGCGCGAAGCCTGCGTCGTGTTCAGGGCGAAAACGGCGGCAAAATAGGTGAGCGTGACAGTGCCGGCGACGGCGAGCGTGAACAGCCAGACGAGGCGCGATGTGCGCTTTTTCGCGCGGGCTTGGGCTTCGAAGAAATCCATCGCTCAGTGTCGAGGGGCGCTGAAGGTGGAAGGTCGGAGACTCCGCGGAAAATTTATTCGGACGTGACGACTACGGCGGTGCCGTAGCAGAGGACTTCGGTGACGCCGCCCATGACTTCGGTGGCATCGTAGCGGAGGCCGATGATGGCGTTGGCGCCGAGGGCGGAGGCTTGGGCGCACATGCGCTGGTAGGCGTCTTCGCGGGCGCGTTCACAGAGGGAAGTGTAGAGCGTGATGTCGCCGCCGAAGAGCGTCTGGAGTCCGGCGCCGATGCTGCCGACGATCGAGCGCGAGCGGACGACGATGCCGCGGACGGTGCCGAGTTCCTTGGTGACGCGGAAGCCGGTGAGAGTGAAGGTGGTGGTATTGTGCATGGTAGAGGGGTGACCGCCTATGAGATGAGCCGGAACGTGACCGGGTAGCGGTAGCAGCCGCCGTCGGAGGCTTTGATCGCGGCCACGATAGCGAGGATCACTGAGGCGAGACCGATCAGGACCAGCAGCGGGATGCCGACCAAGATGAAGATCAGCGGAATGCAGCAAAGGGCGTAGACGAGAAACGAGAGGTGAAAGTTGAGCGCCTCTCGGGCGTTGTCGGCGACATAGGCAGAGTCGCCCCTCATGGCGAGATAGACCACGAACGGCAGTAGAAAGGGCAGGCCGATGAAGGTCGAGAGGTGGCAGAGGAGCGCCCAGATCTTGTCATTGCCGCGGGGCACAGAAAGTGAGGAAGGGGTGGTGTCCATGTTGCCTTTTTTGAAGCGGGGAGGTGAACGTTCAGGTGAAGCTCACCTTCGGCGCGTTCCGCTCAGTCGGGTCTTCGATCTTGAAGAGTTCGGCGGGAAGGAAGCCGAACATGCCGGCGAAGATCACGTTCGGGAAAACTTCGCGCGTCGTGTTGTAGGCCATGACGGAGTCGTTGTAGGCCTGGCGGGCGAAGGAGACTTTGTTCTCGGTCGAGGTCAGCTCCTCGGTGAGCTGCATCATGTTTTGGTTGGCCTTGAGATCGGGGTATTGCTCGGAGACGACCATGAGGCGCGAGAGCGCACCACCGAGACCAGACTCGGCGGAGACGAGATTCTTCATTGCGTTGGCGTCGGCGGGATTCGCGGCGGCGGTCTGCGAGGCGGCGAGGGCTATGTTGCGGGCCTTGATGACGGCTTCGAGCGTGGTGCTCTCGTGCTTCATGTAGCCTTTGGCGACCTCGACGAGATTTGGGATGAGGTCGTAGCGGCGCTTGAGCTGGACGTCGATCTGGGCGAACGCGTTTTTGAAGCGGTTGCGCAGGGCGACGAGAGTGTTGTAGATGCCGGCGACCCAGGCGCCGAGGACGATGACGAGACCGATTAGGACGAGTGCGACGATGAGGAGGAGTTTCATGGCAAAGAAGAAACGGTTGAAAAGAAGCAGGGAGAAACACGAAACCTGACGCGGGCGAGTGTGCCGAAGGAACTTTTAGGTGCGAGATGGAACTGTTTACAACGCGGTTGATTGTTTCCAGTCGCCGCCGCAAGTTCGCGCCAGTCAGCCTCCGTGCCGATGCCGTCTCGAAAACTCCTCTTCATCTTGGGTGCGTTGCCCTTCGTGGCGACGCCGTGGGCGGTGCGCGCGCAGGTCTCGGGTGTAGAGGTGCGCGCCAATCTCGGGCCGCTGAATTCAGCGGCTCCGCTCGCGCCGACACATTCGGCCGCGATGTCGCCGGGCGCGTTCAACGCCACGCTCGCCGCCGCCAAACGCGCGCAGGAACTGGGCCTGCCCTCGGTGGCGGTGCCATTTTATCGGCAATTACTCGCGTTTGCCGATGGCGATCGCGAGGGACTCGCGCTGGCGCTGACGACCGCCTTGCTCGACGCCGGCGACGGAGCCGAAGCGCAGAAAGTGCTCGCGACGCTGCCGGCACCACACGGCGTGGCGTGGCATCTGCGCGCGGGCCTCGCCGCGCTGCAACTGCACAAACGTGACGGCGCCCAAGCCGAGTGGAACGTGATCAAGGCCGAAGAAGTCGCACCTGCGGATCGCGCGTGGTATTGGTTTTTGACCGGCACGCTTTACGACACGGCTCCCGTGCGCGACATGACGAAGGCGAACGAATCTTACGTGAAGGCCGAAGGCGCGGCGACGACCGAGCTTTCGAAGGCACGCTTCCAACTCGCGGAGGAGCAGGTGCGCCTGCGGATGCTCGGTGCGCCGACGCCCGAAATCGTCGAGCAGACGCGAAAAAATTTCGAACAACAGCAGGGCCGCGCGATCGGTTATGGTTTTGCGGAGTCCTACGCCGTCGAACTCTCGATGCTCAACCGCGGCGGTGAGGCGGTGGAGTTTTTGCAGCGGCGCGCGTTGCTGATGCTGCCGGCGCAAGAGCGCGCTTGGCGCGATCGCTTCAATTTCCTGATCGGTATGATCGGCGATGCGACGCGGACCGGACCGGCGCGCACCGCCCTCAATCAACTGCTCGAGACTGGCACCGATCCCGAGCGCCAGCGGCAGGCGTTGCAATTGCTGGCGACCGCGTCCGACAAGGAACCGGGCCGCGGGCAATTTCGCACTGAACTGGACAAATTGATCAGCTTGTCACCGGCGCATCCGATCAAAGAAAGCCTGCTGTTTTACCGCGCGCAACTCGCGCTCGCGGAGAAAAATTATCCGCAGGCCGAGGATGACGCCAACGCGCTGCTGCAAAGTTTTCCCGGTTCGCCGCTGCGTGTGCATGCGTTTGGCGTGCTTACCGGTTCGGCGTGGGAGCAGGGTCGCTTTCGGCTGGCGGCAAACCATGCCCGGCAGGCGCGCGCCGAGTTGGCGACGACCACTGATCCGGTGCTGATCGAGACGCGTGCCCGGCTCGGCGTGCTCGAAGCCGAGGCATGGTTTCGCGCGGGCGATGCCGACGATTATCGCAACGCCGCCGATGCCTACGCCGCGGCCCTTCGCGAGCGGCCGGCCGGCATGCCACCCGGCGACCTGATCTTTCAGCGCGTGCTCGCCGAGATCAAATCCGGCTCCGCGAATGCCGCTAAAGTGCTCGATGAAGTCGGCGCCGATCCGGCGTTCGACGCGGTGAACCGCTGGCAGGCGGAGTGGAACCTCGCCCGCGAATTGCAGACCCGCGGCAAGGAGGGCGTGGCCGAAGCTTACGCGCGCGTGAATCGCCTGCTCGGTGCTGCGCCGGTCGCCGACGTGACCCCGCTCAAGCCCGAGTTGCGGGCCCGGATGGCGTGGCTGCAAGCGCGGCTGTCCTACGACGCTGGAGAATTTGACCGCACGCTGACATTGGCTGATGGACTGGCGAAGCAAGCCAGTGAGGTTGACGCGAATCTGCGGGACGAGATTTTGAGTACTGGCGCGTTGTTGAAAGCGCAGGCGCAGCTCAGCGGGCTTGGCGACGAGGCGCGAGGCCGGGAAGCGCTGAAAAAACTGCGCGTCGAGTTTCCGAAATCTTACGCCACCGTGTCGTCGTATTTGATCGAGGCGGAATACCTCGCCGCACCCGGCCGCGACCGCATCGTTGAGGCGCAGAAACTCCTAACGAAACTCGCGGACGATTTTTCAGACAACGCCTACGCGCCCTACGCGCTCTATCGCGCCGCGGTGCTGGCGGAGAAGCTCGGCCAGGACGACAACTATCGCGAAGCAAACCGCCTGATCGTGAAACTCGTTCAAAATTATTCCACGAGCGACTTGGTGTTTCCCGCTCAACTGAAGGAAGGCGAGTTGCTGGAAAAACTGAACCAGCTGCCGCAGGCGCAGCAGGTTTATCAAGAGCTGGAAAACAAATTTCCGCGCCATCGCGATGTGGTGCGCGCGCAACTCGCGCTGGCCAAGTGCCTCAATGCGCAATCGTCTGGCAACCCGTCTTATCTGGCGACGGCGCAGGCGAAGTTCGAGCAGCTCCGCGATCGGGTCGATGCGTGGCCGGAAGTGCGCGTCGAGGCGGGTTATAACCTCGGTGAACTGCTCGCGCGCCGCGACAGTCCCGACAAAGCGACCGAGGTGTGGTGGCGTGATGTCGTGCAACCGTTCCTGCTCGACGATGCCGCGGTAAAATCACGGCTGCTCGACGGCCCGGGCGGCACCAACGCCCGCTATTGGATGGCGCGCACACTGGTGCGCACCGGCGATTTGCTGGAGCAACAGGGGAAACTCGAGGACGCGAAGCGCGCCTGGTCGCTTATCCTCGAGGCGAAACTTGGCTACGAGTCGCTCGCCCGGGCGCGACTCGCGCGCTTCGGCGTGCCGGAGCCCAAGCGATGAACCCCGCGATCGATGCCGCGACGGCGCGCCGTGCGTTTCGGATTTACGCCGCGAAATGAACCCCGTCTAACTGCCCACTATGTCCGGCTTCGATTTCAGTCTTCTTTTCAAGGGTGGCCCGATGATGTGGGTGCTGGCAGTACTGGGTTTGCTCGGCCTTGTGCTGTTCATCGAGCGCACGCTCTATCTGCACCGCGGGCAAATCCGCGCGAAGGCTTTCGTCGAAGGCGTGAAGAACATCTTGGCAAAACGCCGGCTCATCGAGGCGTTGACCGTGTGCGAAGAGACCCCCGGCCCGGTTGCTGCCGTCGTGAAAGCCGCGCTTCTCCACGCGGACGACGATGCGGTTGCGATGCGTTTTCATGTGCAAGAAGCCGCCGTCGTAGAACTGCCAGCGATCGAACGCCGACTCGGCGCGATCGCGGCGATTGCGCAGGTGGCGCCGCTCGTGGGCCTGCTGGGCACGCTGCTGGGCTTTATTACGACGTTCGTGGCGTTTGAGAAGGGCGACTACGTGACGGCGAGTTCGCTCTCTGCTGGCATGTGGCAGGCGCTGCTCAGCACCGCCGGCAGCCTGATGCTGGCGATCCCGGCGCATCTGGCGCATCATTTTCTCAGCGGTCGCGTGCGTGCGATCGTCCGCGATGTCGAATGGTCCGCGAACGAGATCATGAAATTTCTCCTCACGGAATATCGCGGAAAGACACCGGGAGAAGACCCCACCCAAGCGCCGGCCCCGGACCAAGCGCCATGATCACGCGCCCCCTTGAATTGGCCTCGCAGTTGCGGCCGGAACCTCGGAATTTCGATCTGCTATTCTTGGTGAACGGTGGACTGATCGTGTTGTTTTTCTTTTTGTTCGGCTCAAGTTTTGTCCTCGCGCCGGGGATCGCGTTAAATTTTCAAATGCAGGAAGTCGCGGGCGCGCGCAGCGGTGCGGCACCGACTACGCACCGGATCACGGTCAAGCCGTCGGGATTGATTTTCACCGACAAGGGCCCGGTCGACGTCGAGCAACTGGGCAACTGGCTAAAGGGCGAGGCGGTCAAGACACGGCAAGCGTCGCTGTTGATCATTGCCAGCAAGGATGTGCTCGGGGGGAGAATCACCGAGATTGCCAATGTGGCGCATGCGGCGGGTTTTGTGAATGTGCAATGGGCTGCCGAGGAACCTACGCTGGAGAAACACTGACATGAGCGTTGCTAACGCCGGCACGAAGCGACGCTGGGTTTGGGCCGCGTCTGGCGCCGCGGTGATCGCGGGCGGCTTTGCGGTTCTGTTGGGCTTGTCGGGATCTCCTTCTCCCGCTTATCGTTCGGTCACTCCGCGCCCCCGGCCTGCAATCGGATTGGCAGAACGTCGCGAAAAATCGGCGCTCGACGATGAGGCCACGCTGCTCGATCCGACTCCGCTCTTTCAGCCGACCCGCTGGAACACCGCCCAACAGGCCGTGATGCCACCCGATCCTGGTGGCACCTTCCAGAGTTACCGCGTGCCGGCGAAACTGGGGTTCGCCGAAACCGATCTACAACTTTGGACCAGCCCATCGCGCGATGTCGGCACCAGCCTGACCCTACCGGCGAAAACCTGGGCCTCATTGGATTTACCAGAACCAGTCG
Source organism: uncultured Opitutia bacterium (assembly GCA_903840415.1). Classification (GTDB taxonomy): domain Bacteria; phylum Verrucomicrobiota; class Verrucomicrobiia; order Opitutales; family Opitutaceae; genus CAITWF01. The sequence continues at coordinate 8,746 of CAIMFY010000085.1, read as the reverse complement.
CCGTGCCGGCAAGGCCGGCTGAGGCACTGGGTTCGGGTTTGCCGGGTGCGATGTCGATAGGATTTGGCCGCGTCGACGGATCGGTTGTGATGTTGCCGGAGCGTGGCTCGCTCGTGGATATTGTCGCCATCGGCACAGGGAGGGCAGGTTTGCCGCCTCAGGCGATGGCGGCGGTGCGGGCACTGGCCGCCGCAGCTCGGCCTCCGGAAAACCGCACGTGGCAGGCAATGGAGTTTTTAGCTGCGGTGGACACGGCCGGTCTCGCCGCTCCATTGACGATCACCACGCGATCGGGGGTGGAGGAAATCGATTCGTATTTCCAAGATTTCCTCGTTCGGACGCTGCGAATCGGGGAGAGATTGGCTCCTGGATTTTACCGAATTTCCGTCGGCCCATAGATTTTTTTGAAATCGGTTAATTTGCTGTTGACCACGCCAACCGCGGGTTGCACTTTCAACAGCTCTTTTCGTTTTTTGCCACTCCCTTGGTCTGCCCAGATAGCTCAGTTGGCAGAGCACCCCCTTGGTAAGGGGGAGGTCGCCGGTTCAAATCCGGTTCTGGGCTCCAGTGGCAAGAAACGAACGTCGGTGGCTTCGCCGACGTTAAAACCAGAAGCCCCAGTCTCATCATTTCTCTCAACCCAAACTAAACGCCTCCACGCACATGGCAAAAGCCAACTTCGAACGCACCAAACCGCACGTCAACGTCGGCACCATCGGCCACATTGACCACGGTAAGACGACCACGACCGCCTCGATTCTCGCGGTGCAGTCCCGCAAGGGCCTCGCAGAGATTAAGGCTTATGCCGACATCGCGAAGGGCGGCACGGTGCGCGATGCGACTAAGACGGTGACCATCGCCGTCGCTCACGTCGAATACGAGACGACGAAGCGCCACTACGCTCACGTCGATTGCCCCGGCCACGCCGATTTCGTCAAGAACATGATCACTGGCGCCGCCCAGATGGACGGCGCGATCCTCGTGGTCTCTGCCGCTGATGGCCCGATGCCGCAGACGAAGGAGCACGTGCTCCTCGCGCGTCAGGTCGGCGTGCCGAAGATTGTGGTGTTCCTCAATAAGGTCGATCTCATCGACGACCCGGATCTGCTTGAGCTCGTCGAGGAAGAAATCCGCGACCTTCTTACCAAGTATCAATTCGACGGCAAGAACGCCAAGATCATCCGCGGCTCCGCCACTGCTGCCCTTGAGGGCAAGCCCGAGGGTGAAAAAGCCATCAGCGACCTGATGGACGCCATCGACTCCGAGATCGCTGAACCCGTTCGCGAGATGGACAAACCCTTCCTGATGTCTGTCGAAGACGTCTTCTCGATCACCGGCCGCGGCACTGTCGCGACGGGCCGCATCGAGCGTGGTGTCATCAAAGTCAACGATCCCGTCGAGATCGTTGGCCTCAAGGACACCGTGGTCTCCGTCGTGACCGGTATCGAAATGTTCCGCAAGCTGCTCGATAGCGGCCAGGCGGGCGACAATGTCGGTATCCTCCTCCGTGGCATCGAAAAAGACGCCATCGAGCGCGGTCAAGTGCTCGCCGCTCCGAAAACGATCACGCCGCACAAGAAGGCCAAGGCGGAAATCTACGTCCTCTCGAAAGACGAGGGCGGCCGGCACACGCCGTTCTTCAACGGCTACCGCCCGCAATTCTACTTCCGCACGACGGATGTCACCGGAGTTGTCACGCTGCCGAAGGGCGTCGAGATGATCATGCCGGGTGACAACATCGCGGTCGATATCGAGCTCATTGTGCCGATCGCGATGGAAAAACTCCAGAAGTTCGCCATCCGCGAGGGTGGTCGCACGATCGGGGCCGGTCGTATCACTGAGATTACGGAGTAAGTCGTCTCGCAACCCTCTAACTCGGCACCGCCGAGGTCTCGTTTCCGGGGCCTCGGCTGCGTCGTCTAAAAGCCCATTACAGGCGTGTAGCTCAATTGGTAGAGTAGCGGTCTCCAAAACCGTCGGTTGGGGGTTCGAGTCCCTCCGCGCCTGCCAAATCTTCGCAATGAAAAATCCGTTCCGCAGCACCCGCATCTTCCTCGGTGAAATGGTCGGTGAGCTTCAAAAAGCCACTTGGCCCACCAAGGCCGAGCTGCGCGATTCCACCGTTGTGGTCGTGCTCGCCTCGCTGCTCCTTGGCCTGTTCACGAGCATCAGCGATTTTTCGCTCTATCAGGTCGTCTCGCTCTTTACTGACTGGGTCAGCTAACAATCCCCGCCATGTCCACCCAAACGACCGCGCCCGCCGGCGCCCAGTGGTTCGCTCTGCACACGCTCTCCGGCCAGGAGAACAAGGTGAAGAACTACATCGAGAAGTTCAAAAAAGCCGAGGAACTCAGCGACGATATTTTTGAAATCCTGCTCCCAACCGAGGTCGTATCTGAGGTCAAGAATGGCAAGAAATCCACCAAGGTTCGCAAACTCTACCCGGGCTACGTCTTCATTCAGATGAAGCTTTACGGTGAGGACAAGAAGGTCATCAACAAACCGTGGTATTTCGTGAAAGAAGTCGCTGGCGTGATTGGCTTCGTCGGTGGCGAACGCCCCGCCGCACTCCGCCAGTCCGAGATCGATGAGATCCACGCCCGCATCGAGGCCGCCAACGGCAAAGAAGTGCCAAAGATTCAGTACACCGTCGGCGAGGAAGTGAAGATCACCGACGGCGCCTTCGCGTCGCTCACCGGCCGCATCGACGAAATCGATCCGGATCGCGGCAAGCTCAAGGTTTCCGTCTCCATCTTCGGCCGCTTTACACCGGTCGAACTCGAATACTGGCAGGTGCAGCGCTCTGCCGAATAAGTTTTCTCTCTCTAAAAATCTCCTAACATGGCCAAGAAAATCCAAGGTTACATCCGCCTCCAGTTGCCCGCCGGCGCCGCGAATCCCGCGCCGCCCGTCGGTCCCGCGCTCGGCGCCCAAGGCGTCAACATCATGGCGTTCTGCAAGGACTTTAACGCCCGCACCAAGGACCAGAACGGCATGATTCTGCCGGTCGTGATCACGGTATTCAGCGACAAGAGCTTCACGTTCATCCTGAAGTCCCCGCCCGCGTCAATCCTCCTGAAGAAGGCCGCCAACATCGCCTCCGGCTCCGCGAAGCCCAACCAGGACAAGGTCGGCAAGGTCACGAAGAAGCAACTCGCCGAGATTTGGAAAACCAAGCGCGCCGACATGAATGCCAATGACGAAGCCGCTGGCATCAAGATCATCGCTGGCACCGCCCGCAACATGGGCATCGAAGTCGTCGACTAAGGAAATTTCGTCCGCACTAAACACGAAACTCACCGCGGGAGTCCCGTCCGGGACGTTCGCACCGCAAGGAGTCCAACATGCCCAACAAACACAGCAAACGCTACAATAACGCCGTCAAGGTCGCCGACCTGACCAAGGACTACCCGCTCAAGGAAGCGGTTGAGATCCTCTCTAAATTCCCCAAGGCCAAGTTCGACGAGACGGTCGAACTTTCCTTCCGCCTCGGGGTCGACGGCACGTCCGGCGAGCAAAACGTGCGCGGCACCACGCCGCTTCCCAATGGCTCCGGCAAGAAAATTCGCGTCCTCGTCTTCACCGACGATACGGCGAAGGCGCTCGCCGCTGGTGCCGATCACGCCGGCCTCGCCGACATGATGGCAAAGATTAACGCGGGCTGGCTCGATTTCGACGTCGCGATTGCGACGACCGAGGCGATGAAGACCGTCCGCACGCTCGCACGTGTCCTCGGTCCCAAAGGCCTCATGCCGAACCCGAAGTCTGGCACCGTGACCGACGACATCGTCGCCGGCATCAAGGCCGTGAAAGCCGGTCGCGTTGAATTTAAAATGGACAAGACCGCGAACATCGGTGTCGGAGTCGGTAAGCGTTCGTTCACGCCCGCCCAGATTTTGGAAAACGTCACCGTCGTCCTCGAAGCCGTAGGCAAGTCCAAGCCGGCCAGCTTCAAGGGCAGCCAATACATTAAAGGCGTCACCATCTCGTCGAGCATGAGCCCGGCGGTGAAGGTCGCCTCCACCGAATTCAGCAAATTCTAAAGGAGCACCGACCATGAGAGCCGAAAAACAATACCTGATTACCGAGGTCGAGACGCACCTGAAGAAGTCTGACTACGTCATCCTCACCAACTTCTCGAAGGTCACCGTCGCTGATGTGGCGGACCTCCGCAAGAAGCTTGCCGCCGAGAAGGCTGAATTCCACGTCGTGAAGAACAGCTCGCTCCGCGTCGCCGCAAAGGCGCTCGGTCTGCCCGAGTTTGAGGCTTCGCTCGCCGGCCCCACGGCCGTCATCGTCGGCGGAAAGAATTCCGCGGGCGTCGCGAAGATTCTGAAACAGTTTTTCAAGGACAAGCAGAAGCTCGAGGTGAAGGTTGGCGTGATGGACAAGAAGCTCGTCAGCGCCGCCGATCTCTCGGCGATCGCGGATTTGCCTTCGTTCGAGGCGCTGCGTTCGCAGTTCCTCGGGCTCCTCAAGAGCAATGCGGCCGCGTTCGTTCGCGTCCTCGACGCCAAGGTCAAGAAGGAGCAGCCCGCTGCTCCAGTCGCCTAATCCGTATTTTTTAATCCAAACTATTTTCCGGCGCGAGCCGGGAAGAAAAAATCCATCGCGGCAGGCTAGGGGATACGTCTCTTAAACGCGTTTCACTTTTTCGAAACCGCTAGTCGGCCCAAGGAACCCAGAACATGAGCAACATCACCAAAGACCAAGTCATCGAATGGCTGTCCGCGCAGCCCGTCCTCGAACTCGCCGCCCTCGTCAAAGATCTCGAAGGCAAGTGGGGCGTTTCCGCCGCCGCTGCCGCCGCCCCGGCTGCTGCTGGTGCCGCCGCCGCTGCTCCCGCCGCCGAAGCGCAGACCGAGTTCACCGTCGTCCTCAAGGCCGCTGGCGCGAACAAGATTGGCGTCATCAAGGAAGTCCGTGCCATCACGGGCCTCGGCCTCAAGGAGGCCAAAGACCTCGTCGAGGGCGCGCCCAAGAACGTCAAGGAAAACGCTCCCAAGGCCGAAGCCGAGGAAATCAAGAAGAAGCTCGAGGCCGCCGGCGCCGCCGTCGAGCTCAAGTAAGATCGCTTGGCGATTTCACTCGAAAAACTTCCGTTTTTTACGGGACAGGCCGCGCGCATGCACGGCCTGTCCTTTGCCTTTTCCATTTTTGTTCTTTTGTCCGTTGCCCGCCTCTCGCGCTAACTAGCCCGCGCGACGCGTCCTCTCACTGTCATTTAATCTCTACCGGGAAACTCTCATGGCCGACCGCAATAACTCTGAACGCATCAACTTCGGCAAACTCCGCGAAGTCATCCAGCCGCCGAACCTCATCGAGATTCAGATCACGTCCTACCTGGACTTCCTGCAGAAGGGAATTCCCGAGAAGCAGCGCAAGCCGCAGGGCCTCGAGGCCGTATTCCGCGAGGTCTTCCCGATCCTCAGCTACGACGAACGCCTGACGCTCGAATACGTTTCCTACAACCTCGGCGATCCCAAGAACACCGAGCTCGAGTGCCTCCGCGAAGGCATCACCTACTCGGTGCCGCTCTACGTGAAGCTCCGCCTCCGCGAGGAAGACTTCATTAAGGACGAGGACATCTATATGGGCGAAATCCCGATGGTGACTGAGCGCGGCTCCTTCATCATCAACGGCGCCGAGCGCGTCGTTGTCTCGCAGCTCCACCGTTCACCCGGCATCGCGTTCGAAGTTACGCCGCACCCGAACGGCAAGCCGCTCCATTCCTTCCGCATCATTCCCGACCGCGGCACCTGGCTTGAAGTGCAGTTCGACAACAACGATCTGCTCTACGTTTACCTCGACCGCCGCCGCCGCCGCCGGAAGTTCCTCATCACGACGATGCTGCGCGCGATCGGTTATTCGAGCGACATCGACCTCCTGAATCTCTTCTACGAGATCAAGGACCTCAAGGTTTCCAAGGCGCTCGACATGGAGAACGTCTCCACGCTCGTGCTCGTTGAGGACGCCATCGATGCCCAGAAGGGCGTTGTGCTCGCGCGTGCGTTCGAGCCGCTCACGAAGGCGATCGTCCGCACGTTCGAGAAGCACGACATCTCCACCCTCCGCGTGATCGATACCTCGATCGACGAGGGCGCGATCATCCGCGCGCTGAAGAAAGATCCGACGCGCAACGAAGAGGAAGCCCTCAAGGAAATCTACAAGCGCCTCCGCCCCGGCGAGCCGCCGACCACCGCCAACGCGAAGGCCCTCCTCAAGCGCCTATTCTTCGATCCGAAGCGCTACGATCTCGGCCGCGTGGGCCGCTACAAGGTCAACCAAAAGCTTGGCCTCAAGGCCGAACTCGAGCAGCGCATTCTCGAGAGCGCCGACATCGTCGCCGCCACGAAATATCTCGTCCGCCTCAAGCGCGGCGTTGGCGTCGTTGACGACATCGATCACCTCGGCTCCCGCCGCGTCCGCACCGTCGGCGAGTTGCTCGCCAACCAGTGCCGCGTCGGCCTCAGCCGCACCGAGCGTCTCGTCCGCGAGCGCATGACGATGTATGACCAGAGCGTCGACTCGATCACCCCGCAGAAGCTGATCAATCCGAAGGCGCTGACGACCGTCATCCGCGATTTCTTCGCGCGGTCGCAGCTTTCGCAGTTCATGGATCAGATCAACCCGCTCGCCGAGGTCACGCACAAGCGCCGCCTCTCCGCGCTCGGGCCGGGCGGTCTCAACCGCGAACGCGCGGGCTTCGAAGTCCGTGACGTCCATCCGTCGCACTACGGCCGCATCTGCCCCATTGAAACGCCCGAAGGTCCGAACATCGGCCTCATCAACTCTCTCTCGACTTATGCCCGCGTGAACGAGTTCGGCTTCATCGAGACGCCTTACCGCGTGGTGAAGGATGGCCGCGCCACCGAGAAGATCGAATATCTCACCGCCGATCAGGAAGAAGCCAAGGTCATCGCGCAGGCCAACGCCGAAATCGATGAAAAGGGTCACTTCATCGGCAAGGTCACCGTGCGTCAGGACGGCAACTTCCTCGAAGTCGCCGCCAGCGAAGTTCACCTGATGGACGTCTCGCCGAAGCAGGTCATCTCGATCGCCGCAGGCATGATTCCGTTCCTTGAGCACGACGATGCGAATCGCGCGCTCATGGGTGCCAACATGCAACGCCAGGGCGTGCCGCTGCTCCAAGCCGAGTCGCCGTTTGTCGGCACCGGCATCGAAGAGCGCGTCGCCCGCGACTCGAAGATTGTCGTCGTCGCCGAAGAGGCCGGCGTCGTCGCTTCTGTCGACGCCAAGCGCATAATCGTCACCAAGGACGGCGAGTTGCCCCGCAACCCGAAGACCGACGCGAAGAATCACACCTACGTTTACGAACTGCGGAAATTCATGCGCTCGAATGCGGGCACGTGCTTCAACCAAAAGCCCATCGTCACGCTGGGCCAGAAAATCAAGGCCGGCCAGATTATCGCCGATGGTCCTTCGACCGACAAGGGCGAGATGGCACTCGGCCGCAACGTGCTCGTCGCGTTCATGCCGTGGAACGGTTACAACTTCGAAGACGCCATTCTCATTTCCGAGAAGGTTCTCCGCGAGGACATCTTCACTTCGATCCACATCCAGGAATTCGAGGTCACCGCGCGCGACACCAAGCTCGGGCCGGAAGAAATCACGCGCGACATTCCGAACGTCGGTGAAGAGGCGCTCAAGAACCTCGATCACAACGGCGTTATCCGCATTGGTGCCGAAGTGAAGCCCGGCGACATCCTCGTCGGCAAAATCACCCCGAAGTCCGAAACCGAACTCGCTCCCGAGGAAAAACTCCTCCGCGCGATCTTCGGCGAAAAGGCGGCGGATGTGAAGGACACCTCTCTCATCGTCCCGTCCGGCGTCACTGGCATTATCATGGACGTGAAGGTTTCCTCGCGCATCGATAACCAGGAGGAAAAACTCTCCCCGTCTGATCGCCGCCGCCAGGCGAAGCAGATTCAAGAGGAATACAAGACGCAGATGGACAAACTCCGCGAGGGTTTGACCGAAGCGCTCTCGAACATTCTCCTCGGTGAAAAGATTCCGCTCGATGTCATCAATGGCGATTCCGGCGAAATCATCATCCCGGCCAACCGCAAGATCACCAAGACGCTCCTGCGCAAACTCGCCGCCGTCTCCAAACACGTCCAGATCGACCCGTCGCCGGTTCGCATCAAGATCATGGAGATCATCGGCAGCTACCAGACGAAGTTCGACGAACTCGAGACCGATCGTGAGCGCAAGCTTGGCTCTATCGAGGCGGGCGAAGGCTCGGCCGATGGCGCGATCAAGCAGGTCAAGGTCTACATCGCCACGAAGCAAAAGCTCGAGGTGGGTGACAAGATGGCCGGCCGTCACGGCAACAAGGGCGTGGTCGCGAAGATCGTGCCCGAGGAAGACATGCCGTTCCTCCCGGACGGCACGCCGATCGAAATCTGCCTCAACCCGCTGGGCGTGCCTTCGCGCATGAACATCGGACAGGTGCTCGAGACGCACTTGGGTTGGGCTTGCAAAAAGCTCGGCCTCAAGATCGCGACGCCCGTGTTCGACGGCATTCCGGAAAAGAAAATCCGCGAATACCTCAAGGAGGCGAAACTGCCGACGTCCGGCAAGAGCCCGCTGATCGACGGTCGCACGGGCGAGCGCATCGATCAGGAAGTCGTGGTCGGCTACATCTACATGATGAAGCTGAACCATCTCGTGTCGCACAAGATTCACGCCCGCGCGGTCGGTCCCTACTCGCTCGTTACGCAGC
>CAIMFY010000084.1 GCA_903840415.1 uncultured Opitutia bacterium | reverse complement strand
GGCCAAGACATCTCACCCGCCTTTGTCTCTCCGAGGTATATCACCCTTGCCAATCCACCAATCCCTGAAACCAATCCCTATGCTGCCATCCACCCAGCACTTTTAACGACGCCTGGGACATCCCGGGACCGCGGCCAACCTGTCGCTACTCAGTCTCGCGAATCACTCGCTATGAAAAATAAACTTGCCGAGCGCCTTGCAGAAAATTGAACCACCGAACGGAGTCCTTGCCGAGCACTTCTCGGAACTCCCGCCGTTGCAGGAAACAATGCTGTTTAGCTTAGCAACGCTCAATTGGCATTTCTTGTTCAAAGGGCAAACAAGCGAGCCATCAACGGGCGTCACTGTAGGATTCGGATCAATGCTCATGGGCTGATTGGATACTTCGTTCGGTCGCAATTAGACGTGAGACGGTCAATAACGGTAATGGGGTAATCTCCTACCTGATCTCCGAGCCGCGGCCGGCGTGCCGCCATGTCGCCAGCGTGCGTTTCCTGTGACTTTGCGGGCCTTTGATCGGTTGCCGCGGGCTAAGGGGGGGCGAATTGGCCGGCGGATCGCCTGCAAATAGCCTCTGGCGAGGGGGAAGGCGATCCTAGCGAGGCTTGAATAGCCAAGCGTCGAGCGCGCGACACCTGCGTTCAAGGAAACGGTTTAAGGAATCTACTTATTATCCGCGAGCGTGTTTCCCGCCGTCATTCACAACGAATGCATCGGGTCAGCGATCAACCGCGCAACTTGCTTCGTGAGTATCTGCGAAACGTCGATCACTTCGCCGGGTGCAGTCGTGCGCGTGAATTGCAAATCCGCGATGGCGTCGCGCAGTTTCCTGATTCGTTCTCGGTATTCGTTTGAGCACTCACGCAAGCCAGCGTTGATCGGTTCGACGGCGACTGAGGCATCGGCTACTAGCACGGCGATCTGGTTGCCTGTCCGTTGATCGGTTGCGGCGTCGGCCGCGTTTGGTTGTGTTGCCATAAGTGGATTCCGCACTCCCATCGCCAAGCGATGCGGCCAACGGTGCCGCCGCGAACGCAGCGCCCGCAACGAGTGCGCGGAAAGGGGTTGAGGGTTTTAAGAGTTGAAGGGTTGCGGGCGCCCTGATCCGAGTCGGTGCGCCCGCTTAATCCGCCCGCCCCGTCCTGCCTGACCCTCGCGCATGAGCTGCGGCGAAGAGGGGAACGGAGTCGCGGGCGAGGGGTTGAACTGAAGATCGAAGGTGATCGGAAGTCGCCCAGCCAGTCGGTGACAATAACGGGATCGGGTACGCTGGTGAGCCGGGCGCGGGCATCGGATAGCGCCTTGTTGAACGAGCGGACAAGACCGACATCGCCGGCGACAAACGGGATGCCATATCGCGCGTAGATCGCGGCCACCCTATTCCTAGTCGTGCGACCTAAGACATTCCAGATGATGTTCGAGCAGTTCGTCCAGTTGCTGATCGGTCATCTGCCCGATTATCCTAACCCGTTCCTGAGCAGCCAAAGTCCGAAGATGACACAAGGCGCACGATTCAAGCGCTGAACCCTCGGAGCATCGAAACGCCAGCGAGTGTAGAAACGCCTGTTTATCTTCGCGTCTGAGATTCTTCAAATGCATACGCGTTATTAGACCTTAGAATGCTTCGCCAAGAAATGCACGAGACAATTTCGCCTCGCCTGATTCCTTCGCGCTTCCGGCTGTTTGACCGCACGCGAGGGTCAGACACGGTGTTTTCCACAGCCCGTTGTTACGGCCAAGTAAACTCTCCGCGCTGCGTGGCGTTTGAAGTTAAATCCGTCGAGCTAAGCGCGGTTCTAGTTTCCCGTAGTCAGGTAGAAAATCAGATAGGTTGGTTGGGGCCGCCGTAGGTTTCGGCGGCCTTTTTTGTGCCTCAATGTTGTCCGATCACGTTTCACGAGGGTTGCCAGCAGCTGCCGATTTTATGGGCTTTTGTGGGCATTTAACGCGAAACTTTGCCGTACTTGATGGCGGAAGATCTTGCCATTGCGCCTAAACGTGTGCATTTGCACACTATGACGATCACCGTGGAAGCAAAGC
>CAIMFY010000083.1 GCA_903840415.1 uncultured Opitutia bacterium | reverse complement strand
TGGCGCACCGTCCAAGCAACGCTGCGACAAATGCAACGGCTCAGCCGCAAAGTGCTCTTCACGACAATCCCCGGCACCCAGCGACGCAAACGCCTCAACAAGCAAACTTTAGGGCTTACTTAAGCGCCATTCAGGTCTGAATTACCTCCATGAGGGTAAAGCGCGTCCTTTCCGACTGACCGCGATCAGGGGACCATCGGTAGTTCGTGCTCCTTGGCTGTGGTCTTCGGTGCATGGATGAAGCTTATGAGCAGCGACTCCGAAATTACTCCATTCTCCAGCGGTGCTGGACATTTTGTCTGTCCGACCGGAAAAGCCTGTCGTCGGACTGTGGTAAACGGAAGGCCGACGTATGAACAATACATCCATGATATGGGATCGAAATGGATTCCGCCGGCGCAGTGTCCGAACGCCTTTTACTTTGGCGGCAAGGCTTTCTGTCGTGGTCTTTTGGAAGATAGACTTTCCAAAAATTCAGTCTGACGCAGGTGGAAAAAATTTCAGGGTGACGTTGGGCACGCGGATCGGAGGGCAATTTCCCTCCGTCAGGGCCGGCATCGCATGCCAGCCTCCACCGAGCCGGGTCGGATTCGCAATCGCGCGCAGATTTTACTGAAGGATTGTGGCCGTGAGTCGATATCTCAGAACCTGCGAAATCTGCGTCGCGAGCGGGAAATTTTCTCCAGTGTTTGCTCGCTACCCCTTGAGGGGTAAAGATAACATTTTACTGGTGAAGTATTAACGAGATTTTCACCTCCATTAAAACGCACACAGCACTCAAGATATTCCTGTTGGAGGACGAGAAGCTGATTCGCGAAATGCTCGCGAAGACGCTGAAGCAAGGATTGCGGGCTGAAGTGGTCGGCGCGTTTGGCTCCGAAGCGGAACTCTTGGAACAGTTGCCGAAGATCGCGGGTGCCGACATTGGTCTCGTGGACATTCGGATCGGCGACCACGACTGCTTCGATCTGGTGATGCGGTTGAAGGCGAAGGCGCCAAAGGTGAGGCTCATCTGGGTGACCTGTGTGGTCGAGGGCGTCATGATGCAGCGCGCCTGGGCGATGGGATTGCCGGGGTTCATCCACAAGAACGACTCGGTTGAGGAACTTATCACTGCGGTGCAACAGGTGGCGGCGGGAAAAACCTACGTGAGCGCATCGGTTCGCGCCCGGCGCGAGGCATTGAACGGGGAACCCAATCTCTACTCCAAGATTTTATCCGGTCGCGAACAGGAGCTCTTGGAAATTTTCGGAAAGGGTTTCAGCAACGAAGAGGCGGCCGCGCAAGTGGGCCTCAGCATGCAAACCGTAAAAACCCATCGCCGAAACATCATGGCCCGGCTCGGACTCCACAGCGAGGCGGAGCTTCAGGCCTACGCCGTAAAACACGGATTTGTTTTGCCGACGGCCATGGGCTCTGGCCGGCCAAAGCGCCGGTAATCCGTTTGCGGGTGCAATTTCGCCGCGCGACGGCGGTGCCGGGCGCGTGCGCTTCGTCGCCGCGCGATCGGCCTCAGTGCGGTGGCGTGCCGCCCGGCTTGAACGCCGTCGCGAAATACACCGCAAGCAGGATGAGCGCGAAACTCACCGCGTAGTTCCACGCGAGTTTTTCGCCGAGCACGAGCCACGCGAAGCCGACGAACACGCCGAGGGTGATGACTTCCTGCATGATCTTGAGTTGGTAGCCAGTCAGGCCGTTGGCGTAGCCGGCTTTGTTGGCCGGCACCATCAGGCAATACTCGAAAAACGCGATGCCCCACGACATCAGGATGACCAGCCAGAGCGACTTGCCTTCGAAAAATTTCAGCCGCAACTGGCCATACCAGGCGAAGGTCATGAAGATGTTGGAGGCAACGAGGAGGAGGACGGTTTTCACGGGCAGCAAGGTTGACGTGGGAGCGAAGCGCCACCGGAGCCCGAGGCAAGCGCGCGACCGGGCTTTTTACTTCCCGTGCCCGTGCTCCACCCATAGCGTGCGCTGGCCTATCGCATGCACGAAATTGAAATCACCGAGATCCCGCCGCTGAAGCCGAACGAGCAGTCACTTCTGGCCATGCACACGCTGCTCAACGTGTTCAACGTGCTCCGCGGCGAACTCACGCTGATCGGTCTGACGCTCGCGCACGACGACGCGCTACTCGCCCGCGGCCTCGCCCTCTGCGACGATTTGATCGCCAGTCTTCGCGATCCGGTGGCCAGCTTTGCCACCGCGCAGCAGGTTGAGACCCACGCCGCCGCCTTCCTGGCCGAAATCGAGGCTGCGATTGCCGCCCACCCCGAAAAACGCGAAGATCCCGAGATCGCGGAATCGCTGGCTAATCTCCGCTCGGTTTTTGCGATTCTGAGCGTGCGAGCGCGCGAACTGCTCGCCCGCGCTCAACATCCCGATCGCTGGGAAGTGATCGCCGTCGACGAGTTGCGGAATAACTTCTTTGCGACCTTTGCCGCCTTCGAGAAGAACAGCCATGGCCGCTTTCGCATCGTCTATAATGCCGCCCAGCAGGAGCCGCGGGACTATTATTTTGATTTCAAGATTGAAAGCGGTGCTGGCGACTGGCTCCGCATGCCTGCGGTCTTCCATGACGTGCTGCGCGACTTGGTCGCGAACGCGCGCAAATACACGGCGCCCGGCGGACATATCACGGCCGCGCTTTACCAGGATCCCACGATACTGCGGATCGTTGTCCGCGACACAGGCCGCGGCATCCCAGAAGCGGATATGGCGACCGTCGCGCATTTTGGGCAGCGGGCGACCAACGTCGGCGACGTGCGCACGATGGGCGGCGGCTTCGGGCTGACCAAGGCGTTTCTCGCGACCAAGCAATTCGGCGGCCGATTCTGGATCGCCTCGGAGGTCGGTGTCGGCACGCGCGTCCGCATCCATCTGCCCTATCCGGCGACCTTGCCGATGACAGGCTAGCGCCGGTAGTAGGCGCGGAACCACGCGACGAATTGCTTCAAGCCCTCCTCAAGCGAAACTTTTGGCATGAAACCGATCGCCGCCTGCACCCTCGTGAGATCGGCGCACGTCTCAAACATGTCGCCGGGTTGCGGCGGGAGCAGTTCGATTTGCGCCGTCTGGCCGAGCAGTTGTTCCAGCATCTTCACGAAGAGCACGGTTTCGACCGGCCGGTGGTGCCCGAGATTGAAGATCCGCAGGGGCGGATTTTCCCCGTCGGTGCGTTTCGCCAGCGCCAGACCGGCGGCGCGTGTCGCGGCAGTCGCGATCGGCGGGCTCGAATGCCCGGCTGGCGGGTAGAGGAGCACTTTCACGACGCCATCGACGATGTCGTCGACATAGGTGAAGTCGCGGAGGTTTTTCCCGGCGTTGAAAAGTTTTAGCGGCTTTCCTTCGCAAATCGCGCGGGCGAACAGCGTCGGCGCCATGTCGGGCCGGCCCCACGGGCCATAGACGGTGAAGAAGCGCAGGCCGGTGACGTTGAGTGCGTGGTTGTGCGCGTAACTGTGCGCCATCAGCTCATTCGCCTTCTTCGTGGCACCGTAATACGACACCGGTTGATCGGTGTTGTCGTCCTCGCGAAACGGCGCCTTCGCGCCCGCGCCGTAAACGCTGCTGCTCGACGCGAACACGAGATGCTTCGGCGGCGTGCGCCGGCAGGCCTCCAGCACGCTTGCGAACCCATCGAGATTGGCGCGCGTGTAGGCCGCGGGATTTTCCATCGAAAAGCGCACGCCTGGCTGCGCGCCGAGATGCACGACATATTCCGGTTGGAATAGCGCGACGAGCCCGGCGAACTTTTCCGCTTCGGCGAAATCCGCCTGCAGAAAACGAAACGTCTCAAACGCTTTCGTGTTCGCAGTCCCATCTGTCGCCTCCACGCGCTCGGCCAGCCTCGTCAGTTCCGCGATCCGCGCCCGCTTCAACTCGACATCGTAGTAGTCGCTCAGATTGTCTACACCAAGGACTTCGCATTTTTTCGTGCTGGCCAGCCGCCGGGCGACGTGGAAACCGATGAAGCCGGCGGCGCCGGTCACGAGGACTTTCATTCGGTGCGTGATAGGCGAGCGCACGCAGCGCGGCTAGCGGAAAGTTTCCGCCGGCGATGAGCCCACCGTCGACTCCCGCGGTTCCCACTATGACAGTCCCCGTTAAAAAATTTCGAAGACAGTGCTTGATCGCCGGAAATCGCGCCCTTTACCTTGCGGCGCCTTTGTCCCCACTTACGCTCATCGCATGAACATCAAAGCCTATCTCAAGCCGTCCTGCGGCTGGTCCAACGGCGTCCGTGCGATCCTCCGGAAGCACAACCTCCCGTTCGAGGACATCGACATCATCAACAACCGCGCGAATTACGCCGAGATGGTGCAGAAGTCCGGCCAGCCCCTGTCGCCGTGCGTCGAGATCGACGGCGTGATGCTCGCCGACATCTCCGGTGAAGAGGTCGAAAATTACCTGCTCAGCAACGACCTCGTGAAACCCACCGATGCTCCCGTCGACACCGCGATCAACGCGGGTTGCTCCGACGAGGACCACGCCAAGATGGCCACTAAAACGATCCGCTTCTTCTGACGACGCTGAGAGCTCACCGCATCTAACGCACCCGGGCCGCTCTCGCATAGCACGAGACGGCCCTTTTTTTGCGCATCTCCCGAAACCTCCTCGCCACGACTGGCCCGAAATACGCTCCTGCTCCCTCCGCCCGCTTCCCTTTTTCCCGTGAATAACTCGCTGCAACCGGATTCTCCTTCGTCTCTCTTTTCGCCCGGCGCCTCCGCGCGCCCGTCTCCCGGCCGGCCCGCGAAACAAGGTCTCTACGACCCATGGTTCGAGCACGATGCCTGTGGCGTTGGCTTCGTCGTCGATATGCACGGCCGCAAATCCCACCAGATACTCGCCGACGGCCTCCAAGTGCTCCGCAACCTCGATCACCGCGGCGCCTCCGGTTCCGAGATCAACACCGGCGACGGCGCCGGCGTGCTCATCCAGATGCCGCATGCGTTTTTCGCGGAAGCTTGCAAAGCCTCGCGCATCACGCTGCCCGCCACCGGCTACGGCTGTGGGTTGATTTTCCTGCCGCGCAATCCCAGTATCCGCCGCAAGATCGAGGAGCGCTTCGAGCAGCTCATCCAGTCTGAAGGCCAGATCTTCCTCGGCTGGCGCACGGTGCCGACCAACAGTGCGCCGCTCGGCGACACCGCCCGATCGTGCGAACCGTTCATGCGGCAGGTGTTCATCGGCCGCGGCCCCGGCGTGACGAGCGACCTCACGTTCGAGCGCAAGCTCTACGTCATCCGCAAACGCGCCTACACCGACATCCGCACCTCCACGCTGTCCGGCGCCGAGTATTGGTATGTCGCGAGCCTGTCGATGAAGACGCTCGTTTACAAAGGCATGCTCACCACCGAGCAGGTCGATCAGTATTTCCCCGATCTGAAAAGCCCGCTGATGGTCACGGCGCTCGCCCTCGTCCACTCGCGTTTCTCGACCAACACGTTTCCGAGTTGGGAGCGCGCGCATCCCTATCGCTATCTCGCGCACAACGGCGAAATCAACACCCTCCGCGGCAACATCAACTGGATGCATGCCCGGCAGGCGCTGTTCGAAAGCGAAGCCTTCGGCGAAGACATCAAAAAAATTCTCCCGATCATCAACCCCAACGGCAGCGACTCCTCGATGTTCGACAACACGCTCGAACTGCTCGTCCTCGCCGGCCGGCCGCTCTCGCACGCGATGATGATGTTGATCCCGGAACCGTGGTCCAACCACGAGTCGATGGATCCCGATCGCCGCGCGTTCTACCAATATCACTCCTGTCTGATGGAGCCGTGGGATGGCCCTGCCTCGATCGCGTTCACCGACGGCAAACAGATCGGGGCCATCCTCGACCGCAACGGTCTGCGCCCCTCGCGCTACACCGTCACGAAGGACGGCCGCGTCATCATGGCCTCCGAGACCGGCGTGCTCGACATCCCTGCGGATCAAATCTTGCAGCGCGGCCGCCTTCAACCCGGCCGCATGTTCCTCATCGACACCGAGGAGGGCCGCATCATCGAGGACGAGGAGATCAAACAGAAGATCGTTTCCGCACATCCTTACCGCGACTGGATCAAGCAGCACCTCGTGCACCTCAGTGATCTGCCCGAGGCTCCGGTGGTCGAGCAGCCCGATCACGTCACGCTCCTCCAACGCCAGATCGCGTTCGGCTACACGAACGAGGACGAGCGCATCCTAATCACGCCGATGGCAAAGGATGGCGTCGAGGCGATCGGTTCGATGGGCAACGACGCCGCGCTCGCGGTGCTCTCGAACAAGCCGCGCCTCCTCTACGATTATTTCAAGCAGCTCTTCGCGCAGGTTACGAACCCGCCGATCGATTCGATCCGCGAGGAAATCGTCATCTCCGCCGAGACGCGCCTAGGCTCCGAAGGTAATCTGCTCAACCCGCAGCCGACCGCGTGCCGCCGCGTGGAGTTGAAGTGGCCGATCCTCACCAACGAGGAGTTCGCCAAGATCCGCCGCACGAATCTACCGGGCCTGAAAATGGGCGTGCTCCCGATCCTGTTCCGCGTGTCGCGCGGCGAGAAGGGTCTGATGAAGTCGATGGAGGAGCTCTCCATCATGGCCCGCCGCATGATCGAAGAGGAAGAGGTCAACGTGATCATCATCAGCGATCGCGGCGTGACGAAAGACTACGCGCCGATTCCGTCGCTCCTCGCGGTCGCGGGCCTGCACCACTATCTCATCCGCGAAGGTCTGCGCACCCGCGTTTCGCTCGTGCTCGAAACTGGCGACGCCCGCGAGGTGCACCACTTCGCGCTGCTCATCGGCTACGGCTGCAGCGCGCTCAATCCCTACGTCGCGTTCGAAACGATCGATGACATGATCCGCGAGGGCGTCCTCACTGGCATCGATCACAAGAAAGCCTGCCAGAATTTCGTGAAGGCCGGCTCGAAGGGCGTCGTCAAGGTGATGTCGAAGATGGGCATCTCGGCGATTCAGTCGTATCGCGGCGCGCAGGTCTTCGAGGCGCTCGGCCTCCGGCAGGACGTCGTCGATCACTATTTCACCTGGACGCCGTCGCGCGTCGGCGGCATCGGCCTCGATGTGATCGCGCAGGAAGTGTTGATGCGCCACCGCGCGGCTTATCCGGAGCGGCAGGTCAACGGCCACGTGCTGCCCGTCGGTGGACTCTACCAGTGGCGATCGAGCGGTGAGAATCACCTGTTCACGCCAGAGTCGATCCATGCGCTGCAAAAAGCGGTCCGCAACAACAGCAAACCGGCCTACGCTGCCTACACGAAGTTAATCAACGAGCAGGGAAAAAACCTCTGCACGCTCCGCAGTCTGCTCGATTTCAAGACCAGCCCCGCGATCCCGATTGAAGAAGTCGAGCCCGCCGCGGCGATCATGAAACGGTTCAAGACCGGCGCGATGTCCTACGGCTCGATCTCGCAGGAGGCGCATGAGACGCTCGCGATCGCGATGAACCGCATCGGCGGCAAATCCAACACCGGCGAAGGCGGCGAGGATCCCGAGCGCTACAAGTGGACGAACGAACTCGGCGACTCGAAAAATTCCGCGATCAAGCAGGTCGCCTCGGGCCGCTTCGGCGTGACAAGCGAATACCTCGTCAATGCGCGCGAACTCCAGATCAAGATGGCGCAGGGCGCGAAGCCCGGCGAGGGCGGCCAGTTGCCCGGCTCCAAGGTTTATCCGACCATCGCGAAGACCCGCGGCACGACCGCCGGCGTCGGCCTCATCTCGCCGCCGCCGCACCACGACATCTACTCCATCGAAGATTTGGCGGAGCTGATCCATGATTTGAAGAACGGCAACAAGGACGCGCGCATCAGCGTGAAGCTCGTCTCCGAAGTCGGCGTCGGCACGGTCGCCGCCGGTGTCGCGAAGGCGCACGCCGATGTCGTTCTCATCTCTGGCTACGACGGCGGCACGGGCGCCTCGCCGCAGACTTCGCTGCAACACGCGGGCCTGCCATGGGAACTCGGCCTCGCCGAGACGCATCAGACGCTCGTGCTCAACAATCTCCGCGATCGCATCGCGGTCGAGACGGACGGCCAGTTGAAGACCGGCCGCGACGTTGCGATCGCCGCGCTGCTCGGCGCCGAGGAATTCGGTTTCGCCACCGCGCCGCTCGTCTCGACCGGCTGCATCATGATGCGCGTGTGCCATCTCAACACCTGTCCCGCGGGCGTCGCCACGCAGGATCCAAAACTCCGCGCGCGCTACGCCGGCAAACCCGAGCACGTGGTGAACTTCATGACGTTCATCGCCGAGGATCTGCGCGAAATCATGGCCGCGCTCGGTTTCCGCACCGTCGAAGAAATGATCGGTCGCACCGATCGGTTGGAGGCGCGCAAGGCGGTCGATCACTGGAAAGCCAAGGGTCTCGATTTCTCAAACATCCTCTACCAACCCGACGTCGGCCTCGAAGTCGGCAAGTTCTGTTCGATCAAGCAGGATCACGGCATCGACCGCTCGCTCGACATGACGACGCTGCTCGAACTTGCGAAACCGGCGATCGAGCGCGGCGAAAAAGTCGTCGCCGAACTGCCGATCCGCAATGTGAACCGCGTCACCGGCACCATCACCAGCGGCGAAGTCACGAAGAAGCACGGCGCGAAGGGCCTGCCGGAAGACACCATCAAGTTCAAATTCACTGGCTCGGCCGGCCAGAGCTTCGGAGCATTCGTCACGCGAGGCATGACCCTCACCATCGAGGGCGACGCGAATGATTATTTCGGCAAGGGGCTTTCTGGCGGCAAACTCATCGTTTACCCCGCGGCGGGCGCCACGTTCAAGGCCGAGGAAAACATGATCATCGGTAACGTCGCGCTTTATGGCGCATCGGCGGGCGAGATTTATGTCCGCGGCATGGCGGGCGAACGCTTCGCGGTCCGCAACTCCGGCGTCAGCGCCGTCGTTGAAGCCTGCGGCGACAACGGCTGCGAATACATGACCGGCGGTCGCGTCGTGATTCTCGGCCGCGCCGGCCGCAACTTCGGCGCGGGCATGTCGGGCGGCGTCGCCTACGTGCTCGACGAGAGCGGCGACTTCGCCAATCGCGTCAACCCGCAGATGGTCGGCATCGAAAAACTCGAAGACGGCAAGGAAATCGCCGAAGTCCGCGCGATGATTCAGAAGCATGTCGACTACACGAAGAGCGTCCGCGGCCGGGCGGTCCTCGACGGGTGGACGACTTACCTGCCGAAGTTCGTCAAGGTGATGCCGAAAGACTACAAGCGCATGCTGGCCTGTATCGACCGCGCCCAGGCGCAGGGCCTCACGGGCGACGAGGCCGTCATGGCCGCCTTCGAAGAAAACGCCCGCGACACGTCGCGCGTCGGCGGCAACTAATCGATCACGCTTCAACTTCTTCACGCATCATGGGCAAACCTACCGGCTTCATCGAATACCTCCGCGAACTTCCCGTCGATCGCGCTCCCGCGGAGCGCACCGGCGACTGGAAGGAGTTTCACCACCACATGGAGGAGAAGAAACTCCGCACGCAGGGCGCGCGCTGCATGGATTGCGGTGTCCCGTTCTGCCACACCGGCAAACTGATCAGCGGCATGGCGAGCGGCTGTCCGATCAACAATCTGATTCCGGAGTGGAACGATCTCGTTTACCGCGGGCTGTGGAAGGAAGCGCTCGATCGGTTGCACAAGACGAACAACTTCCCGGAGTTCACCGGCCGCGTGTGTCCGGCGCCGTGCGAAGGCTCATGCGTCCTCGGCATCAACGCCCCGCCCGTCACGATCAAGAACATCGAGGCGTCGATTATCGACAAGGGCTGGGAAGAGGGCTGGGTGATTCCCGAGGTGCCGAAGGTGCGCACCGGAAAAAAAGTCGCGGTCATCGGCTCCGGCCCCGCGGGATTGTCGGCGGCCACACAGCTGAATCGCGCGGGCCACACCGTCACGGTGTTCGAGCGCGCCGATCGGCCGGGCGGGTTGCTGATGTATGGCATTCCGAACATGAAGCTCGACAAGCAGGAAGTCCTCCTGCGCCGTATCACGCTGTTGGAGCAGGAAGGCATCAAGTTCATCTGCAACGCGAACGTCGGCGAAAATGTCGAGCCGCAGATCTTCCTGAAAGAATACGACGCCACCGTCATCTGCACCGGTGCCACGCAGCCCCGCGACCTGCCGATCGAGGGGCGCGCGCTGAAAGGCGTACACTTCGCGATGGAGTTTCTCACCGCGAACACCAAGGCCGTCCTCAACGGCGGCGCCGAGCACGCGCTCATCAGCGCGAAGGGCAAGGACGTCGTCGTCATCGGTGGCGGCGACACCGGCACGGACTGCGTCGGCACCTCGATGCGTCACGGCTGCAAGAGCCTGCTCCAAATCGAAATTCTGCCGAAGCCGCCGCTCGATCGCGCGGCCGACAACCCGTGGCCCGAGTGGCCGAAGGTCTACAAGATGGACTACGGTCAGGAAGAGGCTGCCGCAAAATACGGCGCCGATCCGCGCATCTACCTGACGACGGTGAAAAAATTTATCGGTGATGCGGCAGGCAACGTTCAGTCGCTCGTCATGGTCGAAATCAAGTGGGAGAAAAACGACAAGGGTCAGTTCATCCCGAAGGAACAGCCGGGCACGGAGAGGACGATCCCGGCGCAACTCGTGTTGCTCGCGATGGGTTTCCTCGGGCCCGAGCAAGCAATCCTCAAAGACCTCAAGCTCGAGACCGATGCGCGTTCGAACATCAAGGCCGAGCACGAAAAGTATCGCACGAACCTCCCGAACATCTTCGCCGCCGGCGACTGCCGCCGCGGCCAGAGTCTCGTGGTGTGGGCGATCAACGAGGGCCGCGGCGCGGCCCGCGAATGTGACCGCTTCCTGATGGGCTCGACGGATCTGCCGTAACGCAGTTTTGGCTTCACGAAAAAGGGCGCGCCGTGATCGACGCGCCCTTTTGATTTCTCGCCGGCAGAGAAAGGTCAGTCGTCGTTGCCGGTCTCGTGCATCTTGCCAGAGAGATAGGTGTCGTAGGCGGCGAGATCGAGGAGGCCGTTGCCGCTGAGGTTGAACACGATGACTTTCTTGCGGTTCTCCTCGCGGCACTTGATGGCCTCATCGATCGCGACGGCGATGGCGTGGGACGATTCCGGCGCGGGCACGATGCCTTCGGTGCGCGCAAACTGCACCGCCGCCTTGAAGACCTTGATCTGCGGCACGGCAATCGCGTCGATGAGGCCGAGTTTTTTGCAGTGGCTCACCATCGGCGCCATGCCGTGGTAGCGCAGGCCACCCGCGTGGATGCTCGGCGGCATGAAGGTGTGGCCGAGGGTGTGCATCATCATCAGCGGCGTCGTCTCCGCGGTGTCGCCAAAATCGTAGCGCAGTTCGCCTTTCGTCAGCGACGGACAGGATTCGGGTTCTACGGCGATGATGCGGTAGTTCTTCCCCTCGGTAATTTTCCGCTGCACGAACGGAAACGCGATGCCCGCGAAATTGCTCCCGCCGCCGGCGCAACCGATGATGATGTCGGGATCCTCGCCCGCCATGGCCATCTGCTTGATCGCTTCCTGGCCGATGACCGATTGGTGCAGGCACACGTGATTCAGCACGCTGCCGAGCGCGTATTTCGTGCCGGGATTCTTGGCCGTATCCTCGATCGCCTCGGAGATGGCGATACCGAGGCTGCCGGTGCTGTGCGGGTCGGCGGCGAGGACTTTGCGGCCGAATTCGGTCTGGTCGCTCGGGCTCGAATGCACCGTGGCGCCGTAAGTCTGCATGAGCAGCTTGCGGTAGGGCTTTTGGTGAAAGCTCACGTTCACCATGTAGATGTTGCACTCAAGGCCGAACACGCTGCACGCAAACGCCAGCGACGAACCCCACTGGCCTGCGCCGGTTTCTGTCGCGAGCCGCTTGGTGCCGGCGACCTTGTTGTAGTAGGCCTGCGGGATGGCGGTGTTGGGTTTGTGGCTACCGGCGGGGCTGACGCCCTCGTATTTGTAGTAGATGTGGGCGGGAGTCTGCAGCGCCTTTTCGAGGCGGACCGCGCGCAGGAGCGGGGTGGGGCGGTAGAGCGCATAGACGTCGCGCACCTCCTGCGGAATCTCGATTTGTCGCTCGGGGCTCATTTCCTGCATCACGAGGCTTTCGGGAAAAAGCGCCGTCATCAGATCGGGCGTGACCGGCTCGCGCGTGCCGGGATGCAACGGCGGGGGTAGCGGCTCCGGAAAATCCGCCAGCAAGTTATACCAGTGCGTCGGCATCTCCTCGGCACGAAGCAGGAATTGGGGGTGTTGGCTCATGGGAAAATCAGAGAGGGAAAACGAGGCGGAGTGACTAACAGGCGCGCCGGGCGGCGTCACGAGGCATTTTTCAAAATCGAAAGCGATCGGCGCCTAGCGGCTTGGGTTGCCTTTGTAAGGGGGGCGCGGCGCCGGTGCGACTTGGGCCGCCGCGGTCGCGGCATCGAACTCGCCGCGGGTGCCCCAGGCGCTCGGCTGCGGGCCCATCACGAATTTCAACTCGCCGCCAGCGACCATGTCCGCGTGGTGGATGCTCGGTTCGTCGAGCGCGTGACCGTTCAGTGCGGCGCGCTGCACATAGAGATTTTTTCCGCCGGCATTCTCGGCGGTGACGGTGAAAGTCTGGCCGTTGCTAAGGTGAAACTCGATTTTCGGGACGCGCGGGCCGTGGAGAAAATAAACATCCTGTCCGGCGACCGGAAAAAATCCGGCGGTGAGAAAAACGTAGAGCGAACTCATCGCGCCGTCGTCGTCGTCGCCCGGCAAATTGAAGCCCGCATATTCACCGCGCAACTGGTCCGCCCAGTAGGAGGCGAGATACGGCCGGCCGACGCGCGCGAACAGCCACGGCGACATGAAAGCCGGCTCGTTGCCGAAATCGATGTAGCCCTCGCGAAACGCGTGCGCGAGTCGGCGGATGAACGTCTCGCGTCCGCCCATCTTCTCCACGAGCCCCGGCAGATCATGCGGGACGTTGAAGGAAAATTCCCAGCAAATCGCCTCGTAGAAATCGGTGTTGAAACCCTGTGTCGCGGGCGTCGCGGAGAATTTTCCGTCGAGCGCGCGACCGCGGACAAAGCCGCGGTAGCCGTCGCTCTCGAGCGAATCGTCCCAGACGTTGAGCCAGTTTTTCGAGCGCGCGAGGTAGCGCTCGTAGTCGGCCGTGTGACCAAGGCCTTTGGCCATTTGCGCCGCGTTGAAATCATTGTAGGCGAAATCGACCGTCGCCGACCCGGAGCGGATGCGGTGGCTGTAGTCGGTCTTCTCGTCACTCGCCATCCAGCCGTGCTCGCGGTAATTCGCGGTGCGCGCGTGCTCGGCGTGATGTTTGAGTACGGCGTAGGCTTGTTCCCAATCGATGCCCGGTATTTTTTTCGCGTAGGCGTCGGCGATGACATTGTCTGCCTCGTTGCCTCCCTGACCGGCCTTGAACTCACGGCCTTGGATGAAAGCCTCGGCGACATACCCGTCGGGTGCGACGCGGTGGCGTTCGATGAACGAGCGGATGTTGTCGCGCATCGCCTCAGGCTCGAGAATGGCCATGAGCGGGAAGAGTGATTTCCACGTGTCCCAGAGCGTGTAGTGGTCGTCCCAGAGCGGCGCTTTCGGATCGAAGCCGGGCAGGTCGCCGGTGCGGTCGCGCGGCTGCACCATCGAATGCCAGACGCCAGTCGTGAACTTCCGCGCCTCCTCATCGCTGGCGCCTTCTAGCGTGACGGCGCTGAGCGCGCGATGCCACGTCGCCGCGGCGGCGACGCGCAGGCCATCGAAATCCCAGGCGGGAATTTCCGCGTCGAGCCAGCGCTGCGCCTGCTCAACCGAGGTAAACGAGATGGCGATCTTCAACATCACCTTTTGGCCGGCCTTGGTTTTGAAGCGGGCATAGGTGCCGAGCGATTCGCCCGATGGCACGCGCGGAGTGCGGTCGCCGGCCGCGACTTTCACCGGGGCGGGGCGGCGAGCGGAGGCTTGGGCGACGCCGGGCAGCGCGTTCTGGCCGACCCAGGTGCCGACGGCGTCGGGGGTGGTGTCGAGGCGCGCCGCAAAAAACAAATCATACGGCGCGGGATTCCAGTTTTTGGAAAAATGCCCACCGCCCGTGATGATGCCGGTTGTCGGATCGATTTTGACGGAGCCCTCGTCGAGTGCGATCTCGCCGCGGATTTTTCGGGCGACATCAAGGTTGATGTGCGCCTCGTCGCTGGCAGGAAACGTGAAGCGGTAAAGCGCGCTGTGGCGCCCGGGCACGACCTCGACCCGGATGTCGGATTTCGTCAGCCGCACGCTGTAACCGTATGCCTTGGCAACTTCGTCGGCCTTGGGCGAAGCGTGCTCAACCTCGGCGATCGCAAGGCCGAGTCGCGGCGTGATGAGGAAATTTCCATACGACGGATTGCCGCCGGTGCCCTGCGTGTGAAGTTGCGCGAAGCCCACGATGGGTTGTCCGCCCGCGTAACCGCCGGGCGTGGCGTCGAGCGTTTCCGGACTGGGATAGATCGAGGCATGCGGCAGGCACGGCCCCGGCATGCACGAGCCACGGCCCGCGCTGCCGATGAACGGATCGACGAGATCCTCCACTGGCAACGGAGCCGCTGGGAGGGCGACGGAAAACAACCACGATGCGGCGAGCGCACGAACCGGAAGCAGGGGAGAGCACATGGGGCAAATGGTCGTTTCGCGTTTTGCCGGGGATGGCAAGCCCGCGGTCTGCCGGTTGACACGGGCTCGTCTTCGTCGCTCGTTAAGGCATTCCCCGACGTCTGATGAAGCTCCGCCGTCCGCTTGCGATTTTGGTTGCCGTTGTCCTCTCGGTCGCGCGCGTTCGAGCCGCAGAGCCGCCCGCGGCTGCGGAAGCGATGCGACTCGCGCGGGAGGCAACCGATGCGGCGGAGGCAAAAGATTTTCCGGCTTACCTCGCAAAAATGGAGGCCGCTGCGGCGCTGCGGCCGGATTTCCCGCGCATCCTCACCAACCTCGCCGCCGCGCAACTCGCGAACGATCGCGCCGACGATGCGCTGGCGACACTCGGGCGACTCGCGGCGCTCGGCGTGCATTCGCCGGTCGAGAAATCCGACGAGTTTGCCGCGATGCGCGATCGGAAGGAATTTCAGGACGTCGTCGCGAAGCTCGCCAAAAACGTCGAGGGCATCGGCGAGGCCGACATTGCGTTCACCGTGCCGGAGATGACCGGAGTCATCGAAGGCATCGCGTGGCGCGAGAAGACCGGGTGTTTTTTCTTCGGCGACGTGCACAACCGCGCCGTGTGGCTCCGCACGCAGGACAAAAAAGTCCGACGCTTCAGCGCGGAAGACGATACGGTGTTCGGAGTGTTTGGACTCGCGGTGGACGAGGAGCGCGGCGCCTTGTGGGGCGCGACTTCGGCGGTGCCGGCCATGAACGGCTACACCAACGAACTCGACAGCGCGGCAGGCCTCACGGAGTTCGATCTGGAGACGGGCGCGTTGCGGCGCGTGGTGCGACTGCCGGCGCTGCACGATCACCAGACGCACGTGCTCGGTGATTTGGCGGTGGCGGCGGACGGTGGGATATTTTTGCCGGACAGCGGAGCGCCGCAGTTGTGGTGGCTGCCACCGCGGGCGGAGGCGCTGGAGGTGTTTGCCGAGAGCGCGGAGTTCATGTCGCTCCAAGGCGTCGTGGTGGCGCCGGAGATGAATTGCCTGCTGGTCTCCGACTACGCGAACGGCCTGTTACGCGTCGATCTGGCGACGCGCGCGGTGAAGCGGGTCGAGTCGCCGCCCGACACCACGCTCATCGGGATCGACGGTTTGGTGCGGGCGCCCAACGGCGATTTGATCGCGATCCAGAATGGATTGAAACCGGCGCGCGTGCTGCGGCTCGCGCTCGATACGAGTGGCGAAGCGGTGACGACGGTGACGGTGCTCGAATCGGCGCATCTCAACATGCCGGCGCCGGCGCTCGGTTGCATCGCGCTCGGCGGCGATCTTTTTTTTATCGGGAATGCGGGGTGGAGTCGGTTTGAGGGCGACGACATCAAACCCACCGCGCCGCGCCCAGTGCCGATTTTCAAAACGAAGCTCGCCGTCCTGCCGGCGCCGAAAAAGAAATAGTTCTCCGGTTTTCCTTCAACCCCGCCCCGCCATGCCCGCATCCACCCGCCGCGATTTTCTCAAAACCGTCACGACCGCGAGTGTCGCCACCCTCGCGCTGGGTTCCGCTGCCCGAGCGGCGGAGGGCGCGCCGCCGCACGCAAAAGGCCGGAGCGTAGTCGGCCTCCGCGCACCGCGGATCGACACCGTGCGCTGGGGTTTCATCGGGCTCGGCGGACGCGGCAGCGAAACGCTCCGCGAGACGATGCTGCTCGAGCACTGCGAGATCACCGCGCTCTGCGACAACTACGGTCCGGCGCTCGCCGAGGCGGTGGCGACGGTGACAAAGACCGGCCGGTCCGCGCCCGCGGCGTTCGGCGACGGCGATGAGGCGTTTCGAAAAATGGTCGAGCGGTCCGACATCGATGCGGTGTTTATCTGCACGCCGTGGCGGTGGCACGTGCCGATGGCGGTGGCGGCGATGCGCGCGGGGAAACATGCGTTCATCGAAGTGCCGGCCGCCGTCACGATCGAGGAGTGCTGGCAGCTAGTCGACACGGCCGAGGAGACGCAGCGCCACTGCATGATGATGGAAAACTGCTGCTACGGCCGCGAGGAGCTCATGCTCCTGCGCATGTGCCGCGAGGGCGTGTTCGGAGAATTGTTTCACGGCGAGGCGTCCTACCTGCACGATTTGCGCTGGCAATTGAAGGAGCTTGAGCGGGGCGAGGGCACCTGGCGCATCCGCGAGCACGAGATTCGCAATGGCAACCTCTATCCGACGCACGGTCTCGGTCCTGTGGCCCAATACCTTTCGATCAACCGCGGCGATCGGTTTGCGCGGCTCGTGTCGATGAGCAGCCAGTCGCTCGGGTTGCAGGAAGCCGTCGCCAAGGATTTTCCGGCCGGCCATCCGCGCCGCACAGCGAACTACGTCTGCGGCGACATGAACACCTCGATCGTCAAAACGGCCCGCGGCCGCACGATTGTCGTGCAGCACGACACCACCAACGCGCGGCCCTACTCGCGCACCAACCTCGTCCAGGGCACGCGCGGGCTTTTCGCCGGCTACCCGAGTCGCATTTATCTCGAAGGCCGCAACAAGACCGAGGCGTGGGATACCGATCTCGCGAAATGGTTCGCGGAGTTCGATCATCCGCTCTGGAAGAAAGTGGCCGACGTCGCCGCGAAATTGCCGAAAGACGGCACGGTCAGCCACGGCGGCATGGATTTTGTGATGCGCTGGCGGATCGTGCAGTGCCTGCGCGAGGGGCTGCCACTCGATCAGGATGTTTATGATGCCGCAGCGTGGAGCTGCATTTCCGA
Organism: uncultured Opitutia bacterium; assembly: GCA_903840415.1. Taxonomy (GTDB): domain Bacteria; phylum Verrucomicrobiota; class Verrucomicrobiia; order Opitutales; family Opitutaceae; genus CAITWF01. The sequence goes on along the minus strand of CAIMFY010000083.1, from coordinate 100,618 downwards.
GCTGAGCGAGAAATCGGTCGCGGGCGGCGGCGCGCCGATGGAGGTGCCGGATTTCACGCGCGGCGCGTGGGAGACGACGGCGCCGCTCGGGATCGTGACTTGACCGGAGGGGTGGCGCGCGCGTCACTCACTTCGCATGGCCTCCAAACCCATTCCCGGCTCCAGCGGCGCGGTGCTGACGGAGTTGCCGTCGGCCTACGCGGCGCACGCGGCGACTGGGCTCCTGCACCTGCCGCGGTTTCTCGCAAAGTGCCGCTACGTGAAGGTGCACGGCGCGCTGCCGCCGAGCTACGCGAAAAACTACAAACGCGGCTGCGATCGGTTTCTCAGCTTGCACCTCGGTATCCAACCGGCGGACGTGGAGAAGATCGTGTTCGAGTCGGCGAGCGACGCGGAAGTCGAGACGAAGTTGAAAACGCTTTTTCCCGCCGAGGTCCGGGCCGCGGCATGGAACCGCCGCTACGTGCAGATGGGCATGACCGAGGCGGGCCGCGGCTTCATCGCGGAGGCGCTGACCGCAATGGGCTGCGCGGATCGTGCCGACGAAATCAAGAGCATCCCGGACTTGATCGATTTCGACGAGGGACGGATCGAGTAGGAAAAGTGAAAAATTGAGAAAGTGAAAAATTGGAAAACATACCCGGCGGTCGTGTCCGTGCGCAGGCTCGGGTTGTTCGTCCGGCACGAGCGATGCGTTTTGTCCCACTGAAATCTCGCGGTTCACCGGCCTGGGTGCTCGGGGTTGCATCGGTGGTGATCGCGCTCGGATTCCTGCTGGCCGGCGGCGTGTTCGAGCAATTTGAAAATCTGACCATCGACTGGCGGCACCGGCTGCGTTCCGCGCCGGCCAGCGAAGTCGCGCCGGTGATCGTCGGTATCGGCGATCCGAGCTTCGAGCAGGCCGAACTGACCGCGACGCTGGCCGCCCGCGCACCCGAATTGGCCCAGATGAATCCCTCGTGGCCGTGGGATCGGAGGGTGTTCGCGACGGTGGTGCGTAAACTGCGCGCCGCCGGGGCGCGGGCGATCGTAATCGATCTTGTCTTCGCCACGCAGACGGAGGGCGACGCCGACTTCGTCGCCGCGCTCGCCGAACCGGGCGCGCCTGTCGTGCTCGCGGCGCAGTTTCATGAACAGCACTCGGAGGAGGGCGAGGGGACGGCGACGCTGCTCGAGCCACGGCCCGAGTTTCTTGCCGGGCCTCGCGTGACCCTTGGTTTCGCCAATATGAAGAAGGACCGCGACGGCGTGGTGCGCGAGACGTGGCTAGAGGAATCGCTGGGCGGCATGCTCGCGGGTTGGATCGCGCCGGCGGTTGGCGAACCGACAGTGCCATCGCTCGCCGCCGCAGCGGCCGAGGCCCTCGGCGGGCGCGGCGAATCGATTCACGGCCACATCGATTTTCGCTGGCCCGCCGATCGTTTTGCGCAGGTGCCGATCGAGAATCTTTTTCTCAGCGATCGTTGGGACGGCGCGTTGATCGAGCATGGCCGGTTGTTTCGCGATCGGGTGGTGTTTGTCGGGCCGTGGTCGGAAATCCGTTTCAAGGATTACCATGCGACGCCGTTCGGCATGATGGCCGGCGTGGAATTGCAGGCGCACATCGTCGCGAGTCTGCTGGGCGACGGTCTGCTGCGTCGGGCGCCGGACTGGGTAACCGTGCTCGCGGTGGCGGCGCTCGCGACGGTGGCGGCGCTGCTCGGCGCCAAAGTGCGCCGAGCGGCGTGGCAGGTCGCGGGTCTCGCGCTGGCGGGTGGCGCGTGGCTCGTGGTCGCGGCGGTAGCGTTTGCGCGGGGCGGATTGATTTTGCCGGTGGTGGCACCGCTCGGCGCACTGGTGGCGTGCGGTGCGGCGGCGCTGATCATGCGCTACGCCGGCGAGCAACGCGAACGGCGGCGCGTGCGGCGGTTGCTGGCGAGTTACGTGTCGGAACAGGTCGCGAGCGTGATCGTGCGGCAACCGGAGGCGTTCGAGGCGGCGTTGCGGGGCGATCGCCGGCCGGTGACGGTGCTGTTCGCCGATATTCGGAATTTCACGAGCCTCGCCGAGCACGCGGCGCCGGGGGCGTTTATCGCGCAGCTCAACGAATATCTGCGCCCGGTTGTGGATTGCGTGCTCGTGACCGAGGGCACGTTGCAAAAGTTCATCGGCGACGCCGTGCTTGCGGTCTGGGGCGACACGCACACGACCGGCGAGGCGGGCGACGCGATCCGCGCGGTGTCCGCTGCACTCGCGATCGAGCAGGCGGTGATCCGACTTAACGCCGATTGGGCCGGCCGCGCCGATCGGCCGCCGCTGGGTATCGGCGTGGGTCTGCACCAAGGTCCGGCGATGGTCGGCAACATCGGTCATCCGCGACGCATGGAATTTGCCGTGCTCGGCGACACGGTGAACCTCGCGTCGCGGCTCGAGGGTGCGAACCGGTTTTTCGGCACCACCATTCTGGTGGGCGACACGGTGAGGGCACTGGCGGCGGCGGCGTATCATTTCGCGCCGGTGGCGCGGGTGATCGTCAAGGGCCGCAGTCAGGCCGTCGCGGTGTTCACACCGATCGGTCCGCGACGCGAACCGGCGCCGGCGTGGCTCGCGCCATACGAGACTGCCGTCGTGGCGCTCGAGGCGGGGCAATTCGCCGAAGCCGCAGCGGGCTTCGCGGCGCTGCCTGCCGACGAGGCGCGGTTCGGAACACTCTTCGCGCAGCAAATGGACTTTGCCCGCGAACTCGCCGCCGCGCCACCGCTGGATTGGGATGGAACGCGTCGCTTCGATAAGAAATAATCTCACTATGAATCGTCGCTTCCTGCGATTGCTCCCGCTCCTTGTTCCGCTGTCCGTGGCGTTGGCCGCCGCGCCGCTGCCGCTCGAGGAATCGGTCGTCACCCAGGTCGTCAACGACGTCCAACGCATTGCGATGCCCACGCAGCAAACCGCGCCCGCGACGGTGCGCACGGTTCTGCACGCGCCCGATCGGTTGCGCACGGGCCGGGCCTCGCGCGCCGAGCTCGAATCGCCCGACGGCACGATCACGCGCCTCGGGGCCAACACGCTTTTTGCCTTCGACCGCGCCACGCGCGAATTGCGGCTGGAGCAGGGCAGCGTGCTGTTTCATTCGCCGACCGGCAAGGGCGGCGGCACGGTCCACTCGCCGTCAGCCTCCGCTTCGGTGCTCGGTACGACAATCATCGCGGCGGCCACGCCCGACGGCGGGTTCAAATTGCTCGTGCTCGAAGGCCGCGCGCAGGTGGATTTCGCCGCTGGGGCGCGGCTCGCGCTCGACGCGGGGCAGATGACGTTCGTGCGCCCGGGCCCCGGTGGCACCGGCGCGCCGGGCCCGGTCTTGTATTTCGATCTCGCCCAACAGGTGCGCGGCTCGCAGCTCGTGAACGGTTTCGCCCGGCCTCTGCCGTCGAAGGATAAAGTGGACAATGCCGTGACGGAACAGCGCCGCGCGGTCGGCGAGGGGCGGTTTGTCACGACCGGATTTTTGGTTTTCACCGCGACGAGTGATCAGCAGGTGAACGGCATCGAGACGGCCGGCCCGGACTCGGACGACAAACTCACCGGCCCGTTCACTGGCGACAACCGACTCGCCCTCAACACGCCGGCCCGCCTCACCAGCGCGGCGCTGCCCTACGCGCGACTCTTTACAACGCCGCTGCTCGTACCCGCCGCGGAGAGCGCCTACCTCAACAAAGAGTCCGACATCCTGCTCACCGGCCTGCTCGGCCTCTCGATCGACATTGCCACGCCGACGCTCAGCTTCAGTGAGTGGACCGGGCCGCGCGAATTTCAATTTGTCGCCCGCAACGCGATCACGTTTGCCGGCTCCACGCGGCTCACCGATCTCGCGAGCGTCGATTTCGTCCGGTTTTTCAGCCCGCAGGTCAATGTCCCCGCGGGCGCCACAATTTCGGCTGATGCCCGCATTGGCGCGGTGCCGCTCACCCTTTATTTCGACACCGACGTGACCTTCAACCTCAGCGGCGGCGCCATTTCAAATCTCGCGGGCGGCCTGCTGCTCCAGTCGCATGCCGGCGATGTGCAGGTCGCCAACGCGCTGCTCGCCGGCACCGGTGCCATCGGCGAAACCACCGTGATTCCGAGCGCCGTGAACCTCGACGCGCCCCTCGGCGCCGTGCGACTCAGCGGCTCGACCGTCAACGCCGCCGGCTCGCTTTTCGCGGCGCAGGGAGGCCTGAGCGTGAGCCTGACGACCTCGACGATTTTCGCCGGCACCGGCGTGTGGCTCGACTCCGGGGGCGACATGACGCTCAGCCAGCTCACGCTCTCGACCGCGACGCCAGCGACGGCGGTGTTTCAGGCGACGGGCAACGGACTGCTCGATGTGCGCACGGTCGCCTTCGATGCGTTCAAGGAAATCAACCTCGGCTCCCGCACCCTCGCGCTGCAAAACGTGCAGTTCCCCGCCGGCGCCATCGTGCGGCTCGTGAGCGATCAAGGTCTGCTCGCACCCGCGCCCAACACGAACGCTGCCGTGCTCACCGGCTACGTGAATTTCGTGAGCGCCGTCACCTACGCCGGCCAACCCGCGCAAAATTTCGTTGCCGTGACCGCCGGCGGCGCCGGCACGCAGCCGCCCGCCATCACCATCGCGAAACCCGGCCCATGAACCCGCCCTCACCGCGATCGGTCACAAAGATTTTTCTCCGCACACTCGGTGCAGGCGTTCTCAGCGTGGCTGCCGCGGTTTCGGCCGCTGCGCAAAGTGTTTCCGCCGCGGGCACGACTCCCGCAATGACCGTGGCCGAAATTTTCGCCGGTGAAACGGAAGACGTCGGACCGCAATTTCTGTTGCAGGCCAAACCCGCCGTGCGCCGGTTCGAAGTCTGGACCGATTGTGAATACCTCGGCACGAACAATGTGCTGCTCGCGCCGACGCACCCCACGAAATCCACTCTGCTTTCGGCGCAGGCCGGCCTCATCTGGCGCGCGAAGGAAATCGCGTGGCGCGGCGGGAAGTGGCGCTGGGACATTGGCACGCGCGCCCAAATCTACCGCTACGGGTTCCTCGACAACGCCAACCTCCCGGTGAACTTCATTGAGCTCAGCCGGAATAATTTTGATTTGGGCGCGGTGCGAACGTCGCTCACCTGGCAGCGCGGCAACTGGCTTGCCGCCGGCGGCCTGGGTGAGACGGCGTTGCGCAGCCGCAGCATGGGCCGCCAATTTTATCGCGAGACCGTCGCCGACTGGCAGGTGTTTCGCCAGTGGACGCTTCGCCCCAACACCGTGTTGGCCGCCGGTCTCGACGGCGCCCAGCGCTGGACGCGCACCGACTCCTTCGGCCTGCTGCCCGACAGTTGGAACGACCGCGCTGAACTCTCCCTCGTCGCCACGCTCGAACGCCGCCTCGGCGCGCAGTGGCGCCTGCAACCCTCGCTGCGTCTGCAAGCCACGCACTACACCCACGCCGATCGCAGCCGCAACGACCGGCACATCTTCGCCCGCGTGAGCCTCACCCGCGTCCTTGGCGAACATGCCGAGGCACGCCTCTCGTTCGGCCACGAGCAACGCGAGAGTTCCGACGTCACCGTCAACGACTATAAGAAATGGGATCTCGGGCTCGGCGGCACGGTGCGCTGGCAGTTCTGAAGGCGAAGACGAAACCGGCCGAAAATAGGAAAGAAGAAACGGAGAACAGGGCGGTTTCTGCTTTCTTCTTTCCCCAAATTTCATCTTTGCTCGTCCCCATGATCAAAGGCCAGCGCGTCGTCTGCGTGAACGACACCTTCACTCCCACCATCCGCTCGCTCTACCAGCAGCTCCCGGTGAAGCACGACGTCTACACGATCCGCGAAGTCTTCCTCGGCCGCGAAAAGATCGTGCGCGGCGGCGAGACGGCGACTGTCGGCCTGCTGTTGGAAGAGCTCAAGAACCCGCCCGATCCGTTTCATCAGGGTAATCAGGAACTCGGGTTTTCGTCGGAGCGGTTCGCGCCGCTGGAGGAATTGCCGGATGAAAAAATCTCCGAGGAAGAATTGGCGCATGCCGGCGCCTGGCTGCCGGGTTAGCGCGCGGCTCGGGCGAAGCACTTGAATCTTGAAACCGATTGCCGCCCGGTGCCGTCTGTCCGGGTGCGCATGAACGCTCCGCTTTTTCGCTGTTTGTTTTTTGTCACCGCCGCCGGTCCCTTGCTTGCCGCCGGGCAGGACGTGGCGAACGAGAAGGCGATCGAGCTGCCGACCTACACCGTGACGGACTCGCGCGAGTTGCCGCCGCCGGAGCAGTGGCACTACGGTCGCATCGCCGGTTTCGAGGTGCTGTCCAACGCGTCCGTGAAGGCGACGAAGAAAATTGTGGACGATTTCCAGCGCTACTCACTCGCGCTCGGCTTCGTGTGGCCGGGCATCCAGCGGCCGTCCGCGGTGCCGGCGTCACTCATCATCTGCGGGCGCGGCGGCAAGTTTGATGCGTTTATTCCGAAGGGCGAATCGCATCCCGATCGGGCGATGGCGAGCCTCACCCTGCGCGGTCCCGAACTCTCGGCGATCGTGATCGATTACGAGGCCAAGGTGATCAACCTCGTCACGCCTGAGGGCATGGCGGCAGTCGCCGCAGCGCCGACGACGGATGCCGACGGCAACTCCATCGGCGGCGGTGGCGATCCGGGCTTCGAGGTCGACGCCTACAAGCAGCTTTACCGGGAATACATCCATTTCCTCATGGACGGCCTCCAACCGCGGCCGGCGGCGTGGCTCGAGGAAGGGCTGGCCCAGATTTTCATGGCGATGGAGGTCACCACCACCTCGGTTATGGTCGGCAAGGTCGAGGATCCGAACACGATTTCCACGATGCAGGCGGGGATGAACGCCGTGGGCGGCGGCGGCACCGCGCCGCAGGAAGATCGCGATTTCAATGCAGCGCTCGCCCACCGAGCGCTGCTGCCGATGGCGGAGGTGTTCGCGGTGGCGAACGACTCAGACACGGCGCGCAATCCGCTTGGCAGCACGTGGGCGAAGCAGAGCTATGCATTCGTGCACTGGGGGCTTTACGGCGACATGGGCAAACATCAGGCCGCGTTTATCAAGTTCATCCAGCGGCTGGACCGGGAACCGGTCTCCGAAGCGCTCTTCAAGGAATGCTTCAAGCAAAGTTACAAGGACATGGGGATGACGATCCGCGGTTACGTGGAGTTTACGGCCCACACCGTCGCAGGCATCCGAGCCTCGAAAGGCCAAAAGCTGCCGGTGCCGCCAGCGTTTGAATTGCGCGAAGCGACTGAAGCGGAGGTGGGCCGGATCAAGGGCGATGCCCTGCGGCTCGCCGGCCATGAGGCTGCCGCGCACCTCGCGATGATCGCGCCCTACATCCGCGGGGAACGCGATCCGCAGTTGCTCGCGGCACTGGGATTGCAGGAGCAGGCGGCGGGCGAGCCGGCGCGCGCGCGAAAATTTCTAGAGGCGGCGGCGCGCGCGCAGGCGGTCCGGCCGCACGCGTATCTCGCGTTGGCACGGATGCGATTTGCGGAGGCCGACGCGCATCCCGCCGCCGGAGAAAAATTCAGCGCTGAGCAAACGGCGGCGGTGCTTACGCCGCTGTTTGCGGCCCGCGGCCAGCCGCCGGCGCTCTCGGAGGTTTACGAGGCGATTGGCGAGGCATGGAGCCGCAGCATCGTGGCGCCGACTGCGCAACACCTCGCCGTGCTCGACGAAGGCGTGCGGCGGTTCCCCCGCAACGCGACGCTTGTTTTTCAAGACGCCGCACTGAAGGCGAAGTCGGGTCTCGCGGCCGATGCCATGTCGCTCATCGATCTGGGCCGGCGTATCGCGCCTGATGGTGCGACCCGCGACAGGTTTGACGCGCTCAAAGCGAGCCTGCCTAAACCGGCGGACGCGGCGTCAGCCGCGAAGTAACGCCCGCCGCTGCAGCTACGGCCGCACGGTCACGCGAATTTCGTAGGCTTCGACGAGCTCGGTTTCCTTGCCACCTGCGGCCGGCACATAAGCAAAACGCAGAAAGCCGCGGCTCGGCCGCTGGGCGATAAAGGCCACGGTCGAGGTGCCGGCTGCTCCGGCGACTCCCGGCTTGTAAACAAATCCACTCGACGGCCGCAGAAATCGCGGATCGTTCGACACGATTTGCCAGACAAACTCCGGTCCACGTCTGGCGGGCAGCACAAACTTCACCTCGTCGCCGATGCGCACCGTGGCGATCGCCTTCGACAAATTCGGATCGAGCTCCATGACGATCGCGGGATTTTTATTGCGACCAGTTTCAGCCGACGGCGAACCACACCCGCCAACGACATTGGCGAGCAGGCACACGACCGCGAAGGGGACTAAGCTCCGGACATTCATGGGCCCACGGTAGATCGACTTGGCGAAAAACGAAATGAGATTTCGCGCGGCTTGTGCCGCCGCCCGATGGCGTCAACTGGACCGAAAGAATTTTCGGCGGATGATGTAGTGCATCCGCCGTCCCGCGGGGGCGACTACTTCGTGTCGAAGAAAATCCCGCGCATGCCGTCCTTCGGGTGATCGGCCGCCCACGTAAAGTGGGTCGCATTCAATTCCGCGAGGGAAAACGGCTGGCCCTCCGTGTGGCCATCGCCGATGCGATCGCGCCAGTAGAGGACGGCTTGTTTGGCGCCGGCCGTGGCGAGTTCGGCGGCGAGCTCTTTGGCGCCTTCGACTTCGACGAACTTGGTGACACTGCGGCCGAGACGACCTTGGTTGGAGACGAGTCCGATGCGAGTTTTCATATGGGAGCTGTGGGAAACAGCGAGCACGCCGGGTTGGCGCGTCCCCGATTCAAAGTCGCATCACCACTGAAAGACAAGCAGCGACACGGCCTGTCGCGGCAGGGTGAAGCCGAGCGTGGCGGCGCCGTTTTCGACGGTGACCGTCGCGGGTGCGTTTTCCAGTTGGCCCAGTTGAGCAGCGGCTTCGAGCTGGGCGTATTGCGCGCGCGACGGTGCGGTCGGCGAGCCCAGCGACTGCCAGAGGGTGTAGGCGTTGCTATGCGTGGCATCGACGCGGTAGTGCGCGACCTTCGGTGTGGTCGCGGCGGCGGGCAGGCCGGCGAGACTCAACGACACAGCGGCATCAGGGCCGGACACGTCGTCGTCGTGGTAATGCCACACGAGCACGGCGAGCTGGCGTTTCACCGCGTCGAAACTCGCGAGCGCGGCAACATCGGGCGCCGCCCCGCGCACGCCGGACTTAATGATGGCCTCGACGCCAGCGTCGCCGGAACTGACCGCGTCGATCCGCTGGCCGGACATTTTCGCCATCATGCGGTGGACGTTGAAAACTGGCAACGTGAGCCCGTTGCTCGCCATCACGCGGAAACCCGCGAAATACGGCTGGTCTTCAAACTCAAACGCCCACGTCGTCGCGCCCTCGAGGTTTACGCCGCGCTTCTCCGCGAGCAGATGCTTCCGCGCGAAGACCGCCGCCGTGTAGCTCGAAAACATCGTCGTGTTGCGGTAGCCGAGCTGCGCGCCCTGGCACGCCGCGCACCCGTCCGGATCGGATTCGCCGATGACGATCGGTTTGTTTTTCAGTTCGGGAAACGAGGCGAACCTCGCGAATGCCGTGTCGATCGTCTTCAACTGCGCCGCGATCCCGGTGCGCACATGCCCATCGACAAACGTCGGCGATCCCTTCGCGTGAAAAGACAGGAAATCGAGCGGCGTGCCCGTCGCGCCCGTCGCGAAATTTTTTCCATGCAGGCAGTGCTCCAGAAAATCCTGCATGAATTTCCCGCCGTCACCCGCCGAGTCCATGCCGCCGACGCGCGCGGTCGGCAGCGCCCGCCTCACGGCGTCGATCGCGTAGTCTTGCAGCTTGAAAAATTCCTCCGGCGTGCCGCGCCAGTAGCCGTCGCGGATGTTCGCCTCGTTCCAGACTTCCCAATACCACTGCTCCACCTCCGCCGCGCCGTAGCGCTCCACGCAGTGCTTCGCCCACTGGTAAACCAGTTCGCCCCATTTCGCATAATCCTTCGGCGGGTAAGCCCAGCCGGTGTAGATTTCGTTGTAAGGAAAACCCGGCCGCCATCCATGCTGATACGGCTGCGGATGCGTGGACATCGCCTCCGGCATGAACCCGATCTGTGCGTAGGGTTTCACGCCGTTGGCCAGATAAGTGTCGAAAATCCGATCGACGATCGTCCAGTCGTAAACGGGGCGGCCGGCGGCGTCCTCGGTATAGGCGTTGGTGCTGCCCCATTTCAACGCCGGCGTGCCATCGCCGGTCACGAGCAAACTATGCGCGCGGAAATATGCCTGCGGTGAGCCGAGCTGCCCGATGTCGTGGAGCAGCTTTTTTCCGTCCTTCATGTAGGCGTAGTTCGGCTCGTCCGCACCGAAGAATCGGTAGATCGGTTTCAACTCGCCGTGCGGTTTCGCCGCATCGACGCGGATGGTGATGGGGAAAGTTCCGTCCGCAGCGAAGGCCGCAAACGCGAGCACGCAAAAGAAGAACGCGAGGCGGAGTGGCAGTTTCATGGGGTGGCAAAGATTATTCCGGCACCAGCCCGGGCACGACCGGGCGGCCGTTCTCACGGCGGATGGATTCGAGGTTTTCGCGGATGAGCGCGCCCATCGACTCGCAGCGGAGGTAATCCGTGCGGCCGTAGTGCGCGGCGAGTTCCTCGCGCAGCTGGTGGATTTTTTCCGGCGGCGAAATCGGATCGCGTGTCATGTCGTGCAACAGCAGGCCGAGCCGCTCGGAAGCGAGGTGAGCGCGCTGGAGGATGATGGCCTGCTCCTCGCGTTTGTATTGGTTCGCCGTCTCGGGGTGCAGGTGCCGGATGCAGAACTTCACGAGCGGAGTGTTCTCCTTGAAGAATTGCGGGAGATAAAAATTCTTCCGACCGTTATAGCTCTGCTGGTCGAAATCCATCGCGCGGAGCCGCACCTGCCAGTCGTCAAAATCGGGCGTGAGGAGAACAACGAAGTTGTAGCTGCGCATGTCGCCGAGGAGACGGACGAAGCAGCGTTCGTTGAATTTGACGACTTCCTTCGCGATGCGGATCGGGCGGAGTTCGTTTTGCTGGAGCCAGCGGCTGATGAAGATGTCGCCGGGCAGGCCGACGATGTGCTCCTCGACGAGCGTGGAGCCGTGCGTGATGAAGTTGAGCCGGTTCGGCGAAAGCAGGTGCTCAAGCTCGAGGCCGTAAACGCGCGATGCGTCGGCCTTCTTGATGTAGAAATAGTCCTGATTGTCGTTGTAGGCGTTGACGATGCGGACGCGAAATGGCGTCGAGTTGCCGAACGTGCAAAAATCGATCCGGTCCACAAAAAGGTGGCTGAAGACGGAGATGTCGCCGTCAGTGCGGAGGAGCGCATAGATGTGCTTCAGATCCTCGTTGAGCGTGCGCATCTCGGTGGGATCGTAGATGACGGTGTCCCACAGCGTGGGCTTGCCGGTCTCGTCGGTCAGCGGGATGGCCTCATGAAAACCGAGCATGCGCTCGTAGGTCACCGGCAAATCGCGCTCGCGGCGGTAACGGCGGAGGTAGGTGCGGAGATCGTCGCGAATGGGGAAGCTGGGCTTCTTGTCCGTGCGCGGAAAATCTTGGGCGGGCGGCGCGTTCGCGTCCATGGTGTGATCGGGTTAAGATTGGTGGCGAACGAGCCGCGCGCGGTCGGCTTCGACGAATTTCTTCAACTGCGCGACGCTCGGGGGCGCGACGAGGTAGCGGGAGACGAAAAGTTTTTGGGAGAGACCGGCGGTGGCGGGAACACGCGAGGGTAATTTCCTCACCACCGGTGAGGAAATCGAGAGCGCCTCCAATTGGCCAACCAGTGGTTGGCTAATCTGCGGATAGGTTTGGTAGAACAGCCGGCAGTTCTTGAGTGTGCTCAATCCCAGACCGGGGAGCTTTCGTTTGGTCAGGTCTTTGGCGTGCCGCGGCATCAGGCTCTCGCCATACTTCGCGCGGTCTTCGCCGCCCTGCTCGAATTCGACGACGTAGGCGCCGACGAGCCAGTTGCGGAGGACGAGCCCCTGATTGATCGCTGCCGCTGCGCGCCCGACCGCCGACGTGTGGGCTTGCGCGATGGCCGACAGGAGCTGGCGGTAGTGCATGGTGGGAGAGATACAGACCGCGGATGCGGCGTCAAAGCAACCGCTCGCAGAGCGCAATCAGCCGGGCGCGGAGCGGTTCGCCGCGGACAGCGAAGGTGCGCTGGTGCTCCTCATACTCGGCGCGGCCGGCCGGCGTCTCGATCGCGATGGGCGCGAAGCCGAGCGCGCGGAGATCGTAGGGGCTCGCGCGCATGTCGATTTCACGGATGTCCCACGCAAGAGCGAAGCAGTCGGCGGTGACCTCGCTCGGCGTGAAGGGTGCGAGTTTGAAGGCCCACTTGTAGAGATCCATGTTGGCGTGGAGACAGCCGCGTTGCTCGAGGTGCGGAGCGTCGGCGCGGGTGGGTTGGAGTTTGTTCAGCGGACGGGCGGGTGCGGTGAAGAAACGAAACGCGTCGAAGTGCGAGCAGCAGATCGGCAGCGACTCGACGAGACGCGTGAGTTCGGCGGGTGCGAAGCGGAGTGGGTGTTGGTTGTGGCGGATTTCGTCGGGCGTCTGGCGATAAACCATCGCCCATTCGTGCAGCCCGTGGCAGCCGAAGAACGGTTGGCGCACCTGCATCGCGCCGAGCAAATCGCGCAGCCACGCGACAAATTCGCGGCGGTGTGCGGGGAGCATCGCGCAATCGATCATCACGCCGTCGGTGGTTTCGCGGTATTCGGGCCAGCGGAGAAATTCGCGCGCACCGTCGCCGGCCAATGCGACGTCGGGGCCCGGGTGCCAGCGCCGCAGCCACGCGACGCGAAACGAGTAATACGAAAAGAAAAAATCATGGATCGAATGTTTTTCGCCACGGGCCGCGCGTGCCTGGTGCGGATCGGTCCAGCGGCGGACGCGCGCATCGTGCGCCTGTTGGCGCGCGCGCCAGTCGGGCGCGGCCAATCTATTTGGCGTGGCGGCGGCCGCGGACATTTTGCCTCACCGTTCGCGGACGAGCAGCCGGCGCACACCTTCGATCGGGGCAGCGGTGATCGGGGTGAGGGCGAAGGGCGCTCGCGGGGCGAGCGCGGCGGCGACGACGGAATGGGTGAGCAGCGCGCCGCTCAAGCCGACGCGCAACGTGTCGAGCGGCACACCGGGGAACAGATTGGTCGCGACGCGCACGGCGAACGCCACCAGTTCGCCGGCAGATTCGGTGACAAGCGCGTGGGCGGTGGCGTCGCCCTCGACAGCGAGCCGCAGCACGGCGGGCGCGAGCGCGGCGATGATGCGATTGGGTTCCCCGTGCTGATAATAATAACGCGTGACGGCCGCGGCATCCGCCGTGTCTCCGAGTTGCGTGTAATCGCAGACGAGGGCGGCGAGAGGCGTGCGCGGTTGCCAGCCTTGCAGCTCAAGCAGGCCGCGCGCGACGGCACGGCGGCCGAGTTCGTAACCGCTTCCGGGATCGCCGAAACGCCAGCCGATCCCGCCGGCGTAGTGGACCTTGCCGTCTGGTCCGCGCGCGGCGACGAACGAGCCGGTGCCAGCATGAATCACGAGCCCAGGTGCGCCGTCGGTGGCGAGTTCGAGGACGGGCAGCGAATCGGCAGCGGCGCGCACATGGCCGAAATCGGTGAGCGCGGCGGCGAACTCCTGCCAGAATCCGGCGGCACCCGCCATGAAGAGCCGCGTCTCGGAAATTTTCGATTTGGGGTTTTGGGTTTTGGATTGATCGCGAAGCGTGCAGAGCGCGTCGGTCACGATGTGCCGCGCCTGCTCCGGACCGACGACGCTCGGGTTGCAACCGGGCGCCAGTTGGCGGCCGACGATGGCGCCCGTCGCATCGACAAGGATGCACTCGGTCTTGGTGCCACCGCCATCGATGCCGATTTGAAAACTCATGAGAGCAAATTCACGCGAGCTGCTTGCTCAGGCGGTGTCGGTAGGGCGCGCCGACGGCGCGGTTGTGCTCGATAGCGCCGGGGAGGTTCTGGCTGCGGAGGACGGGCAGGGCGTGGCCGTTTTGTTTCAGCCACTCCATCGTCGCAAGCACGAGCCAGTTGAGCAGCGACGCGCCGATAAAGGTGCTCGTCGGCCCGGTCGCGATCTCGGGGGTGAGCTGGAGGATCGTGTCGCCGGGGACGCCGCCGTTATCGAGCGTGAAGTCGGCGATCGCGTGGAGATTTTTGCCGCCGGGGTGAACGGTCGTCGCGGTGGTGGACATCGACAGCGACGTGAGCGCGATGACGACGCAGCCCTTCTTCTTCGCGTGCAACGCGACCTCGATCGGCGCCGCGTTTTTGCCGGAATTGGAAATCACGATGACGGCCTCGCCGGCGCGCAATTCGAATTGGCGGTCATAGCGCTCAACGAGCTTCGTGCCGTAGCCGACGAGATTTTCGATGAATCCGGCGGTGGGATCGTTGATGCTCGTGATGCAGACGAGACCGCCGGCGCGGCCGACGATTTCGCGGGCGATGATTTCGCTGTGGCCGGAGCCGAACGTGTGGATGACTTCGCCGCGCGCCACGGAGGCGCCAAGGATCGGCGCGAGCTGCGCGATGACGGACATGTTGACAGTCCACGCGCGGGCGAGGAGGGCGTTGGCCTGGGCGAGGTATTGTTCTGGGAGCGAGGGCATGGCAGGGGTTAGTTTTCCCAACGGCCATAGATGCCGCAGGGGAGGATTTTTCCGTCGCGCTGGATCGGCAGGCCGACTTCGCCGGCGGTGATCGTGCCAGGGCGGCCGGTCATCAACTCGGCGAGGAGATTGGCGACCACCGTTGGCGAGAGGCGGGCGGTGTAGGCGTTGATGAGAAAGAAGAGCGGCGATTCGCTGAGGAGCGCGCGGCACTCGGTGAGCAGTTCCCAGAGGTGATCTTCGAGTTTCCACATTTCGCCGGTGGCGCCGCGGCCGTAGGTCGGCGGGTCCATGATGATGGCGTCGTATTTCCGGCCGCGCTTGAGTTCCCGGCGCGCGAATTTCAGGCAGTCGTCGGCGATGTAGCGGATGGGCGCGTCGGCGAGGCCGCTAAGGGCGGCGTTTTCGCGGCACCATTTCACCATGCCTTCGGCAGCGTCGACATGGCAGACATTCGCGCCGGCTTTCGCGGCGGCGATGGTCGCGGCGCCGGTGTAGCCGAAGAGATTCAGGACATTGACTTCGCGCCCCGATTTTCGCGCGGCGGCGATCTTCGCGGAGAACCAGTCCCAGTTCACTGCCTGCTCGGGGAAAAGACCGGTGTGCTTGAACGAGGTTGGGTGAATCTTGAATGTCAGGCCGAGCGGCGCGTAGGAAATTTTCCAGTGATCGGGCAGCGCGCGGCGGAATTCCCATTTGCCGCCGCCGGTTTCGGCGCGGTGATAGAAGCCATCCCAGTTTTCCCAGCGCGCGTTTTTTTTCGCATTTTCCCCGCCCATCCGCGGCCAGATGATCTGGGGGTCGGGGCGCACGAGGGTGAACTCGCCCCAGCGTTCCTGCTTCAGGCCGTCGCCGGCGTCGAGCAGCGCATAGTCCTGCCAGCGGTCGGCGACGATCAGGGCGGGGCGGTGGGCGGGCGCGGGCATTGGCATGAGCGAAGGAGGCGAGGTGCGGCGTGTCGAGCCGGGGGTTTGGTTGCGTAATACCCGCACCGGGCCGGTGCGCCGCGCCATTGACTAGCCTTTCTCGCCTGCTATCGACGTGGCCCTCCATTCACATCGCCATGAACCACCAGAAACTCCTCACGCTGTCCGTCATTGCCGTGCTCACCGCCTATGGTGTGGCCCGCGCCGACGTCGTCGAAACCAAGAACGGTGCCCGTATCGTCGGCCACGTCACAAAGATCGACGGCGGCTCCGTCTTGGTGGACACCGATTTCGCCGGCAGCCTCAAGATCAAGCAGTCCGAGGTGACCGCGATCACCACGGATGCGCCGGTCGCAGTGCGCCTCGCCAGCGGCACACGGATCGACGGCAAGGTTTCCTCGGCGGCTGGTTCACTCCAAGTGGTCGGTGCCGATGGCACCATTACAACGACGGTCGACAAAGTCGCCGCCTCGTGGCCCGCCGGCGGCAAAGATCCGGCTGTCGTGGCGCTACAGCGCGATTGGGCCTACGAGACGGCGGTTGATATTTCCGGCAAGTCGGGCAACAAGAGCCAGCTCGGCACCGCAGCCCACTTCCGTGCGACGCTCGAAGGCCCGCACGACAAACTCGCTTTCTACTCCGCCTACGATCGTCAGGTGACTGACGGACAAAAATCCGCCGACCAGTTCAAGGCCGGGGTCGACTACCAGCGGAATTACTCGGGGAGCAACTCGTGGTATCTGCGCGACGAAGGCGGTTTCGACCGCATCAAGGACATCCAGTTCTACGATGTCGCCGCCGCCGGCTTTGGTTACGACTTCATCAAAGCGCCGAAGCAGACTGTCACCGGCCGTCTCGGCTTTTCGTTCCGGAATGAAAATTACAAAAATCCGCTCACGACGGACGTGAATGCCGCCGGTTTGGATCTTGGCTTCAGCCACAGCCTCCAGCTCACCGATGCCTCCATCATCAATCGTCTGACCTTCGTACCGTCGTTCAACGATTTCGCCAATTTCCGGGCCATGCACGAAAGTTTTTATGAAATGCCCTTCGTCAGCCCGAGTTGGAAACTGCGCATCGGTGTCAGCAACGACTTCAACAGCAAGCCCGGCAAAGGCGTCGAAAAACTCGACACCGCCTATTTCACACGCCTCGTGCTGAACTGGCGGTAGGCGTGGGGCGCCGTCGAAGGCGCCGAGGATTTCGGTGGACCTCGCAGTGGCAAGCGCGGGCTTTTCTTTTTCGTCGGGGCCGCACAGCGTGGTCGCATGGTTGCCGCGCTGGAACTCAAACAACTCCTGCTCCGTCCGCCGCGGCTCACGCTCGCGGTGGCGGAGAGTCTCACGGCAGGAAACGTGCAGGCGCGCGTCGCTTCGGTTTCGGGCGCGTCGGACTATTTTCTCGGCGGGGTGACGGCTTATTCGCTCGACGAAAAAGTGAAATTACTCGGCGTCGATCGTGCGGCGGCGAGGAAGGTGGACTGCGTCTCGGCGGCGATCGCCGAGCAGATGGCGCGCGGCGCGTGCGTGCTTTTCGGCGCCGATGTCGCGGTGGCGACGACGGGTTACGCGGAGCCGAACGCGAAACTGAAAATCGCGCTGCCATTTGCGTGGTGGGCGGTGGCGCGGCGCGGGCGCGGCGGAAAATTCACGATGCGGCACGGACGCGTCGAGTGCCCGGGTGCCTCGCGCATCGAGGCGCAGAAAATCGTGGCGGAGGCGGCGCTCGCGGAACTGGTGGCGTTCTTGCGCGAAATGCGCGGCTGAGCGCTACCTCACGTCAGCGTGTTCTGAAAAAACTCGATCACTTCGCCGTTTGGGCCGGTGCAGAAGAAAATCCGAATCGGAATTTCGCCGGCGCCGTTGGTGGTCGCGATGGTGATATCCTTCGGCTCCATGGTGATAGTGGCGCCGAAAGTGCGGACGCGGTCAGCGACTTCGTCGAGCTTCGCGGTGCGCAGCGCCAAGTGCAGGATCGCGCCGTCGCGCGCCGGCGTGTAGGAGAGATCTTCGAAGACTTCGATGTAGTTGCCGCCGCCGGTGTCGAGCATCACGGCTCGCTCGGGCGCGGCGCGCCAGGCGATTTTTACGGTACAGCCGAGAGTGTCGCGGTAAAAGCGCAGCGTGCGATCCCAATCGCGGGTCTTGACGCAAACATGATGAAAGCCGGAGAGCATGTGGAGGAAAAGTTGAGTACTGTGGGTTGAGCGTCAGCCAACGAAAACACGGTTAACTCCAACTCTCGATGTTCAACCCTCGACGCTCGCCTGCGCGGCGACAGCCGCGCCCATCACGGTGCGATGCGTTGCACCAGCGCCATCAGCGGCTGCACTTCGGCGATCGGCGTGACCCAGTCGCTGTAGAGCAACTCGGGCATCGTGTAGCGCGTGTTGTAGAGGAGGCAGTTGGCGGAATCGTTGCGCGAGAGGTGGCCGGCTTTCACGGTCGCGCCAGCGTAGAGCCCGGCGACTTTCGTGTAGACGAGCATTGGCGTGCGCAGGATGTCGACGTTGTTGCGTTCGACCTCGGCCTCCTTCGGGCCGGCGATGGCCTTGGCGTCGACGCCGACGTTGAAGCTGTGGTTGAAGAGCAGGCGCGGAGTGTTGTCGTCCGTGATCACATAAATCGTCTCGACGGCGGTGGCGCCGGCCTGAAAGCCGAGGCTCGCTTCGCCGGCGCTGATCAGGACCGGGAGGCTCCAGCGGCCGTTCGGCTTCTTAACGAGGACAACACCGTAGCCGTCCTTCACGCCGATCAGGAAGCCGGCTTTGAACTGGTTAACTATGATAATGGCGCGCGCTTTCCGCAGCACGGCGGCGGGGATGGCGGTGTCGGGCCGGCTCTGAAATTCCTGCAGGATCGCCTCGCACGTCTCGACGCGGTCGACGAGATCGGCTTTGGACACTTCGGCGCGCACGATGGCGGCGCCAAACAGCGCGAGGAGGGAAAGGACGAGGAGTTTCTTCATGACAGTGCGAAAAGGCTAAATTGGGCGCAGTGTATGCACGGCGCAGCAGACTTGGAAAGCGCGGAGTGCGGGTGGTTCCGGCGTTGGGCATTTCTCAATCCAGACCGCGGGCCGTCAGCTCATCCTCGTTCCAACCGAGGTAGTGGCCGAGTTCGTGGAGATAGGTGAGGCGGACTTCGTCGCGGAAAATTTCCACGTCTTCCTCGGCGAAATCCCAGAGGCTCGTGAGGTAAAGGATGATTTGCGCCGGCGCCGGGTGGTCGGTCGCGAGTTCCTCGCCGTGCGGGCTGCCGGTGAACAGCCCGAGGATGTCAGGCTCAAAGCCTTCGGCGAGGACATCGGGGGCTGGCCGCTCCTGATAGTGGACCGGCACGCCCCGGGCGAGCGGACGGATTTCCGGTGGCAGTTGCCGCTGCGCCGCCCCGACCGCGGTGGCGGCCAGTTCCGTGAGCTTCGAGAATTTCACGGCCGAAGTTCCGATGAAAGGTCGAGTCTTTCAAACCTTCCGCCGAGAAACCACAGCCCGAGCCACAACTCGCCCACCAACACCATCAACACGCCCACCGCCGCGAGCCACACGCCGGCGATCGGCGGCAGCGGAAACACGAAGCAAGCCAACCACACCGTCACCGCTCCCGACAGCAGCGCCGGCAACAGCGCGATCAACATCGTTAGAAACTGCCCGAAAAAAAAGATCAGCCGCTGGCCCATGATGTCGATGCCGCCGCCCCCGGCACGCTGGCGCGTGGCCTGAAACCACGCCGGAAACACCAGCGCCGCGGCATTGGGTACAAAAAGTTGGAGCGCCACGATCAGCGGCACGAGCGTGGCGAGGCACAGCGTCAGCAGCGTGCGCGCGGCCGGTGCGAGACACGCGCGGACGAAATCGCGGAGCGCCGGCGCCAGAAACCCAAACGCCCGCGGCCCCGGCTGAAACGATACCGCCGCCGCGAGCAGCAGCAACCACAGCACGCCGGTGAGAATCGCCGTCGGCGCGAGGAGTTCGCCGAGCACGATTTGCCAGCCGGGCAGCGGATAGGTCTTCAACAAGTCGGCGTTGACGAGATCGGAGCGGATGTCCTGTCGCGCCAACTGCGGTCCGATCAGCAACGCATAGCCCGCGAGGATCAACGCGATCGGTCCGGCGGCGATCAGCGCGCCACGCCACTCCGGGTGCGCGTGCACCCACGCGGTTACGCCGACGATGGCGAGGGCACACCAGGCCCAAGTGCGCGGGTTAAGCCACGTCCACGTGCCGAGCAGATTTTTCCAGAGAAACGCCAGCTCCGGCCGGCCCGTGCTCGCGAGCACGAACGGCGGTTTGCGCCCCTTCGTCGGCGCGCGACCCAGCCGTTTGCCGTCGCGCATCGCCGAGATCACGGCGGCGCGTTTTTCCGCCCGCACGATCGAGCCGTCTTCAAACGAGACGATACTCCGCACGACCCACACATAATGCGCCCATATCACGACCGCGGCCGGCCCGATCGCCCAGAGAAACGCCCGCCCGGAGTCCGCGAAAAAGGGCCCGAGCAAAAATTTCCCCGGCGCGATCAGCCACGAAAGCGGCGCGCTGCCCGTCACGCCGAGAAACCATTTTTCCAGCGTCGCTCCAAAATCTGGCGCCGTCAGATCGACCCAGCGTTGATCCGCCGGACGCAGCGCCAGCGTCGCCGCGATCACCGCGATGGGAATCAACGGCACGATTGCGCGCCGCCGCCAAGTGCCGACCCCGGCGTCGGCCAGCCGCGAGAGCGTGAAGCGCACGCCGGTGAGATGGAGATTAAACGCCGTGAACAGCAGCCACCACCCGACCGCATGAGTGAGCGGACTGCCGCCGATAAACATCCAGCGGTTGGAAAACAGCGTCATGAACAATGCGCCGATCAAGTTGCGGAGTTGCGCATCGATCAGGCGGAAATGCACCAGCCCGCGGCGCGTGATCGGAGCGGGAAACAGAAATGCGATCTCCGCTTCGGTGAAGCCGAGCGAGGCGCGCTCCAGCGAAAACACCCAGACGAGCGTGATGACGACGAGCAGCACCAGCGCGCCGATCACGATCGGCAGGCCGCCGAAGTCGGTTGGAAGCGTGAGGCCCGCATCCTGCAACGACTGGCCGGCCTGATGTAGCGCGCGGCGACGGACGGCGCCGCCGGGCGCATCCGTTTCACCGAAACTGTGGCGAAAAAAGAAAAACCAAAAATACGCCGCGCCCACGATCGCGCCGGCGAGATACTTCGGCTGCTTGAGTCGCAGCAGCCGCATGCGCAGCCAGTTTTTCAGCGACGTAAGCCGCAGGTAGAGGAGGGCGGAGAGCACGGGAGATCGATGGCGTGGGCTCAGTTCTCCGAACCGCCGGTCGCGCGCATGAAGATTTCCTCCAAGCTCACGCCAGTCTCGCCGTTGCTAAACTGGGCCGACACTTCCGCGAGCGAGCCGTCGGCGATCTTGCGGCCTTTTTTCAGGATGAGGACGTGCGAACAGACTTCTTCGAGCAAGTGCAGCAGGTGCGAGCTGAGCACGATGGTGGCGCCGGCGCGGGCACGCTTGAGAATGGAATCCTTCATGCGCCGGATGCCGAGCGGATCGAGACCGGTGAGCGGCTCGTCGAAAAACATCACGCTCGGTCCGTGCAAGAGGCCGCAGGCGATGGCGAGTTTCTGCTTCATGCCGCGCGAGAGGGCGCCGGGCAACTCGTCGGCCTTGTCGGCGATCTCGAGTTCTTCGAGTAGGGGTTGCGCGAGCGCCTCGTAATTGGCGACGCCGTAGATGCGGGCAACGAAGTTCAGGTGCTGGCGCACGGTCAGGTAGTCAAAGAGGCGGGGCTCGTCGGGGAAAAACGCCAGGTTGCGTTTCGCCGCGACCGGATTCTGCGCGATGTCGTGACCGGCGAGGCGCACGGTGCCGCTGGTGGCGGGGATGATTCCAGCAAGGCAGCGTAACGTGGTGGTCTTGCCGGCGCCGTTGGGGCCCACGAGCCCGAGCACTTCGCCGGGCCGGGCGGAAAACGACAAGTCAGTGACAGCCGGGAAGTCACCGTAGCGTTTGGAAAGGGCGAGAACCTCGATCATGGCTGGCGACGCTGGCCGCCGGCCGCCTCGGCGGCAAGCCCGGGAAAGATTTTGCGAAACCATCCCCGGGCCGGGCCGTCAATCCGAACGCTGTCGGCCCGACTCGGGCTGAGATAGACAACAACCCTGAAAAACTCCCCGTTCGATATACCTATGAAATCACTCGTTAAAGTTCTCCTCTCCGTCGTCGCGTTGGGCCTGTTGGCGTCCGCGCCCATGCTCCGCGCCCAAGATCCCGCCACGCCTCCTCCGGCTGATGGTGGTGGCAAAAAAGGCGGCAAGGGCAAAGGCGGCGGCATGCTCACCGTCGAGCGCATCGAGGCGGCCGTTGGCACCCTCACTGATGACCAAAAGACCAAAATTGGCGATCTACTCAAGAAGGCTGGAAGCGACATGCAGGCCCTCCGCGATGGCGGTGGCGACCCGCAGACGAACCGGCCCAAGATGCAGGAAATCAATAAGAAGCTTCACGATGACATCCGCGCCGTCCTGACCGCCGATCAACAGGCGAAGTTCGACGCTATGCCGCAGCCCGGTCGCGGTAAAAAAGGTGGCGGCGGCAACTAAGCCGCTGACAAAAAAACTTGTTAGGGGTTTGTGTGGCCGCCGCGGATTGCAGCTCTGCGGCGGCCCTTTTTATGTCCGGATGGGAGCCGTGAAGAAGCGGGCAGGGTTGCTGGCAACCCGTTTCGCTTCGACTCGGCGCGCGCTAAAGACAGCGTGCGGTCATGGCTGAGCAAACACGCGTCATTGTCATCGGTGGCGGGGCCGCCGGATTTTTCGCGGCCATCGCTTGTGCGGAGACGCTCGGCGCCAGCGGCACGGTGACACTTTACGAGGCGACGGCGCATCCACTCGCGAAGGTGCGCGTGTCAGGCGGCGGTCGCTGCAACCTCACGCACGCCTGCTTCGAGCCGCGCGAGCTTGTGAAAAATTACCCGCGCGGCGGGCGCGAATTGCTCGGGGCGTTTTCCCGCTGGCAGCCGCGTGATACCGTGGCGTGGTTCGCCGAGCGCGGCGTCGAAACCAAAACCGAGAGCGACGGCCGGATGTTTCCCGTGACCGACGACTCCGCGACCATCGCCGACTGCCTGTTGCAGGCGGCGGAAAAAGCCGGCGTGCGCGTCGTGACGAGCCTCGGCGTGCGCGCGGCGGAGCGGGCGGGCAACGGGTTTTGGCTCACGCTCACCGACAGCTCCAACGTGCGGTGCGAAAAACTCCTCGTGGCGACCGGCGGCAACCGCTCTTCCGTGGGCTTCGCGATCGCGGAAAAACTTGGCCACACGATCGAGCCGCTCGTGCCGTCGCTCTTCACGTTTTATATCGACGATGCCCGACTCGTGGGCCTTTCGGGATTGTCGGTCGAAAACACGACCGTCGGTGTCCGCGGCACGAAGCTCCGCCAAAACGGTCCGCTGCTCGTCACCCACTGGGGTTTGAGTGGCCCGGCGGTGCTGAAACTATCCGCGTGGGGCGCGCGCGAACTCGCGGCTGTGAAATACGAATTTCCCCTGCTGGTGAACTGGGCGCCGCCGCACACGCGCGACTCGCTCCTCCGCGAACTCGGCGACGTGCGCGCAAAAAACCCCAAGAAACAGATCGCCACCTGGAGCCCGCTCGCGATGCCTCAGCGACTGTGGGAACGGCTCGTGACCTCGGCGGGCATCACCGCGACGACCCCGTGGGCGCAAATCGGCAACGCCGCGCTCGGCATCCTCGCGACACAGCTTACGGCGGCGGAGTTCAAGGTCGTCGGCAAGAGTGTGTTCAAGGAGGAATTCGTCACCTGCGGTGGCGTGCGGCTCGCCGAAGTGGAATTCAAGACGATGGCCAGCCGTGTGTGCCCCGGCCTGTATTTCGCCGGCGAAGTGCTCGACATCGACGGCGTGACTGGCGGTTTCAATTTCCAGTCCGCCTGGACGACCGGCTGGCTCGCCGGCCAGGCGATGGCGACGTAGCGAACTGCCCGTGAAAGGCTGTAAAGCATGCTTGACATGTGACAAGAATGCTTTACACCCGAGGTGTGAACACGCCCAACACTCTTGAATCGCTCGAGCCGTGCTCGAAGCAATACTCCCTCAAAGCGGATCTGAAGTTGAACACTTGGCTGGCGGTGGCGACGGTGGTCGCGCTCGTGAGTCAATATCTGCTGCGCCTCAATCCGTTCTGGAGTTCTCCGCTGCGGGCAGCCGTCGCGCTGGCCCCCGTGGCGCCTGGCCTGCTCTATGTGCGGAGTTGGTTCCGCTTCGTCCGCGGCCTCGACGAGCTCCAGCGCCGGATTCAGCAAGAAGCGATGTTGTTCGCCGCCGTTGGCACCGTTGTGATCGGAGCGGTGATCAATGTGCTGGATACCAATGGCATCGCCGTCCCGGGTTTGCGCCACGGCTTGGAGCTCGGGGGCACGTTTTACGCGATGGGCGGCCTCTGGCTCGTCGGCACCGCGATCGCCAATTGCCGCTACAAATGAAAAACCAACTCGGTGAACTGCGGGCCGGCAAGACGTGGTCGCAGGGCGACCTCGCGGAAAAGCTCGGGGTTTCGCGACAGACGATTAACGCGATTGAAACGGAGAAATACGACCCGAGCCTGCCGCTTGCGTTCAAAATTGCACGGTTGTTCAAACAACCGATCGAGAAAATCTTTGTGCCGGCGGATTGATTCGAATTCGATGTCTTGGCCGCGGCCGCCAAGGCGGTCGCGCTGAGTCGTCACGCAGCGCCGTTTTTCCTCCGCCGATCGAGTCGGTAGAGCGGGGCGTCCTCGAACAGCCGCGCCGTGCGCAGGCGGCCGAGAAATTCGAAGCTCACCGCCGCCAAATCCTCCGCGCTGCACAACGCCGCGAATTCCTGGCTCGAATAAACCTGCCCCGGCGCGGTGATCGGTTCGATGCGGGCGGCGCGGTTCACGTGGGCGCCGACGCACGCCTCGCGCTTCAACACCGGATCCATGAATGCGAACACCGGCCCGGCGTGCAGCACCATGCGCACCCCGAGATCGGCGGGCAGCCCGTGGGCCGCCCACGAGGTGCGAAGGATGGCATCGCGCACTTCGAGCGCGAAGTGGGCAGAGTCGGGCAACGCATCGAAAACAAAGTAGAGTGACTTGCCCCAACTCTCGGCGACGACCGGCGCGGCGCCCGGCAGCCCTGCGATCACTTTGGCGAGCGCGGCCTTGAACTCCCGGATGAACAGCGGCATCTGCCGCTCGCCGATTTTTTTGTGGTTAATCACCTCGGCGAACAGCATCGCCTTGATTTCGTGGCGAATTTTCAGGCCGTCGGTATCGGTCGAGATCACACTAACCTTGGACGCCGGAGCCGGGGCGACCGGCACCGTGGTGGCGCCACCAGTCGGATGAATGATGAAGGGCGTGAGCTGGCGCTGCGCCCACTCGGCGACGACATCGCCCGTGCCGCCCGGCCGTAGCGCCGGGGCGCCATCCCAGACTGAAATTGCACTCAACTCAAAATCGAGCGCCTGCGCCTGCAGCACCGCTAGACCGGTGACGACGCGGTTCGCATACACGAGTCCCATCGTCGAGGCCGGATCGGATTCCGCCGCTCCGAAGTCGGCGGGGCTGGCGATGACGCAGGTGTTGGCATGCGCGAGCACGTTGTGAAAACGTTTTTCCCACTCCGGGCCGGCGAAGCTCACGCTCTGGCGCTTGAAGGTGTCGACCGGGCAAGGCAGCACGAGATTCACCTTCGCCTCAAGTTCGAGCATCACCTCGCAAAAAATGAGGTCCGCGCCGCACGCCGCCGACGAGTAGCCGAAGCCGGGTTTTATTTTCTTGAGCTGCTCGCGAATCGCCTCCCGCACGGCGGGCTCGCGCTCGGCCGGAAACCGCGCCGGGGTGCGCCCCGCCGCATCGATCATGTGACCGGAAAACACGACGATCGAGGGAAATTCAAAACACCGGTCGAGCCATTCGAAGCCCTGCTCGCTGCGCCCGAGCGTTTCCTTCACGCGCTGCTTGATTGAGGCGACGTCATACCAGTGGTGGCGCGAGTCTTCGCGCTTCTTCGCATAGAATCCGATGATTTCGTGGGCCTGCCGCCGCATTGACGCCTGATCGCGCCAGCGTCCGGGAAATTTCTCGACGGCTCGGGTGTAGTATTTCGCCGCCTCGGTCGTGGAACCTTGGTGAGTGAGCGCCTCGGCGAGCGTGGCCATCAGCCAACCGTCGGGTTTCTCGAGCGTCTGGCCCAGTTCGATGCGACAGTATTTTTCTACCGTTTTCGCACAGTCGCGTGCCTTTTCCAGTTCGCCGAGCGCAGCGAGCGTGAACGCCAGATTGATGCCCGGATAATACGCCTCCTTCAGCGCAAAGGCGTCGCCGTAGTATTTGCACGACTGTCGCAGCGCCTCGGTGCCGGCCTCCGGAGTGCTGGCGCGCCGCCACAGCTCCTTGTAAACGCGGCCGAGCAGGCAAAGCGTTTCCTCGTCTTTCGCGGCGTCGGGCTCTTTCAGCAAGTCGCTGAGCACCTCGCGCGCGGCATCGAGCGCGCCGGTCTGGGCGAGCGCCAGCGCGAGTTGCTGCTGGAGCACACGGTCGCTGCCGAACCGCGCGAGCCCGTCGCGAGCGACCTCGATGGCAGTGAGAAGCTGGCCGGAAGACACGGCCTGCTTCGCGGTGTGCCCGAATTCGAGCACGTCTTGGGACATCGGCGGGGTAGTGCGGCCAGAGGCTTCGTCGGAGTTCTCGTAAAGGATCACGGCGGCAGACGCTGAGGAATTTTCGCCACGCGGCAACCCTCCCGTGCAGATTGCGAGTTGACCGAACCGTGGGCTCGACGCACCTGCCGCGCGCCGTTCAAGTGGCGGGCGGATGATGTCCTATTGGCAACTTTTGCTGCTCGTCGTGCCGGTGTTCGCGTTGATCGCGATCGGCGTGGTCGTGCGGCGCGTGCATTGGATCGAAGGCGAGGCGGAGACGAGTCTCATCCGCCTCGTCGTCAATTTGTGTTACCCGGCGCTCATCTTCGAATCGGTCGCGGGCAACGCCGCGCTCCGCTCGCCAGGAAACTTGCTGTTGCCTCCGCTGGTGGGTTTCGGGATCACGTTTTTGGGGATTCGCGCCGGCTTGCTTGTGGCCAAAATGATCGGGCTTCACGTCGGCACCGGGTTGCGGACGTTTGCGCTCGCCGTCGGCATTACGAACTACGGTTACCTGCCGCTGCCGATCATGGAGGGCATCTGGGGGCCGGAGAGTCGCGGCGTGCTGCTCGTCCACAACGTAGGCGTCGAGGCCGCGATTTGGACCGTGGGACTGCTCGTGCTGAGCGGCGAATCGCTGCGCGAGGGCTGGCGGCGGCTGGTGAGCCCCATCGTGATCACGCTGGTGCTCGCCGTGGCGTGCAACCTCGTCGGTATCACGCCGCATTTGCCGAAGGTGGTGACCGATGCCATCCATGCGCTCGGCGTGTGCGGTGTGCCGCTCGGGCTCATCATGACCGGCGTGAGCCTCGCCAATTTTCTGGATGAGCCGCGCCATCTCTTCGACGCGAAGATCGCCGGCGCGGCGGCGTTGCTGCGGCTCGGCGTGCTGCCGCTCGCGCTGTTGCTGCTCGCGAAATACCTGCCGTGCTCCGTGGAGCTCAAACGCGTGATCCTCGTGCAGGCCGCGATGCCCGTAGCGATGGTTTCGGTGATCGTGGCGCGGCTCTACGGCGGCCACCCGCGCACCGCCGTGCAGATCGTGCTGGGCACGACTGCGCTGGGAATTTTCACCATTCCGCTCTGGCTGCGGGCGGGCCTAGCGTGGCTGGGATTGTGACATGTTGCGGAGTTGCGCGGCGGCCACCCTGCGCTACGGTGCGCGCAATGAAACGTCTCGGCCTATCGCTCGCCATCCTTGCCCTCGCACTTCCGCTCCGTGCCGCCGAACTTCTGCCGATCGAACAGCAGGTCGCCGAGGCGGTAAAGTCGCCGAAGGTTACAGTCGTGCACTTTTGGGCGACGTGGTGCGGTAACTGCAAGTCCGAGCTCTCGAGCGGTGGCTGGAGCGACTTCGTTGCCAAGAACCCCGATGTGAACGTGATCTTCATCACCACCTGGGATCCGAAACCGGGCGCGGTGGAGTTGGAGAAATATGGGCTCGGCGGGCAGAAAAATTTCACGGCGCTGCCGCACCCCAACAGCTCGCGCAAGAAAGAGGAGCAGATGCACGAATTTCTCGGATTGCCGGTGTCGTGGCTGCCGTCGACGTGGGTTTTCCGCGACGGAAAGCTTCGCTACGCACTGAATTACGGCGAGCTGCGCTTCCCGATGTTGCAGCAGATGGTGGCGGACTCGCTGGACAAGTGGTGATGTGCGCCCCGCGCCTGAATTCCGCCGGCTGATGGCCGTTAGTAGAAATTAGGACACGAGTCCGAATCACGGGCTTGTCAGCCTGCGCAGAATGTGCGCGACTCTCCCTCCCGCAAATATCCCATGTCTGCCATCAACGCGTTTTTACTTCAAAATAATCTCCGCATCGCGACGAACCCGTGTGTGTCGCCGGACTTCTGCCTCGATTGGCCCGCGCTCGCGGCGAATTTGCGCGCCGGTGCTGCCGGCGTGAAGGTCTTCGAGAAGAGCCGCTTTGCCACCACGGCGGGCGAGTTCGTGCTGATCGAGGATTCTGCGACCGGTGACTGCGCGTGGAAACTCACGGCGAAAAACACCAGCGCACTCGCCGCCGGCGAGGCGCTCGCGGATGGCACGACGGTGTTTCCGGCGACCTTCGCGAACCTACTCAAACTGAAAAATCTCGCACAGGAAAAAAATCCGGCGTGCACGATCTTTCCGACCGCCGCCGAAAAGCTTGGCCAGAGCACACTCGGCCTCGGCGCGCGTTTCACCACGCTGCACTGGCCGGCGACGGAGTGGGCGATGAGCGCGCTCTCGCTCGGCATGACGGCCAACCAGAATTCGATCCCGCGTGAACTTGTCTACGACGTCGACGTGATGCTCGCGGGCAAGCTCGACACCGTGCCGTTCCCCTTCATCGGCACGAATGTCCCAGAGGGTCACCAGGGCCAGAGCGTCGAGGGCATGAGCCACGGCTGCGTGATTTCAAAACTGAAGACCGGCTTTCACCGCCGTGGCATCGCGTGGTCATTTAATGCCGACCACCAGCCGATCGGTGGCAAGTTTGACAACCGCGAAGACGCGCTCGTCACCGGCTGTGTGCTCGCGAGCTACATCACCTTCGATCTCTCGCCGGAGCTGGCACAGACGACGGTCGCGGCCGATGCCGGTGCGTGGGTGCAGGCGAACGTCCCTGCCGCGCTCATCGCAAAAGTGAAGGCGCGCGTCGCGTCCGTCGGCCTCACGATCAATGAGGTGGAGTTCGCCAAGCTCCTCGCCTACGTCTGGCCGTCGTTGGAAAAGATGAAGCGCCGCGAAGAAAAATACGCCGCCGCCCGCGCCAAGCTTTTCACGACCGCCGTCGGCCGCGCCTACCTCCGCGAACTTTCGATCGACGAACTGCCCGGCCTGACGACGCCCGAGACGACGGCCATCATGCTTTCGCTCTGCGAAGCGCTCGGCATGAAGATTCACTTCGTCGCGCCGGCATTCGGCTTCCAGAAGAACATGCCGTATCCCGACAACGCCGCACTTCGCGTGCTCGCGGAAAAACAGTGGGCGGTCTGCAAACAGTTCGGCGCTAGCATCGGTTTCCACTCCGGCTCCGGCAAATCGGCGGAGAATTACCAAGTCATGGGCTCGGTTACCGGCGGCCGCCTCGAGATCAAGACGAGCGGACGCTACACCTACGAGATGGGCCGCGCGCTATACGCGTCGAAAAACGCCGCCGATCAGGCGCTCTGGCGCGACTGGTATCGCTTCACCCTCGAACTCGCGCTCCTCGGCGCCTACAGCGCTGATGCCACCGAGCAGAAAATGGCGCGGATCTTCGTTACGGATGCGCTCTCGAAATCGGGCAAGGGCACCGACGTCTTCGCGAATCCGACAGTGACGCGCGCCGCCCTCGAGTCGTTGGCGCCGAGCCCGGAGCACATGTTCTGGTTCGAGTATAATTTCCTCCACGTGCTCGCGGCCGGCGGTCGCGCCGAAAAAGCCGCCCTCGGCGATCACACGCCCGCCGGTTACCAGCAACGCGCCCGCTTCTACACCATCAGCGACGAAGGCCGGCTCAACTTCGCGAAAAACGTCGCCACCTACATCGTGTTTCTCGCCGAGAACACCGGTCTCGCCACTGCCGCCACGTGTGCCGCCGCCCGCACGCTTCTCGGGCGTTACACCACGCTTGCAGAGATGCTTAACGATATTTCCAAGTAAGCGGTCGCCGCTTTCACGTTTCAAACGTCAGGCTCGTTTCGAACCCGCCCTCTCTCATGCCGAAATCCCGCTCCTTCATCCACGACGACTTTCTGCTCACCACCAAGCAGGCGCGCGATCTCTACCATGGCTACGCGAAGGCCGAGCCGATCTTCGATTATCACTGCCACCTTTCGCCCCAGCTCATCGCGGACAACCACCAGTTCGCCGACCTCGCCGAACTCTGGCTCGGCGGCGATCACTACAAGTGGCGTGCGATGCGGGCGAACGGCGTCAGCGAGCGTTTCTGCACGGGCGACGCCACGCCGCGCCAAAAATTTCAGGCCTGGGCCGAGACCGTTCCGCACACGCTGCGCAATCCGCTCTACCACTGGACACACCTTGAGCTGAAACGCTACTTCGGCGTCGATGTGCTGCTGAACGGCGCCACCGCCGAAAAAGTCTGGAAGCAGGCCAACGCCAAGCTCCCAAAACTCCGCGTCCACGATCTGCTCACGCTGTCAAAAGTCGCCGTCGTCTGCACCACCGACGATCCGGCAGACTCGCTCGACCTCCACAAAAAGATCGCCGCGAGCAAGTTGAAGACCCGCGTCTATCCCGCGTTTCGCCCCGACAAGGCGCTCGCCGTCGGCAACCCCGCGGCGTTCAACGCGTGGCTCGAAAAACTCGCCGGCGCCGCCGCGATGCCGAACGGCATCAAGTCGTTCGACGATCTGCTCGGCGCGCTGAAGAAACGCCACGACGATTTTCACGCCGCCGGCGGTCGTCTTTCCGACCATGGTCTTGAGACCGCTCTGTCTGAGCCCTGCACTCATGCGCAGGCGAAGATGGTTTTCGACGCGGCCCGCTCCGGTCGCACGCCCGGCGCGGAGGAAACGCTGCGTTACGGTTCCTACCTCATGCTGGAGTTTGGCCGTTGGGACGCCGCGCGCGGCTGGACCAAGCAGCTCCACCTCGGCGCGATCCGCAACAACAGCTCCCGCCTCCTCGGCCAGCTCGGCCCCGACACCGGTCTCGATTCCATCGGTGATTTTCCGCAGGCCCGCGCGTTGTCGCGCTACCTCGACACGCTCGACGCCACGAACCAGCTCCCGCGCACCATCCTCTACAACGTCAACCCCGCGGACAATTACGTCCTTGGCACGATGATTGGAAATTTTCAGGACGGCAGCATCGCCGGCAAACTCCAGTTCGGCAGCAGCTGGTGGTTTCTCGATCAGAAGGAGGGCATGGAGTGGCAGATGAACACGCTCTCGAACCTCGGCCTGCTTTCGCGCTTCGTCGGCATGCTCACCGACTCGCGCAGCTTCGTGAGCTACCCGCGCCACGAATACTTCCGTCGCACGCTCTGCGGCCTCCTCGGCAACGATATGGCGCGCGGCGAAGTCCCCGCCGACTACAAGCTCGTCGGCGCGATGGTGCGCAACATCTGCTTCGGCAACGCCCGGGACTACTTCGGCCTCGCGCTCGCACCGGAATTTTCGAAATAGCACCCACTTCACTCTCTCGCGTCATTTCGCGCGGCGTGAACCATGACCGTCGTCGTTTAGTTATCCGTTTACCCCCATGTCCAACCCACCCTCCACGTTCGCGCCGCTCACTAAATACCGCTGGGTGATCTGCGGTTTGCTGTTTGCGGCGACGACGATCAACTACGTCGACCGCAATTCGCTTTCGGTCCTCAAGACTACCCTCGAAAAGGATCTGAACTGGAGCGAGGCCGACTACGGCTGGATCCAGTTCGCGTTCACCTTCGCCTACGCCTCCTTTCCGCTACTGCTGGGCCGGATGATTGACCGGATCGGGGTGAAAACCGGTCTGGCGATGGCTTTGATCATGTGGTCGGCGATGTCGATGGCACTGGGCCTGGTGCACACGGTCATCGGTTTTGCGGTTGTGCGGTTTCTCCTCGGCGTGGCCGAGTCGGCCAACTTCCCCGCCTCGATCAAGGCCATCGCGATGTGGTTTCCGCAAAAGGAACGCGCCCTTGCGACCGGCATTTTCAACTCGGGCACCAACGTCGGCGTGATGGTTTCGTTCGGCACGGTCTGGCTGGCTGAGTCGTATGGCTGGCAATGGGCCTTCGTCACCATCGGCGCGATCGGCTTCATCTGGCTAATTTTCTGGAAGTGGGGTTTCGACAAACCAGAAGAGAGCAAGCGCGTCTCGCCCGCCGAATTGGAACTCATCCAGAAGGGCCAGCCGAAAGTGGAGGAAAAACTCCAGCTGCCATGGACGACGCTCCTGCGCTACAAGCAAATCTGGCCGTTCCTCATCGCAAAATTCCTCACCGATCCGGTGTGGTGGTTCTACCTTTACTGGCTGCCGTCCTACCTCTCGAAGGAACGCGGCCGCGATCCGATGAAGAGCGCGCTGCTCCTTGCGCTGATCTACACCGGCGCGAGCGTTGGCTCCATCGTCGGTGGCTGGGCTTCCGGTTTCCTGATCGGGCGCGGCTGGAAAGTCGGCGCGGCGCGCTACGGCGCGATGCTCCTGCCGGCGATTCTCATGCCCTTCTCGATCGTCGCCTACTACACGCAGAGCTTCACGCTGTGCGTGGTGCTCATTAGCATGGCGACCGCTTGCCATCAGGCGTGGTCCGCCAACGTGTTCACGTCTGCGACCGATCTATTTCCTGCAAAAGTGGCCGGTTCGGTCGTTGGACTCGGCGCCACCACCGGCGGCATCGGCGGCATGTTCCTGACGCTGCTCGCCGCGCTGACGATCCAATGGACGGGTAACCAAAAGCTGGTCTTTATCTGGGCTGGCCTGATGCACCCGACGAGTCTGTTCATTTACTGGCTCTGGCTGCGCGCCGATTTCACGCCGGCCAACGTCGATTCGCCGCCGGACGTGACGCAAGCGAACGTGCCGTTGCTCGGCGCCGGCGCCTTCCTCGGGGTCGCCGGGATGGCGCTGGGAGTTATGATTTGGAAAAACTGGGAGGTCTGCGTGAACGCCGCCAAACTCGCCGGTGCCGCCGGTGCCGCGACCGCCGCCTTCGGCGTCGGCATCATCGGGCTCGCGCTGATTTACGCCGGCATGGCGAAGTCGCGTCCGCATTCATTCGCAACGCCTTGATCGTGCCAACGAAGTAGCCCGGCCGGAAAATCCTCCGGTAATCTCCCTTGAACCGACGCAAATTTTTGGTTTCTACCAGCGCGGCGGTCACGGGTGTCGCCGCCGGCAGTCTGCTGCCGGGCTGCGCGAACGGCGATGAGCGGCCGGGCGCGCGTCCGACGAACGGCATCGCGATTGTGTCCGATTCTTCGGATGCAATCGTCGCGGCCGCGCCGGTGCAGTGGGCGCTTACGCAGGTGCGGCGGACGCTCATGGCGCGCGGTTTTTCCGTCCTCATGTGCTCGCGAATCGGCGAGGCCGGGGCTGACGATTTGTGTCTCGTCGTCGCCAGCGGCACGTCGTCGCTGGCTCGTGATTTGGGTGTCGTGGTGCCCGAGGTGGCGGAGTCACTGGCGATCGCGCCGTGCCGGCTCGCGGGCCGCGAAGTCCTGCTCGCCTGCGGTCGCGACGTGCGCGGCCTCGTGTATGCGCTGACGGAAATCGGCGATGCCGTCGCGCTGGCCGACGATCCGCGTGCGGTGTTGCGGCCGGGCCGCGCGGTGATCGAGCAGCCGGCGAACGCCGTGCGCAGCGTCACGCGGCTGTTCGCGAGCGACGTGGAGGACAAGGCGTGGTTCAACGACAAGGATTTCTGGCGGAGTTATCTGTCGATGCTCGTGGTGCAGCGTTTCAACCGCGTGAGCCTCGCACTCGGGCTCGGCTACGATGCGCCGAGCGGATTGCGCGACACCTATTTCTATTTCGCCTATCCGTTTCTCCTCGGCGTGCCCGGCTATAATGTCCGAGCGACGAATCTCGCCGACACCGAGCGCGACGCGAATCTCGCGATGCTGCGCTGGATCAGTGACGAAGCGGTGGCGCGCGGCCTTGATTTTCAACTCGGCCTCTGGACGCACGCCTACGAGTGGACGAACAGTCCGAACGCGAACCACACCATCGAGGGCCTGACACCAGAGACGCACGCGCCGTATTGCCGCGATGCGCTCGCGCTTCTGCTGAAAGCGTGTCCGGCGATCAGCGGCGTGACGATGCGCATCCACGGCGAGAGCGGCGTGCCGGAGGGCAGCTACGATTTGTGGCGGACGATTTTCAGCGGCGCGGTGCAGAGCGGCCGGCGGGTCGGGCTCGACCTGCACGCGAAGGGCATGGAGCAGGGCACACTCGATGCGGCGTTCGCCACCGGCCTGCCGATCACGATCTCGCCGAAATTTTGGGCGGAGCACCTCGGGCTGCCCTACCATCAGGCGGCGATACGCCCAACGGAATTGCCGCAACGCGACCGCGGCCGCGGGCCGTATGCGGCGAGCGAAGGCGCGCGGAGTTTCCTGCGCTACGGTTACGGCGATCTCCTCCGCGACGATCGGCGCTACGCGATCGTGCACCGCATCTGGCCGGGCACGCAGCGGCTGCTACTCTGGGGCGATCCGTTGTTTGCGGCGGCGTATGGGCGCGCGTTCAGTTTCTGCGGCAGCGCGGGCGTCGAGGTTTTCGATCCGTTGTCGTTCAAGGGCCGCAAAGGTTCCGGTCTGCCCGGCGGTCGCGATGGCTACGCGGACCTCACGTTGCGCGCGGCAGGTGGCGACTTTGAGAAATTCCGCTACGGCTACCGGCTCTGGGGCCGGCTGCTCTACAACCCCGACACCCCGGCCGAAGTCTGGCAGCGGCAACTGCGCAACGACTACGGCGCTGTTGCCGCTCCCGCGGTGGAAACTGCGCTGGCCCATGCGAGCCGGATTCTGCCGCTGCTGACGACGGCCCATCTACCGTCGGCGGCGAACAACAATTTCTGGGCCGAGATGCCGGTGAACATGTCGCTGGTCGACGCCACGCGGCCGCAACCTTACACCGACACGCCCGCGCCGAAACGTTTCGGCGCCGTCAGCCCGCTCGATCCGCAGTTGTTTTCGCGCAT
The DNA here is from genome assembly GCA_903840415.1 of uncultured Opitutia bacterium. GTDB lineage: Bacteria > Verrucomicrobiota > Verrucomicrobiia > Opitutales > Opitutaceae > CAITWF01. The sequence goes on along the minus strand of CAIMFY010000083.1, from coordinate 65,759 downwards.
CGACGATTTCGCCGCGGCGCTCATCGCCGGCACGCCCGACGCTAAATACTCGCCGATCGAAGTCGCGACGTGGTTGGAAAATTTCGCGCAGACCGCCGCCGATCAACTCGCGCAGGCGAAAGCAAAAAGCGCCGACGGCAAGGCGCCGGCGTTTCGCCGCTTCGCGATCGATGTCGAGGCGCAGGTGGCGCTCGGGCGCTTTTTCGCCGCGAAGCTGCGTGCCGGTGTGCTCTACGCGTTGTTCGAGCGCACGGGTCAGCGTCCGCTTCTCGAAGCCGCGCTCGCGCAATATCGCACCGCGCGTCAAACGTGGGCGCATCTGGTCGAGGTGACGAAGGACGTCTACGTGCATGACGTGAGCTACGGTGAAGGCTGGTTCCAGCGCGGCCACTGGGCCGACCGGCTCGCGGCGATCGATCACGATATTGCGGCCGTGGCGGACGCGGCGGGACCGGCACTGACCGGCGCTGCGATTTCCGCCGAGCAAGTTTCCGCGTTGCTGCGCGCCGCGCTCGATCGGCCGGTGCGCGCCGCGGTGGAGGCGGGGCATGTGGCGCCAGTGGCTTTTCGACACGGCGCGACGGTGCCGCTGGAGCTTTCCCTCAGTCACACGACGCCTCGGCCGACCGCCGTGCGATTATTTTTCCGGCACGCGAACCAAGCGGAAGCGTGGCACATCGCCCCGATGGAGCTCGCCGGCGATCGCGCGCGGGGGGCGATTCCGGCCGATTACACGGATGCGCCTTTTCCGTTGCAGTATTTCTTCGAAGTGGGCGGAGCAACAGAGCGGCCGGCGATGTTTCCGGGCTTGGGTGCGAGCCTGACGCAGCAGCCGTATTTCGTGCTGCGCTGACGGGTTTAGAGTCCTCGTCGTCGGTTAGGTTTTTTCATCCGCGGAACAAGCCTGGCGTCGGCCGGTCTTGAGAGGCGAGGAAGCGCACCTTCCTCGGCTTCACCATTCCAGCCTCTTTCGCGTGACTCAATTTTCCAGAATTTCTGTCACGCACCTTCTGCCTCCATCTTGTTCTGGCGTTTACCGTTGGGCCGGAAAATTGTCGGGTCTCCTTGGAGAGACACGCCTGCCTATATTTATGACAAAAAACATTATCTCTTCACTGTTCATTTTTGCGGCCAGCCTGTGGGCGGCGGCTGGACTGTCGGCGGCCGAGGCGCCACTCGCCGTCGATAAAGCCGGCTCGCGCGTGGAAATCGCGGTGAAAACCACGGTGGATTCGTTTGTCGGCAAACTGCCGAACTACGTCGCCACTGTCACGGTCGAGCGCGAGACCGGCGCCGTGACCGCTGCCAAGATCGCGTTTCATTTCAGTGACATTCGGACGGGCGATGAAAAACGTGATCACGACATGAACGTGTGGCAGGAAACGGTCAAATTTCCGGACAGTGACTTTACGCTGGTGGTGCTCGCGCTGGACGCGCCGGGAAAATTTACCGCGCACGGTCGTCTCACCCTGCACGGCGTAACGCACGAGCTTTCGTTTCCCGTGACGATTGCCCGCGCGGGAGGCAGCCTGACTGTCGAGGGCGAAGCCGTGGTTGACACCCGGCTCTTCGGCCTGCCGGTGATCAAGAAATTTATGGTGCTCAAAGTCGATCCGTTGGTGACCGTGCGCTTCCATCTGGTCGGGGCGCTGCCGGCACTCTAACCGCCGCCCGACTCACTATGATCGAGAATGCCGAGGCGGTAGCGCGCTCGTTGTTGGCCAACGCCCCCGCCGAGTCGACGACCGAGCCCGTCCTGCGCGAAGCATTGGAAAAAGCGGTGGCCCATCCGGGCCGGATGGTCCGCGCGGGGCTGATTATGGCGGCGGCCCACAACCACGGGTTGCGCCCGGCGGCCGCGGAGCAACTCGCCTGCGCCTTGGAATATTGGCATCAGGCCTCGCTCATTCTCGATGATCTGCCGTGCATGGACGATGCGGAGCAGCGACGCGGCTTGCCTTGTCTGCACCGCACGCACGGGGAAGCCACCGCGATCTTGGCGGCGCTGGGATTGATCAACCGCGCCTACGCGTTGGTGCAGCGGGCCTATTTGTCGGAGTCGGTCGAGGTGCGTGAACAGGCCTGTGCACTCGTCGAATCCGCCTTGGGCGCCGCGGGGATTCTCAGTGGTCAGGCGTGGGATTTGCGTTTTGGTCACGGGCAAGGTGCTCCGCGCGAAGTCGGCCGCATCGCGTGGCGCAAAACCGGCGCGCTCCTGTGGCTCGCCCTGAGCCTGCCGCTGCTGCCGTCAGGAGCATGGCAGCGCGAACGACGGGCGTTGCGGGCGCTCGGCGTTTATTGGGCGCTCGCCTATCAGGCGATGGACGACTTGCTCGACGTGTCGGTGCCGAAAGGCGGCAGCGGAAAAACTCCGGGGCGCGATGCCGCCTTGAACCGACCCAACCTGACTATCGCCCTCGGCGCCCCACTCACGCGCCGCCGGATCGAGCGGTTGCTGGCGCGCGCCGACACGCAGGTGCGACAACTCTGCCAGCGCGATCCTCGGTGGACTTATCTGGCGGACTGGCATGAACGGCTGTTGCTGACGCGCTATCGGCTGTTCATCGCCGCCTGAGATGCGATTTCTGTCCCTCATCGTCGTGAATCTTCGCCGGCACCGGTTGCGGGCGTTGATCGGAATCGCGGGCATTGGCTTTGGCGTGGCGGCCATGCTCACGATTCTCGGTATCGTCAACGGCGCCATCGGGATGTTCGAGCGCATCCTCGCCACCGACAGTCATTATCTGGTGCTGGAAAAAAACGTGTCCGATCTATTTTTCAGCGCGGTGCGCGATGAGGATCGGGCGGCGATCCGGGCGCTGCCCAACGTCGAGTCGGCGCATCCGCTTCTGTTTGGCATCGTCTCGTCTCCTGGGTTTCCGGTGATCACCTGCTTCGGCGTCACGGCTGAGGATCCGCGACTGGAGCGCGCGGAATGGATCGCGGGCAATCGCGCGGAGTTTGGCCGTCGTCTGGGCGAGATTTTCCTCGGCGCCCGGGCCGCGGAATTCCTGTCGGCCCGCCTCGGTGACGACGTGCCCATCGGCGCGACGACGTGGCGCGTGGCGGGGATTTTGAAAACGGAGAATGGGTTCGAGGACGGCGGCGTTTTCATGCCGCTCGGGGCGGCGCAGGAATTTTTCCACCGCGGTGGAGTCTGCTCGGTGGTGGCGGTGAAACTGCGCGATCAGTCGGCGGGCGCGGACTTCAAGCGCGCGGTGGAAGCAGCGCATCCGGGGCTCATCGCGCTCGAGAATCGCGAATTCAACCAGAGCTATCACTCGTTTCGCGTGATGAAGACTACCGCGTGGGCCGTGGGACTCTGCGCGTTTCTCCTCGGCGGCTTGGGCGTCGCCAACACGATGTTGCTCTCCGTCTTCAGTCGCATCCGCGAAATCGCGGTGCTGCGGGTGTGTGGATTTTCCGAGGGGCAGGTGGCGGTGCTAATTTTTGGCGAGGCGATGGCGGTGGCTCTGGCCGGGCTCGCCCTTGGCTTTGCCTTGGGGTTGGCGGTGCTGGCTGGGTTGCCGCACCTCCCGCAGTTTCAAGGTTACGTGCAGGCGACGGTCGGACCCGGCGTGGTGATCGGCATCGTCGTGACCGCGCTCGTCACCGCCGTGGGCGGGGCGATCTATCCGGCGCGGTATGCATCGAGTATTCAACCGGCGGAGGCGTTGCGCTATGAGTGAGGCCCGGGAAATTCTCGTCACCGTCCAAGAGGTGTGGAAGGCCTACGACGAGGGCCGCGTGCCGGTGTTGCAGGGCGCTTCGCTCGAGGTGCGCGCGGGCGAGATGGTGGCCCTGTGGGGTGCGTCGGGCTCCGGCAAGAGCACGCTGTTGCACCTGATCGGTGGGCTCGATGTGCCTGATCGCGGCGAACTGCACGTCTGCGGACACGATCCGCGGCGGGAATCGGATCGGCTGGAACTGCGGCGGCGGCATCTCGGGTTTGTCTTTCAACTGCACAACCTCATCGCCGATTTGACGGTCGAGGAAAACTTGCGCGTGCCGGCGCTGGCCGTCGGTCGTCCGACGGCGCAGACCACGGCGCGAATCCGCACCCTCGCTGAACAGGTGGGGATTGCGCATCGGCTGAAGCACCGCATTCAGGATTTATCGGGCGGAGAACGCCAGCGCGTGGCCATCTGCCGCGCGCTGATGAACGAGCCGCGGCTGTTGCTGGCGGACGAACCGACCGGCTCGTTGGACGAGGCGACCGGCGATCTGATTTTTTCCCTGTTGAAAGAGCTAGCGGTCCGGAACGGCATCGCCGTCGTGCTCGCGACTCACGAGCGGCGATTTGCCGAGGCGTGTCACCGGTGGTTGCGGGTGCGCAACGGAAAAGTGTCTGACGCGTGAAGCCGGAGCATCACGACGGAATCCAGCCGCAGATGGCGCGCGTGGTGGCGCGGCACACGCTGGGCTGGCTCGCCGCCGGCAATGCGATCGGCGTGCTGCTCGCGGCGCTTCTCGTCTGGCCCGCGCTCAACGATTCGCTGGCGCCGCTGACCTACGGGCGCTGGATTCCCCTGCATCTTGACTGGCAGCTCTACGGATCCTGCGCGCTTCCCTTGGTCGGCGTGCTGCTCGCGTGGTGCTGGGATGTCCGCCATCCGCACGCGGTAGGCCAGGCGCGGCTCGCACTTAGAGTGTGGTCGCTGGCGCTCTTGCTGGGTGGCGTTGCATGGCTTGGCGGCGGATCGAGCGGAAAACCTTTTCTCGAGTGGCACGGCTGGTCGCGGCCGCTGCTGCCGATCGCGATGCTGCTGCTCTGGAGTCTGCTGGCCACCCATGTCTGGTGGCGGCGATCGGAGTTCAGCCGCGGTGGCTTGGCGGCGCGGATACTCCTGCTGGCCGGCCTGCTGATCGTGCCGAATGCGTTGCACTGGTCGGCGGGCCGCGAGGTTTATCCGAGCGTGAATCCCGACAGTGGCGGCGCCACCGGGGCACGCCTGCTGGCGTCGACTCTCGGGATCGTGGCGATCTACGGTTTTCTCGCCGAAGTGCTGGCCATCACCCGCCGCGATCGGCGCGCTTGGTATTGGGGCTATTTCGTTTTCTCGGTCGCGTTGTGCATCGGGATCGAGCATGGCAACGCTTCGCACCACGAAGCCGCGCAGGTGGCCGGTCTGGCGACGCTGCTCGGCTGGCTGCCGCTCACGTGGATTTATTTTTCCGGCGGCCGGGGCGAGCCGGCGGCGCGGCGCTGGTGGGGCGCGGCATGGGCGTGGTGGGTGGCGCTCGTGGGCTCGGGGCTTTGGACTTTTCTGCCCGGGATTTCGGAGCGGCTGAAATACACCAACGCCATGGTGGCGCACGCGCATCTCGCGATGGCCGGGCTCGTGACGAGCGCTAATCTCGCGGTGCTGGTGGAATTGCGCGGCGTGGATCGGCCGCGCTATTTCTGGGTGTGGCAGGGCGCGTGCCTCGCGCACTGCGCGGTGTTGCTGGCGCTCGGTGTGGAGGAGACGGGGCATCTGGGTGAACTTTTTCTGTCGGCGCCGTGGACGCAGGCGATCTACGGCGCGCGGCTGCTGGCCGGGGTCGTGCTGCTGGCGGTAGCGCTGTCGTGGTGGTGGCGGTCACTCCGACGAGAGGAGGCGAAGAACATCGATGCCCGCTGACGCTCAACCGGATTCATCGCGCCGCTCCGCGTTTTTGGCCGCCGTCGTCGCGATCGCGGCGACCTACGGATATTTTTTAGTGTTCGCGGAATTCGCACTGCTGGAGTTGGCGCGGCCGTTGTTTGGCGATGAATTCGCGCTGCGACCTTTGCTTACCGTGCTCGGGGCGAGCGGCGTCGCGGGCGGTTTTCTCGCCGCGCGACAATTTCAGCTCGCGCGGTTTTGTCGCGGGCTGGCGGCGGGCTTCGCCGGCTGCGCGATGTCGGCTATCGCGGCGCTCGCGGTGGGACGACCGGGAATGTGGGTGGTGGTCGCCGGGGTTGGGCTGAGCTTGGGTTGGACGACCGTCACGCTTTCGTCTGGGCTGCGCGCGGTCGTCGGAGTTCGCCGGCTGGGGCTCTGCTGCGGTCTCGGCACTGGGCTGGCCTACGCTCTGGCCAACTTGCCCGCGGTCTTCGCCACGACGCCTGCGTTTCAGACTTCTGCGGCGATCGGCTTTGCTCTCGTGGGGTTGGTGGCGACGGGCTGGATGCGTTCGGGAGTCGTGGATGCGACCGCCGGCGATCGACGGGGCGGGTGGCGGTGGGGCGCGATTTTTCTGGCGCTCGTGTGGCTCGACTCAGCGGGATTTTATATATTGCAGCACACGCCCAACCTGCGCGCGCAAACGTGGAGCGGCGCCTGGATTCTTTATGGCAATGCGGGCACGCATCTGGTGGGCGCCATCCTTGCCGGGATCGCGCTCGATGCCGGATTGATCGGCGCCACCGCGGCTGTGGCAGTGGTCGCGCTGGCGGCGGCTGATTTCATCATCGGGGGGAGCGGCGAAACGATCGCCGGAGCGCGCGTGCTCTACACCGTGGGAGTTTCAGCCTACTCGGTGGCGTTGGTTTATTATCCGGCATGTCGCGCTCGTCCGTGGCTGGCGGCGGGAATTTTTGCAGTGTCAGGTTGGATCGGTTCGGCGCTTGGCATTGGGATGGCGCAGGATTTACACGCGATTCCGCCGTGGTTTGTCGGGCTCGCGGTGCTTGTGGTTTTCTCGGCGCTCGTCGCGCACCGGCGAACGGCGGCAACAGCAGCGGCGCTGGGATGTGTTGTGGTGCTCGGCCTGACTTCGCCTCCGGCGCGGGCCGACGACGAAATGATCGGCCGCGGCCGCGAGATCTACATCGCCGAAGGCTGTATCACCTGCCACTCGCAATATCTCCGACCCGGCGTGCCGCAGGAAATTCTGTGGTGGGGGCCGGTGCGACCGTTGGCGGAAAGTCTGGCCGAAACGCCGCCGCTGCTCGGACTTCGCCGCCAAGGTCCGGATTTGATGAACGTGGGCAACCGGCGTTCGCCCGAGTGGCAGCGACTGCACCTAATGGCGCCGCGCGCGTTGGCGCCAGGATCGCGGATGCCGAGCTACGCGCATTTATTTCGACCGGGAGATGCTCGTGGTGAATCGCTGGTCGCCTATCTGGCATCGCTCGGCGCGGAGACATTGGCGGTTCGGATGGACGCAGCCACGGCTTGGATGCCGTCCGCGGAAGCGTTGATGCAACCGTACCCAGAGTCCCGTGCGCAGAAAACTTTTTCGCAACTCTGCGCCGCCTGCCACGGCCCCGAAGCCCACGGCGACGGCCCGCTTGCGGCGTCGCTTTCGATCAAGCCGCCGGATTTCTCCCGCGACCCGTGGCGACGAATCAGCGCGGACGAACCGAACCGGTTGTTCGCGCTGGCGCGGATCATCAAGTTTGGCGTGCCCGGCACGCCGATGGCCGGCCATGAATACCTCGATGATGCCACGGTGATCGCTCTCGCCCGGTTGCTCGAAGGGCGGCACCGCTAGGCCGACCGGGCGCGGTTGTCAGGCGAGCAGCGCGGAGGCTTCGCGCATGAGTTGGGCGATCGGCAGGCGATGCGGGCACACGCGCTCTGCCGCCTCGTAGTCGATTTGCGTGAGTTGGGCGCGCTGGGAGGCGGGCAATTCGGCGAACATCGCGCGGGCATCGAGCTCCGCGTAATTGTGGTAATACAAGAGGTGCCGCATCACGTCGCGCACCGGCACCGCGCCAGCCACCGCGGCGCCGCACAGGTGGTTGCAACCGCCGCAGTAGCGATCCGCCGTCGCCTGAGCGTGGCAGTCGAGCGCGGCGCGTGCGAGGGAGCCGAGCTCCTTGCGATCGAGGGCGGCGGCGATGTTTTCGCGGCAGAATTTCATGTTGGGCATCTGCACGCAGGCGACGGCGATCTGCGGGTTTTCCAACACGGCCTTGAGCTTGGCTTGGGCCGGGGTGAAACCACGGGCGCTGATCGGGGCGAGCAGGGCGGCCTGTTCGGGTGTATCGGAACCGCTGCGCCCACCGAGCGTTTTCATGGCGGTGACGCCGATGCCGGCCTGCTCGCACGCGTCGAGCGCCGCCTTCATCTCCGGCTTGTGCATCTCGCGGTAGTTGTAGGTGATCATCGCGCCGTCGATCCAGCCGAGCTTGGCGCCGCCGCTGAGGCAGGCCGCCATGTTGTTGTGCGAGCTGAAGCCGAAGAACTTTATCTTGCCGTCCTGCTTCGCTTTTTCGGCAAACGCCTTCACCTCCGGCCGGTCGACGGCGCTGATGTTGTCGATGCCGTGCACGAAGAACAAATCGACATGGTCGGTCTTCATCCGGCTGAGCGAGCCGTCGAGCGACTTCGCGAGATCGCCGCGGCCTTTCGTGACGAGGAAGATGTCCTTCCGCACCTCGGGGTTCTTCTCAAAGAACGTGCCGATGCCGGTCTCGCTGCCCATGCGCTCGTAGCCGGCGGCAGTGTCCCAGTAATTTACGCCGTGGTTGTGGGCAGTGCGAAGGATGACTTCGGCATTGCGGGTGTCGAACATGAGGCCGGCGCCGACGTGCGAGACCTCGACGCCGGTCCGGCCGAATTTTTTCTTCGCGACTTTCGGCGGCGTTTCGTCAGCGGCCAGCAGCGGTGAGCGGAACAACAGCGAGCCCACGCCGACGGCCCCGGTGGTTTGGAGGAATTGCCGACGGGAGAATTGGGCGGATGGAGTATTCATGATTTTTCGGCGGTTGAGTTTTGACGGAGAAAAGAAATCAGCGGCTGCCTTTCAGGAGGATGGAGCGGTTGGCGCTACGCGTTTCGTTGTCGGCGGTGACGCGAATCGCTCGCAGTCCGGTCATCGGGCATTCGTGCTCGCAGACGCCGCAGCCGATGCACCGCGCCGGATCGATGACGGGGCGTTGCAGGCGCACCTGCACCTCGAGCAGGGCACCGGGCGGCGGCGGTTCTTCGGCGGTGGGCGCGGTGTCGAGCGTAAGCGAATCGGCGGTGTTGGCGACGATGCGGCGGCTGCGCGTTTCGTCGGGGAGTTTGCAGGTGTAGTCGCCGGAAGCGAAACGCCCCGGCGTCAGCGGCGTGCCGCTGACGCGCACCGTCGCGCCGTCGATCGAGGCGATCGCGAAGGTGCCGTCGCGCACGGTCGATTCGATTTCGCTCACGTAGATTGCCTTCGGGGTGACGGGGCAGTTTTCCTCGCAGACGATGCACGGGCGCTCCATCGCCCACGGCAGGCAGCGTCCACGATCGACGTAGGCGAGGCCGATGCGCACCGGCCCGTGCTCGGTGAAATCACCGGCGCCTTGTTTCTCGTCGAGCGTGAGCGGGCGAATCGCGGCGGTAGGGCACGCATGACCGCAGGCGATGCAGTTGAGTTGGCAGCCGCTGGTGCCGATGCGGTTGTTGAGGACGGGCGTCCAGACGGATTCCCAGCCGTGGGCGAAACCAGAGGGTTGGAGGACGTTGGTCGGGCAGACGCGCATGCACTCGCCGCACTTGAGACAGCGCGCGAGAAACTCTTCCTCAGCGACCGAGCCCGGCGGGCGAATGAGGCTCGGCGACCAGTCGGACTTGGTAGAGCCGTCGAGGCGCGCGAGCGGCACCGCCGCGGCACCGGCGATCAGCGTGGCCACGAAGCCGCGGCGCGTCACGCCGGACGCGGAAATTTCGCCGCCCGACGAAGGACGCGGGAGATAGGCGATCGGTCGCACACTTGGGCAATTGTCGAGGCAGTTCATGCACATCAGGCATTCGCTGACGCGAATCGGGCCCATGGGATTGCACGCGCCCTCGCAGTCGACGTCGCAGAGCGCGCACTCGGTGCATTTCGCGCCGGTTTTGCCGATGCTCCACAACGTGCCGCGGCCAATCACGCCGAGCAGCGCGCCGAGCGGGCACAGGATGCGGCAAAAAAACCGCGGCACGACGAGATTCAGCAACACGAGCGCCACAAACAACGCGCCGATCAATCCGACGCCGGTGTAGAAGCGGCCGCTCGGAAACCATTTTTCCACGGCGAGGTCGGTGGCGGGCAGGACGACGAGATTGAACGAGCGATAAACGAGCGGAATCGGATCGAGCCAGCCGATTTGGAGTGTCGCCAGCGTCAGGCGTTCGACGGAGAGCAGCGCTGCCGCGCCGAACCAGACGAGCACGAGCAATGCTCCAAATAAAACGGCGCGACGAAAACTCGCGATGACTTTGCGCAGCGTCAGCCAGAACAGCGCGAGCACAGCGACCGCCGCCACGACGAGCGCGATCCACGTGGAATCACGACTGGCGCGCACGAGGGTGAGCAGGAGGTTGCCTGCGGCCGCCGCGAGCAGCGCGAGGAGCACGTAGTATTTGATGACCTGCGCGGGGCGGTAGGTGTTGGCGGCCATCTTGTCCTTCGGGCGGCCACCGAGGCGGCCAAGCCAGCTGACAAATTGGTGGAGCGCGCCGAACGGGCAGACGAATCCGCAGAACACGCGGCCAAACAAAATCGTCAGCCCGATCGTGACGAGCGCCCAGGCAAGCGACGGATGAAACGAGTGCGTCGTGAGCACGGTGCCTAGCGCGACCAGCGGATCGAGTTGCAGGAACCACGCGATGGGCCAGCCGCGCCACTGCCACCACAACGGCCCGACCGTGGCCGCGAGACAGAGCCACACGAAGAGCGTGAAGAAAAAAATTTGCGTGAGGCGGCGGGCGGTGGTGATTTTCATCGCTAGACGGCGGCGCGCACCGGGTTGAGCGACGCGAAATCCGCGGTGCCGAGGCCGCGTTCGGTGGCGCCCGCGATGTAGGGCAGATCACGGAACGTTTTGTCGAGCAGCGTGGCGCCGAAGGCATCAGCCGCGATGCCATCGGTGCTGACGACGAGCGTCTGGGTGGGTTTGAGATCGGCGAGCGAACCGCCGGTGGGGCCATTCGCCATCATGCTGGCGGTGCCGTCGAGCACGACGAAGGTCGGCCGCACGAGCATCGCGAGCTCGACGATAATGCCGTTGATGTCCTGGTGAAACTGATTCCGCCGGCCGCCGAGCAGGCCATACCAATTCTTCATCGTCATCGAGGCACCGGCGCGGTTGTGCTGTTTCACGGGCGCGACACCGATGAGTTTCGTGATGCCGCGAAACGGCTCGTGGAGAATCGGCCAGTCGCGGATCAATCGAGCGCCCGGCAGCGTGCCGGGGGCGAATTGCGCGGCGCGTGGCAACACGAGCTCGGCGCCGGCCGCGCGCACGGCGGGCCCAATGCCGGTGAGGTTGAAGCAACTTTCGGGATCGTTGATGGGGTTGTCGGTGACGAGCACGGAGGCGGCGCCGGCGCCGAGGCAGAGCCGCACGAGCTCGGCGGCGAGCTCGGGATGCGTGGTGGCGGAGAGGATCGCGGGCGTCGCGAAGGCGGCGTTGACCTTCAGCATCACTCGATCGCCACGCTTGATGAAGCGGCTGATGCCTCCCATTGCCTCCAGCGCGCGGCGCACCATCGCGGTGCGGTTCTGTCCGGTGACAATGGCCATCTTCGGGCCGGCATTCTTGTCCGAAAAATCGGGCAGCAGCGCGGAGGCGGCCTCGCGGTTGAAGTCGCCGGGCGGGTGGCGATTCCACAGCAACGAGGCGAGTCCGCCGGTCAGCGCGACGGCGGCGCCAGCCTGCAGTCCGCGGCGGAGAAACTCGCGGCGGTTCGCGGCAGGATCGAGCGGAGATTGATGGGGCGGGATCATGGCGTGGGAGTGGGGAGGCGGGCGTGAAGGCGCTGTATCCAGCGTTCGGCGGCGTCGCGGCTGGCGGCTTGATGCACGCCGCCGAGCAGCGCGCCCGAGACGAAGACCCCGTCAAACGCGCCGCCCGAATCGATGATCACCGCGCCGCGCGGCGTAGTCGGAGCAACGGTTTCCTTGCCGCCGCAGTCTTTCACGAAGAAATCGCAGAGCGCCGTGGCGAGTTGCGCGGCTTCGGCGGGGCTGGCGCGGCGCGAGAGGAACAGCGTGGCGTCGTCCTTACCCTCGCGGTAGCGCGCGGTGTAGGTGTTGTTCAACTGATCGAAGCCGAAAACGTCGGCGCTGAGAAGCATCACGCTGCCAGCGATCATACCGTCGGACGGGAAAAGCGCTTCGTCCTTCGCCATGTTGGCGTGGCGGGCGACGGCGGTGGCGGCGATGAACGTGCGGGCGAGTTCGGCGGCGGATTGCAGTGTCGGCTCGCGATCGTCGGCTGCGACGAGTTCGAGATAATATTGTCCATGCACGAGACAGATTTGGTTGCCGGCGCGGTAGCCGTAGTCGCCGATGCCCGCTTCCTGCGTCGCGGTGCGTTTCTGGGAGCTGTAGACGGAGAACGCGTTTTCGGGCTGGCCCATGTCGTAGATGGAAGCCTCGAACCATGCGTCCGATGCAGCCGCGGAGGTGATGCGTTGGCAGCGCATCGCGACGAAGCCGGCGGAGAGATAGAGTTCCGCCTTGCCGTCAATTTTGTCGGAAAGCGTATCGGGCGAAAACGATTCCATCGGCCCCATCGCCCGCAGTCCGGCGGGCCACGTTGCAATCAGATTGGCCGGCGCGGCGACAGATTTTCGCCCCGACTCTGCTGCCAGCGCGGCGCTGGCCGCGACAGTCACGGCAGGAGAGAAATGGGCCTGCACGCTCCAGAGCCACGCCGCGATCGCGAGCAACGCAACCAGCACGCCGCTAGCGGCGGCCGTCTCGCGCGCACTGGGGCGCCGACCGGTCGAAAACGATGCCATGGGAAAGGGGACGACGGCCCGCAGGTGAGCGGCGGGGCATCTGGGATGGCGTCCAGTGTAGAACCGCTCACCCGGCGCGACATTGCATCGATTGGCGAATGCGCGGCGTTAATTGGCTACGCGTTCGCTTGCACCGACCGCATCGACTGGCGGCGGAATCACGATGGCGGCGACACTCCGGCTCACCGCGCCCCCATGAACTCGCGCAACGCTGCCAATCCGGGACCCACTTCCGCAAAAGGCATCGTCACTTTCTCCATCGGGCACGGACCGTCGCTACGGCGATTCAAAATCTGCGGCACGATGGTCCCGGCGTGGAGCGGCACGCCGTATCGCTGCAGGGTTTTCACGGCCGACTCGCTCGCCACCCGCGTGCTGACTGCGCAGATCCCGGCATGCACGACAATGAGCGCCACGGCGTTGCCCACGACCTTGTCCGCGAGACTCGCCCCGCGGACCGTTGCCCCGAGCCGATCCACGGCGGCGAGCAACTCCCGCACGCCATAATCATCGCTGGTGGCGAGGACGTTCCCCTCTTTCACGAGGACGAAGGCGAGTTTATCCGCATCGAGTTGTTGGCGAGCTTGAGCGAGATCGTTCATCGAGCAGTGTGAATCCAGAGTGCGGCTAGCCGTTTAATTGCCGATGTAGGCCGTCACAGTCAGGCTCAACTGAACATCAACCGGCAGATCGCAACCGAGGCGACCACGCCCACGAAGTCTGCCATCAGGCCCGCCACGACGGCGTGACGCGCTCGGCGCACCGCGACGGATCCGAAGTAGACGGCAATGACATAGAACGTTGTTTCCGTGCTGCCGAAAATCGTGCCAGCCATGCGCGTCGTCAACGAGTCCGGGCCCAGCCGTTGCACCAGTTCGGTGAACAGCCCCATGGAGGCACTGCCACTCAACGGCCGCACGAGCACCATCGGCAACAGGTCGGGCGGGAGGCCCAGCGGCGTGAGCAATGGCGCCAGCACGCTCTTCAGCGCCTCGATGCCGCCGGCGCCGCGAAACATTCCGATGGCCACGAGAATGGCCACGAGGAAGGGGATGATGCGCAGCGCGACCTGAAAGCCCTCCTTTGCGCCCTCTACGAACTCCTCGTAAACTTTCACCCGGCGCAGCGCCGCGTAGACTGGAAACGACACTAGCATGAATGGCACGGCTAGCAGTGAGAGCGTGCCGATGATGCGGAGGAAGACGTTTTGCGCCGAGGTGTCCTGCCAGACGGGCGGCGGGACGTTGCTCGGGAAGAGGCGCGTGTGCAGGGCCGAGGTCGCGGCGTGGTAGTCCGCCGGCGCAAACACGATCCAGGCAAATACGGCCACGAATGCCACTACCAGTGACCCCAGCGCCGCGCGGCCCCACGCCGTCAATGGCGTCGGCTCGACGAGGACCACGGCAGGAGCGGCGGCGACCGCGGGCGCGGCGGCCGCACCGTTCGCCGTTTCCGGCACGACGCGAAACAGCCGCCACGTTCCGAGCCACTTGGCCGTCGCCACACCCGCGGTCGTCGCACAGAGCGAGGAGAGGAGCGCCGTGCCGACAATCGCGGTCGGGTTTTGCGCGTGCTGCGCGGCGAGGATCGCGATGGCGGTCGTCGGGATCAATTGGATGCTGCCGGTGTTGATCGCGAGAAAGGTGCACATGGCGTTCGTTGCCGTGCCAGGCACCTTGTTCAGCGTCTCCAGATCGCGCATCGCGCGCAGGCCGAGCGGGGTGGCGGCGTTGGCGAGCCCGAGCATGTTGGCGGCCATGTTCATCAGCATGGAGCCCATCGCCGGATGCTCCGGGGGCACGTCGGGAAAAAGCCGGCGCATGAGCGGGCGCAGCGCGCGGGCGATTTGCTGCACGAGCCCGCTGCGCTCCGCGAGCCGCATGAGGCCGAGCCACAGCGCCATCACGCCGACAAGCGGGAGCGCAATTTTCATCACGGCGGTATCCGCCATCTGGAACGCGCCCTCCGTTACTTCCTTCAGGCGGCCCGTCGCAGCCCCGATGAGTGCAGCGAGTGCGACCAATGCGAGCCAGAGGTAGTTCAGCATTGGCGCGGAGCAAACGCGCAGTTCAATTCAGCGGCGAGCGAAAAGCGGGCGACGAGGTGGTGTGAAATGGAATCGGTTTCAGGGCCGGGCCGATTCCGATTTCGCTCAAGGTCTGCTCACGGGTCGCGCCTTCGATTTCCCATCGACGGCATCGCCCACCGCGAACTAATCTTTCCCTCCCATCATGCCTCCAACCGCGCCCACCCGTATCTTCGATACACCCACCGGTCCGGAGGTCGGCGTCGATGGTCGGCGTTATCTTCACTTTGGTGGGACCGGTTACCTGGATATTCAACGCCGCGGTGAACTCGTCGATGCCGTTGAACGCGCGATGCGGCAGTATGGGCTGCATCCGGCCACGTCGCGCCTGGGTTTCGGCGACAGTCCGCCGCTGCTCGAAGCCGAGGCCGAGGCCGCGCGGTTTTTTGGCACGGAGGCCGCGTGGCTGCTGCCAAGCGGCTGGCTGGGCGCCTCGGTGCTCCTCGACGTGCATCACCGGCTAACCGACCGGCTTTACTTGGATCGCGATGCGCACTTTGCGTTACGCGACGCGGCCCGGCTCGTCGGTCGCCCAACGCACTTTTTCGATCATCGCGACGCAGCGAGCCTTCGCGCCCAAGTCCGCGCCACGTTGCAGTCGGGCGAGCGTCCAGTCGTGCTTACCGATGGCGTCTTTCCAGTCAGCGGAAGGCTGGCGCCTTTGCCGGCTTACTGCGACGTGCTGGCGGAATACGACGACGCGCGCTTGGTGGTGGATGACGCCCACGGCTTCGGCGTGCTCGGCTCTCATGGGCGCGGGACTGCCGAACATCAGGCGCTCTCGGCGCACCCGCGCCTGCTGGTGACGGGCACCGCGAGCAAGGCGCTGGGCGGTTACGGCGGCCTGCTCCCGGGCACGTTTGAGGAGATCGCCCGTCTGCGCGCCGCATCGTCTTGGTTCGCCGGTTCCACGCCGCTGCCCACGCCGGTGGCCGCCGCGACCGCCGCGGCGTTGCGCATCGCGCGGCTCGAACCCGAACTTCGTTCCCGGCTCGCTACCAACATCGCCACGATGCGCCGCGGTCTGCGCGACCTCGGCCTGCCCGTGGAGGATCTGCCCACACCGATCATCCCTCTCGTTTTGGCAGACGGTGCCGCCATGCAGCGGCTCCACGAAGCGTTGCGAGAAGACGGCGTGTTGGTGCCCTACCTGCCGCGTTATGCCGGGCTCGGCCCGCACGGCGCCCTGCGCATTGCCGTCCTCGCCACACAAGAGCCGCCGCAAATTCAACGCCTCTTCGATGCGCTCCAGCGCCATCTCTGAACCGTGCCTGTTTCGTCTTTATGGAACTGATCCTCCACGTCGTCGCTCTGCGCCTGCGCCACACCTTCACGATCGCTCACGGCTCTCACGATGTGCAGCACAACCTCATCGTGGAACTGCGCGACGGCCCGCATCGCGGTTTCGGGGAAGCGTCCACCGTCGGTTTCTACCACAACTCCGGCCACACCATGGCAGCGAGCCTCGAATGCATCCGCCCGCAGATCGAAGCCGACCACGTGGATGATCCCGCCACCTTTTGGGAACGCATGGCGCCACTGCTGCGCGAGGATTCGTTTGCGCTTTGCGCCCTTGATCAGGCGGCGCACGATCTGTGGGGCCGCTGCCTCGGCCGCCCGGTCTGGCAGCTCTGGGGACTCGAGCTTAGCCGGCTGCCGCGGAGCGATTATACCATCGGGATCGCCCCGGTGGACGAGATGGTCCGCAAGCTCCAGGAGTTTCCAAATTTTCCGATCTACAAAATCAAGCTCGGCACACCAGACGATCTGGCGATCGTCCGCGCGCTGCGCGCCGTTACGACTGCGACCTTCCGCGTCGATGCCAATTGCGCCTGGGACGCCGCCACCGCGATCCGGCTTTCGTCGCCGCTGCGGGAGCAGGGCGTGGAATTCATTGAGCAGCCCCTGTCGCCGGAAAATACCGCGGGACACCGCGAGGTGTTCGCGCATTCTGCCCTGCCGATCATCGCCGACGAAAGTTGCCAGAGCGAAGGCGACATCGATCGCTGCGCCGGACTGTTTCACGGCGTGAATATCAAGCTCACCAAATGCGGCGGCCTCACTCCTGCCCGCCGGATGATCGCGCGGGCGCGGGAGCACGGACTGTCCGTGATGGTCGGCTGCATGACCGAGTCCACCGTCGGCATTTCGGCGATCGGACAACTGGTGCCCCTGCTCGATTACGTCGACATGGACGGTGCGCTGCTCCTCGCGGATGATGTGGCCGAAGGCGTGCACGTCGATCCGGATGGCCGCGTGATCTATCCCGACACGCCGGGGCTCGGCCTGACTTGGACTAAAAATGGTGGAGGTGCCTGGATTTGAACCCGGGTCACCCTGACCTTCGAGCACGTATTAAAATGCTTATTATAAAGTGTTTAAGCTACTTTTGATTAATTTTAAGAATCATTGAAAACACCAAAAAATGGCCCATTTAGGTGGTATTTAGCGGGTGATATTAGCTAGTTTTGAACATTATTTATACCGGAGTTTCCATTGGTGCGCCACTTCTGCTCAAGCTTGTCATCTAGACTTGGCTTGTTGGCTGGAACCTTGCGGAGCACTCGACGAAACTGCGAAGTGTGACCACGCGCGTCCCGCCCGATCAGGTAGTCACACTAAAAGAGCGCGATAATCACTTTCTCGCATCCGATCGTTATTTCCGTTGGCGCGCGGGTGAGCCACTCTTCGCCTTGTCCGGCAACTGCTCCAGCGCCGCGCGGATCAATTCACCGACGCTCACGTCTTTTCGCTTGGCGGCCTGGCGCAGTTCCGTCCGCTGTTTGCCCGCGATCCGAACGGATATTTGCCGGTGAGGTTCGCGGGTGGATTGAAACGCGCCGAGATCAAAGTGTGCGAGCGCCAGACGCACCACCTCGCTGGCACTGCCCAGTTGGTGGCCACGGCGGGCTTTTTCGAGTTTCGCGATCAGCGAAACTGGCAAATCGAACGTCAACGGAGCCGCGGCTTTAATTTTCGGTGAGGACATAAATGATACTCAAAGTCGCCGGACCGTGCAGGGCAACGCCGAACGCGACGGCGGACTTCCATTTTGGGAAGAGTGACTGATCGCGGCGCGTTCAACGGAGTATGGCCGGAGGCGATTTCGGTCCCGGCACTCCGCGCAGCTCTCCCGCATGCGCGAACAACTGCTCGAATATCTTTCCGGCCCAGCCCTCCTGTGGGCCCTCGAACGCGACTTGCGCCAGCTCGACGATGATCCGGAGCGCCGGCGCCAGCTGCTCCAGCGCCTGTCGGCCACGGTGCTCACCCGACCGGCCGCCCTCGTGACCGCGTGTCGCGCCTCCCGGCTCCACGAACGCAGCCTGATGCTGGCGCAGACGATCTGCCGCCACGCCTTGGAGCACGCGTGCGGTGAGACCGAGCGATCACTCGTCCTCACCTACGGAGCCGAGATCGGCCTGGAGTTCTCCGGCGTGAAGCAGAAGTCCACTCCGCCGGCACCGGCTCGCTACCTGACCGCCGCCCAGCAGCGTGCCCTCAAAAGGCTGCACGCGATGGCCCGCGTGTTTTTGGACGGGCCCCGCAGCGGAACCATTGCTCCCCGTCTCATCCCGCTGATCGTCGGTCCGACCGGCGTCGGAAAAAACCACTTGGTCCGGCTCTTCGCCCAGGAAGTGGGATGCCCCGTGTTGCGGCTTACCGTGGGCGACTGGATCGTCCAGGGTGCTAGGCGGCAGGGCACCCTGGAGAGAATGCGGGATTTCATCGGCCCGCACCCGCGCGCCATCCTCCATCTGGACGAACTCGATAAATTTCGACTCCACAACGATCCCTGGAGTTTAGCCATTTTCGGCGAACTCTTCGCCATCCTCGATCGCGACGTCGCCGTCTCCACTGAGGACAAGCCCTGGACGCCCGAGCACACCGAAAAATTGCGCCGCAGCGTCTTCATCGTCGGCTCCGGCACCTGGCAGGACGCGTGGGGGGTGCCGCAGTGCGATGGGGTTTTCACCGGAAAATTCCGCCATGGACGCTAGTGCTGCGATCCGCCGCACCGGTCTGGTTCCCCCCGGAGTTAGTCAACCGGTTCAACGACCACTGGCTCGTCTTGGAGCCCTATCAGGCCGCGGACTTCCGCGCCCTCGTCGCCGAATTGGGCCTGCCGCCAACCCTCATTGATCCGACCGCCGCCGTCGCGAGCGGCCTCAATTTTCGGTATGTCGAAAACGCTTTCACCGAACACCTGCTCGCTTCCGAGGGACCCGCGATAGGCGAGTCCTTCCTGCTGCAGCTCTAATCGACATGCAAGAATATCAACCTGAATACAAACCTGTGCCCCGTCCGAATTTTCTTTCAACGGGCCTACCCGATCTCGATCGCGTCCTGGGTGGCGGCTACCAGACCGCCTCCGGCCCCTCCGAAATCATCGGCAACTCCATCGGAGTTGCCCGCCTGACCGAGCGTGTCATCGCCGCGAACGCCACGATCCCGTGCTTTGTCGGCGCTACCGACGACTCGAGCGGAGACCGGTCGGGCAGGCCGCCCGGACCTTGGAGTTGCCTCATAACCGCACCGACCCCGGCCGCCATCCTGAAGATCCTGCGGCCCCGGCTGCGCTTCTTCCTGCTCGTCATCGTCTGGGTGGGCATGACCTACGACGAGGTCCTGGACTTCGGGCTTTGCCATGAACAATTGCGGGAACTCCACCACGTCGCGGTGGAGCACAAGTCGGCGCTCATTTTCGTCGGGCTCGGCTCCGTGCATCCCTTTTGTCGGTCCACGGTAAGAGTTCTCGCCGATCCGCTGGATCCGAACACGGCGCGGGTGCGGGCCAGTTGGACCAATGGCTATCACCTCAATCTTCGCGGGTTCGTGCCGCGCTGAGGAATAACCCCGCAGCTCTTTATCACTATGGAAAACAATCCTTGGACGTATGCGATTTCGGCAGAATTCTGGGCCAGGTTTTTGGTCTCGGCGTTCCTTCTCTTCTGCCTGCGGATGGTCAATGAAGACGGCCTCAAGCCGATCTACCAACGACAGCGCCGGGAGTTCGTTTTGATGGGTTACACCAACCCGGATGGGATCATCTGGATTGGCGACACCCCGCTTCTTCAGATCGGCACACCGTCGCTGCGGTTCATCAACCCCTGGTTCTACTTGGGGCTGTTGTTGACCGAACCGATGTCGGTGCTCCCGTGGCCGATCTCCGGCATGTGCATTCTTACCCATGAGTGGGCTGCGGCCTCGGCCATCGCCTCGGTGGCGACGCTCTGGCGGGTCTTCTGGGATCTAGTCCTGGGCTACATGGCGTCAGCTTATCCACGCGAAACCCGCTGCCGGGCCTTCCTCATCAAGCTGCTCTGGCTCGGGGGTCGGGCCTCTTCTATGCATGTCTAAGCTTCGCCGTCTTCCTGGCTTTCATGATGATGGCGATGGGGTTGGCGTTGAAACTGCGATCGGCGCTTTGCCGCGGGACGGATTTTCGGCCAGAGTCGCCCGTCCTTGACACGGTGAGCCAGATTGAACACTTTTGAGTCATGGCAACGATCCAACTCCGCACCCGCATTGATCGGGACTTGAAAAAAAAGAGCGACAACGTGCTGAAGGGACTTGGGCTCGACGCCGGCTCATTTGTCTCCATGGCCCTGACTCAACTCGTCCATCGGCGCGGACTGCCGTTTGCGGTCACCGAGTCGGATGAAGGCTACTTTGCTTCAGAATACGGCGTTACTCCCTCCCAGAGCATCAAGGCGGTTGCACGGCTGCGTCGCGAAACCAACCGCGCGCGGCGGACCGGTCAATTGCGCGAAATCACCGAGCTGGCGGACCTCACGCCGTGAAGTTGCTGGCCACACCGCGCTTCCTGGCAAGCATTCCAGTTGCAAGACGCGCCGAGGTTTTCGCGGCAATGAGGACCGCCGGTGACGCTTATGGTCGCCCTCATCTGCATGCTGGGGTGGGGTTGAGACGAATCCAGCCGTTCATGGAATGTCGCTGTGGTTTGGATTTGAGGCTGATCTTTCAGCGGGAGGGACCCGCGCTCGTGTTCCACCTCTGTGGAACGCACGATGCAATCGAATCCTTCCTGAAAAACCGTCGGTAGGTGCAACACTAGCTGCCCCATCAGCTCGCGACGGATTGGAAACGGTCAAGTTGGGGCAAGTCACAGCGGCGCGGGTAGTGGCGGCGGGTGGGCGAGGGAAGTGGAGCGCCGTGCAGCACTCGGGATGGCTGGAAAAAAATCTTTCACTCCCAGCTCCCACTTGACCAGGTTTGGGATGGCTCGGCCGCGACATCCTCGACGAGGAATTCGCGGCAGAGGATCACGGGCATTCAGGCAGACTAGGCTGGGGCAATCTCACGGACCAGGTTGTTTCTGAGACCTTGGATTGGCACGCCCCGTTTTCGCAGCTGAGCATCGGGGGCCGTTGCGACTATTATTCAAAAAGGTCCATACTGCCGGGCCGGCAGGTCACGTTCGTTACTCCTTTGCTAAATTTTTTGCGTGCCGCCTAGCCCGGGTTCACGACGGATTCTCCAGCTTCTGCCGAATTTTCGCTAGGACCGCAGTAGAGGTGTCGCGGTCTCCAAAGATTTCCATGTGCACCTTTACTTTGGTCAGATTGACTCCCTCTTTGCTGACCCCAATCGTGATCGACCGACCCTGCATCGTATGAGCGGAAAAATCAGTGGTGGCCTTTTTCTCATCTTCGGTTTTCCGAACGTCCGTGAACTGTAATTCCGCGAGAACATTTGCAGCACAAGCCACAACCTTAGGGTAGTCGTAGGAGAGAGTGCCGTCGATTTCACCACGAATGTGATCCCGTTCCGGGCCGAGGCCAATTAGGCCAGCCGTCCCTAAGGCGATTCCGACTCCTACGCAGCCGGAAAAGAGTGGCACGGATAGAGCGAGGCTCACCCAAAGAAGAACTCGCGAAGACGAATGGAGCGAAACTGCGTTTGGGGTATGGGGCATATGCAACTACTGGTTAGTCTCACACCGGCCGTCGAATATTTTTAGATGCAATTTCGTTTATCCCAAAGAACCCTCATGTTGCCTAGAGGTTGGGTTTAGCAACAGCTTGAGTTCGACTTGGAATCTTGCGAGGCGTGCAGCTGCCAACAAGAAACGCTTAGATATGGTCACGATCAAGCCCAACGAAATCAAAGTATCCCCTCGGCAGGCCGGACCGCTCGCAATGGTCATCAACGAGCTTGCTACCAACACCGTGAAATGCGCCCAACCGTCAGAAGGTTCCGTCGCCATCGGTTTTGAGGCCGAGAGTGGCGCTGAGTTCATCACCCTGTGTTACCGGGACAATGGGCCGGGCTACCGCAGCGCGACCATCAATCGGGAGCGGCTGGTCACGCCAATCTTCTGGAAGATTCCGCTGAGTTGCACCTTCACGCTGCCTTCGCTCCGGCTGAGTTTGTGAGCGATTTCCTTGTTACTCAATCCGGCGCAAACGAGATCAGCCAGCGTTCGTTCGGTCGGTGTGAGTTGAGCCCGCAGGCGCTCGGGCGCCTGGCCGGTGCCGAGCAAGGCCGCCTCTGGGCTGAGAAGGTGAATGACGAAAATTGGTTTAGTGAGGGCGCCGGCGCTTTCGCGTCGGAGCGTAATAACTGCGCGGTAAAGTCCGGATGAGACTTCGGTGTCGAGGGGCGCAGGTTCACGGCTCGGCGTGACGGTGGCTTTAACTTCCCAGATCGGCTTGAGGCGGATGCAGGCGGTGACGATTTCCGGAGGAATTTTAAATACGGACTGTGGTGTAAAAGCGCGCGCTTTTTCGGGCCCAAAATTCCACGCGGCACACATCGCGAGCGCCTCTTGGCTGGCGTAGACAGCGTTGAGATTCCAATCGAGGAACACCACCGCTTCGGGTTTGGCCCGGTAAAAATTTTCGAGCAGTCGGCGGCGCCTGCGTTCCCCCTCAAAGATGCGAACCCGCTCAAAGGCTACGACGAAGTATGGGTGCAGGGTCTGCAGCATAGCCATCTCCTCGGAAGTGAAATCGCCCTGTTCAGGACGACGGCGGAGCGCGAACGACGTCTCAACTTGGTCTCCGCGCCAGAATAAAAGATGCGCCGAGTAGCGCCACCCCAACGGAATCATGTAACGTTTGTAGTAGGGTGTGGCAGGAATCTTCTTCGCGTCGGCCATCACATCAGTGTGCCGGTAGCAGGGGATGCCGCGGTGACGTTCAAGGAAAGGGCCGAAGAACGCCCGCCCTTCGGCCTTCACGATGCTGGCTCGCTCTTCAGGATCGACGATGCGCGATTTCGCCGAACTGAGACGGCGCGTCGTCGATTCGCTGCGCCAGTCGAGATAGTTGACGGACATCACGAGCGTATCGTGGGGGGCGATCGTTTCGAGCACGCGTTGGAGTGCCGTCCACAATTCCGCGAAATCCACAGCTCGGTGCAAGCCGAGCAGCACGCGTCGAGCCCGTGCCGACAGCAGGGTGCCTCCGGGTTCTTGCAATGAAGTGGACGTGGTCATGGTCCGCAGACCTGTAGGCAAAACACAGAACGCCCGGGTGCCAAACCTAACCTTTGTCAGGTTGTGTGCGCGTTGGACCTGCTCAGTTTGCCCTGCCATGACACCACACCGACTCCGAATCTTTGCCGGATTGTTGCTCGCTCCGATCGCCTTGTCCGCCCAGTCCACGCCGGTCTCCTCAACCACGCCGGCCGCTCCAATAACAGCCACGTCTGCACCCACCCCAACGGAAGATCCCGTGCAACTCGAAGCGGTCGAAGTCACGGGGTCTCGCCTGCGCCTTGGTGCTGGCGAAGCTCCGGCCGTGCCGGTGTTCACAATTACTCAACTCGAGCTTGAGGAACTGGGAGTGAACCGACTGGCTGACATCCGGCAGGCCATCCCGCAACTCGCTCCGGCAATCGGATTCAATGACAATCTCGGTAACAGCGGCCCGTCCCGCGGCCAGATGGCGAACCGGGTTAACGCAGACACAACTCGCCAAGCGCCTCGGCATGGGCCGGGCGGTAATTTCGCGGGTTGAGAACGGCATGTTCGGCGATTTTAGCATTCGAAAGTATGAGCGAATTTGCAATTTGCTCGGACTGACCTTGACGGTCGGCCCTTTCCCGCCCCTACCACCACTGGAAGATGTCGTGGAGGAGAACCGGCGCCGTCCTGAACCGACGCACACCCCTGACAAAATCTCATGGACTCGTTGCGAAGTTCGGCTCGATGCGCAGCAGCTCCGGGCGTTGTTAGCTAATGGCGAAAAGGCATCAAAAGCTCTCAGGAGTATAGCGGCGCCGGAAGAAGCGTAGAGAGATCGCTTTACCAAACGATGGAAACCACGGCTGAGTCGCTAATGTTGGCGTCCTTCGTGACCAGAGGCAACCGATGAACTTTTGCCGTGGCCGTGATGATCCGGTCAAATTGATCGCCGTGAGGCAGGGTCAACGCCGGCGCGGTGATGGCGATTTCCAAAGTGATCGGAAGCACAGTGACGTAGTTAAGCATGTTGCCGAGCACGGTCGCCGGTGATCCATTAAACGCGATGCGCCCGGCATGGAGCAGGAGTCCGATTTCCTGTAGGGTAACATCGGCGATAGCCAACTGCGCGTAAGGGGTGGTGGATATCGCCCGCGCGGCCCGATTGCTCAGCCGGTCCTCATCGGTTGCCGCCCAGAGAAAGGCGTGGGTATCCAGCAGATATTTTAGGCGTGGGATCACAACGAAGGTTTCCAGCTTTCATTCGGGAGCGTCGGCTTCGTGAGGTCGTCATGGAACACGATCTTGCCCTTGGCGGCGCCCAGCAGGGACTTGCGTGGGGATGCGGCCGTGAAAAGAAATTCTCCCTCCTTGTCCTGCACTCGAACCGTTTCCCCCTTGCGGGCCTTGGCTTTGAAGGAGACGAAACTACGAAGAAAATTACGAGTATTGGTCACCATGAATTGGACGTGTCAGACGTATTAGTATTTGTCAAGCATTGGGTGAGCGACTTGAGGCGACGCCACTGCGGCATGGGCAAGTCGCTGGGGGCGATGGCCCGATCGATAATCTCTGCGCGCAAAAAATCCCAATGCACGGAGCGTCAAATTGAGGTCAACAGACTTAAGCGGTTCTGCGACAGCTTACGTCATCCAACGATCAACCCTCCCCCGCAATTGGCGGCACGTGCTGAGTTCAATCTGCGAATAGCAGACACTGCTCGAGCGAAAGGTGCTCAAGCTGATAGACCGAGTTCGTGGTCTGTATCTCAGTATCGGCTACGAAGGTCACCAGTGAAGAAGTAAACAAGCCAAGTCGAAGAGTTCCTCAACGATAAGTTCGCCTACGAGGCCAAGCGCATAGACCCCAAGCTCGCCAAGGCCGCGAAATGGGAAGACGCCCTCCGCGCCTACAAGCCCGCCGACTACGAGATGCTCCTCATTCAGCTCGGTGCCAGCACCGCCCAGCTCCTGCCCGAGCACTTCTTGTCCACGCTCTACGGTCGCCAAAACGAGGACGGTTTCGCCAAGATCCTCGACAAGACGCTGATCGATACCTACCGGGTCGAAAAATACGACCGAGGTGGGTGGGTTTACTACGGGGGAATTTTGTTAGTCGATAACCCTACATCCCGCCGCCGGCGTTTCGTATCGATTGCCGGTTCGTGCCCGGACCTGCTAGATGTGTCCCCGCACTCCCCACCAGACATTCCCCGGACTGATGACCTACCTTCCCAAAGCGAGGGTGCTAGCACGCATAGTAGGTGATGTGTGTGAGGTGGACATTCTAGCGCGGGCGCTGAAATTCGAGTGGCAACGCGAGGTGGATATTAAGCGTTACGTTGTGTGATAGCAGATTGACCATCCCGTGCCCTTCCCCACGTCTTATTAATGCTGCCGACTACTTTGAAGTTTGGATGAGTAAAAATAAAAAGGAGCAGGAACTGAGTTTCTGCTCCTGGTGATTATCGCGCAGACTCCCGGACTTATTAACGCTGAGTCCCGGTGATTATTGCACACTCCCGGTGATTATCACCCGCACTCAAAAGGCTGCGATACTCTTTGCCGGTGGTCGCGTTGATGATTTTTAAATTCTCGACGTGGTAATTCAGATCTCAGGCGCTGTTGTTCGGAAGTTGGAATCTCGCTATGCCACTAAGCTAGGCGTCCGCGACATGCTTACCGGGACAGTCTTTTGGATCTCGGACCCAAAACGCCGCGTCTTCAGGCTTTTGACCGCATAAGTTGGCACAAACGCGAGGACCGCATTAGTTGGCAATTCGTGCCAACTAATGCGGCCCTCGACAGGGGGGCTCGGCCTGACTTGGACTAAAAATGGTGGAGG
Source organism: uncultured Opitutia bacterium (assembly GCA_903840415.1). Lineage (GTDB taxonomy): Bacteria > Verrucomicrobiota > Verrucomicrobiia > Opitutales > Opitutaceae > CAITWF01. The sequence continues at coordinate 39,721 of CAIMFY010000083.1, read as the reverse complement.
TGCCGGGATTTGAACCCGGGTCCCCCTGACCTTCGCGCACCGCGTCTACCATGTATAGCGTGACTTTAATCTCGCCAGAACCAAGCCGTCACACGCGCTAAGATTCCAGCCAGTCCCCGGAGGAAGATACGGCGCGCAGTCCGCGGACGGCTCCACGCGCTATGCCTGCTGTCGACGTTCGTTCCGGCTAGCAGGTGTCGCCGGGCAAACGTGGCTGCCTAATTAGGCGGCCAGGGGCATTTCTTCGTTGTTGCCTATTATTTTTGTCGCAGGGGATTTAACGAGAGACCCACGACTCTCGACAGGCAGCGGCGCACTCCAACCAAGGGTAGAATCCAGAACACCCCCAAAAAATGGGAAAGTGATCGGGCTACTCGAACGAGTGCGAACCAATCAAAGAACAGAACCACGCAACATGCGTCGCCCGGCGGCGATTGCAAGTCTTGGCGTCGTGGAGACGAGGTAGAAGGCGCCACGCATCGGCGCCCACGGCAACTGCGCTCTTAAAGTACACCCTTTCACCCGCCCACTGCGACCCAAAGCGGACGTTTTCACCGGGGCTGGGCCAGGAACTCTGAATTTAGAGCTTCGATATTTTAGCCGCTTTCGCCGTCGCACTCTCGGGCACGTAGGGCGGCAAAGGCGCGGGCGGCGGCGCGATCGACGGTGGCACAGGTTTCCCGTCGAAAGTATTTGGCTCCATGATTTCTACCCGCGTGCCATCGGGATCAAAATAGTTGATCTGCCGCTTGCCATTCACGCCGGTTTTCATCGCGTCCGGTTGCTTGCAGCCTTCGGGCAGTGGCCGGCTCTGGAGAAGGGCCGAGGCTTTCACGATGTCGGGCACCTCGAGGCAGATGTGATGCTTTGTCAGCAACGTCTCACGCGTCGGGACTTTGTTGTAGAGCATGAATTCAACGTAATCCGTGCCATCCGGCACCTTCAGGTTCACCCAGCTCAGAATCTTGCCGGCGCCACCGCGCCACGTTTCGGTGAAGCCAAGGATTTCCCCGTAGAATTTCAGCGAGGCTTCGAGCTGGCCCACCATCACGCCGACGTGCGGCATGTGGGTCGAGACGCGCGCATCGGACATGAATTTTCCCTTCTCGCGCATCGTCCAGCCATCCGGCGGATACTCCACAATCTCGACGGTGTTGCCGTTCGGATCCTTGATGAAATAATTCTTGTTGCCGACTTTTCCGATGGGAGTTTTCGGTGGCACGGCAATGCCCTTCGACTGGAGGTAAACGCGCATCGCCTCCGCGTCGTCGACTTCCAGTCCGATGTGATAGAGCCGGTCGACATCCGGCGCGACCTCGGAACCGGGGAACAACTCGATCGTCTGGCGATCGTTGATTTTGATCCAGACGAGCTGTTCGTTCGGGTTCTTGCGCGGGATCGAGAACGGGGACTGGAAGCCGAACAGTCCTTCGTAAAACGCACGCGCCTTCGCCATATCGCTCACGTAGAACGCGGCATGCGAGACCCCGAGGATGCGCGGGCGTTTGGGCGCGTCTTGCGCGACAGCGACCGAGCCAGCCAACAGGGCGACGCAGAGAAACGTAGAGGGGAATTTCATCGGTGATTTATTTCTTGGCGGCAGGGACTCTAGGCAGGCCGGCGACTGGTCCGGACACGGGCGGAAGTTCACTCGCACGGGGCGCAACTTGCGCGAGGTTCGGAGTGATGTCGGCCTCGACCCGGCCCAGCGCCCAGTCGATGCCGCCGACGAGAATCTCTTGGAATTGCGCACTCATCCACGTGTCCTCTCGGTGTCCGATCGAAGTGTAGAAGACGCGGCCTTTGCCGTAGAGATGCGCCCACGTCGAGGGATACGGCGGGCGCTTGTAGGGCGTGTCCCAACCGGCGGGGGGCCAGTCTTTGCCGTTCGCGTTCGGATCGCGCATCGCGCTCGTGTCCTGCACCAGCAGCACGTGCATGTCGGGCGCAAAATTCGTCATCGAATACCATTCCTCCAGCCGCTCGAAACTTGCTCCGCGATTTTCGAAGCCCGGAAACTTGTTATCCGTCACGATCACGCGGCCGATTTGCTGCGTGCCATGCACGATGAGTTCGCCGCCGACCATCTGCGTATAGGGATCGGCTTTGTCGCCGAGGTTGCGGTAGCGCCAGGTGCGCGGCTGGTTGGTGTCGGTCGCGGCGGTTTCGCCGGTGTGAAACGTGTCGGCCGCCGAGTGCGTGCCGATGAAGCCCTTGCCGCCTTTGACGGCGTCGAGCAGCGCCTGCTTGCCGGCGGGCGTCATCGGTGGGTTGCCGTCCTTGCCGGGCGAGAGCAAATCGCCGCTGGTGTAGAAGAAGAAGGCGTCGAACTGCGCGAGGTATTCGGGCGTGAACTTGCTGCCATCCTTCGAAAACGTGAACACGATGCCGTGCTTCGGCCCCAGTTCGGCGAGGACTTGTGCGCCGAAACTCGGCTGGCCGGCGCGCTCATGCACGATGCTGTGCTCATAGTTCGAGCACTTCGTGAAGAAGAGAATTTTTTTGTCGGGCGCGGCCGTGGCGAGCGCAGCGAGCGCGAGGAAGAGACCGGTGGGGATGATGCGCATGGGATAAAGAGGAACGTCGTGAGCCGAAGGCCTCAAGGCACCGCCGCGAGCGCGGAGGCAGGTAGCCGGTTGTCAGTCATCAACGACACAATTTCCGTGGGCTCCAGCCCGCGATCGGCGATGAAGAGTTCGTCGATTTCGCCGCGGAAACGGCCCTTCCGCAGGCCGTCGATGCCGAGTCGGCAACCGAGCCAAAGCACATCCGTGAGCGCAGCCATCGCCTCGCGATCGGCGGCGCGCGCGGTGGCGTGCATCGTGTCCGGGGTGATCGTGCTGCTCTCAAGCCGGCCATCGACGTATTGCCGCACTTGCACCGGTGCCACGTCGGACGCTGGAGCAAAGACAACCGTCACGTGATGCCAGTGGCCGTCGCGTAGCGAGGTCGTGCCCATCGCCCAGCCGCCGCGAAAATCCGTGCGGAGCGCGCCGAGCGGGCCCTGCGCCGGATCCTTGTTCCAGTTGATGCCGACATGGCGGTTGCCGAGTTTTTTGCTCTGCAGGCCCCACGTCACCATCGAGTAGGCGTCGGACAACTGCGCCTCTTCCGGAATCTTCACCCAAAAAGCGATCGTGTGCGTCGCGGGGCCGGAGAGACCGGGCAACGCCGCCCGCGCAAAAACCTGCCCATCGAAGCGCAAGGCATGGGAGCGGCGCCCATTGGTCCGCACCGCGGCGGTTCCTGGCTCGAGCTTCGCATCGAACGCGTCCGCCGGCGTGCCGCGCACATCGGCGTGGGCAACCGCGCCGCCCTCCTCGTCGAAAGACCAGTGGATGCAATTGATCGTCGGACTGAACCGATCGAGCGCGAGCGGTTGGTTGAAGAGAGCGAATTTCTTGTCGCGATCACTGACGTCGCTCACACCGGACGAGGCAAAACGGCGGGACTCGTTTTCGTGGAGGAGAATGGTGTCCTGATCGGCGGTGGCGCGGGGGGCGGCCTCGACCTCGCCTTTCAGCACGAGCACTTCCGCCGCGCCCTGACCGTCGGCGATCATCGTGAACTCGGTGCCGAGATCGACCACCTCGACCGCCGGATTCGAAATCCGAAAACCGATCGCTTCGGGCGGGACGCTGGCCTTGAGCGTGCCGTGGCGTAGCGTGCCGTCCCACGCGGAATTCACGTCGAGCGAGGCCGGTCCTTCGAGCACGACGCGGGCGCCGGAATCGAATGTGATTTCGGCAAGGCCGGCGGTGAGTTCGAGTCGCTGGTTCCGGCCGATCCGATCGCCGGCGAGGAACGCGCCGGTGGACCACTGCGCGTTTTTCGATCCGCTGAGTCGCGCCACCAAGTCGTGCGCCGGCGCGGCCTCGACGATCGCAGGTCGGTTCGCAAACCACAATCCGAGCACGAGCGCCGCCGCCGCGGGCAGCACGGTGCCCCACCAAAGGGCGAGCCGGAAGAATTTTTGGCGCCGCATCGGCGGAGGAAGCAGATCGGGCGCCTCGGTGTGGAGCTCGGCGGCGTAGGTGTGCAGGCTCGCGGACTGGCCGAGGGCGCGCACATAGAAACGCCGCGCGGCCTCTGAACCGCCGATCCAGGTGGAGAGGCGGGCGCGTTGCGCGTCGGTCAGCGTGCCGTCGACGACCGCGCCGCAGAGTTCGTTCAACTCGAGGATTTCGCGATCGGTGAGGCTCATAGGTGGGCCTCCGGGTGAGCGAGCTGGTTGGTTACGCAGTCGTGCAAAAGTTTGCGCAGACGATTGAGCGCCTTGTAGGCTGCGTCCATCGAGCGACCAGAGAGGCGCGCGGCCTCAGCCACGCCGCTGCCGGGTTCATAGCGCGTGAGCACGAGTTCGCGGTCGCGGGCGGGGAGTTTTTTCAGGCAGCCGGCGAGCGCCTCATGCCGCTCGTCCAGTTCAACGGCCATCTCGCCGGCGGTTTGCGCGACCGCGGCAAACACCTCGTCGTCAAACACGACTTTGGCCCGTGCGAATTTCTGCCGCGAATAGCGAATGCGCCACCACGCGATCTGGCAGGCCCAGGCGACGAAGTCGGTGCCGGGGGTGAAATCATCAAATTTTTCGCAGATGACGAGGCTCGTCTCCTGGAGTAGATCCTCCGCGTCGTGCCGGTCGGGCACGAGGGTGTAGATGTAGGCGAAGATTTGCCGCTGATGCCGCGTCATCAGCATCATGAGCCGCTTGCGGCTATCGGTTTCGTCGTGGGGCAGGAGGAGTGTCATCGCGGGAATCCCTCGGCGAACAGCAGAGGGATGATCGCCGGACGTTTCAATGATTCAGCGAGTAGGCGAAATAAATCCCGCGCTTGGCGCCGAGGCTGCCGCCCGGTGTCTGGAAGTTGCGGTCCAGCAGGTTTCGCGCGCTGACGCGAATCGTGTGCTTGAGGCGCATGCCTTCCTGTTTCCAAGCGTAACTGAAGCCCAAGTTCACGATGTAATTGCTGGGCGCGTCGATGTTGCGCGTCACATCGGTCGCCGTGGAATTCGGAAACGAGACGCCGGTGTAGTTCACGCTGGGGTGGACGCTCAAGCCTTTGAGCGCGCCGGTGAAGTTGTAGGCGACGGCGAGATAAGCCTGATCGACCGGCACGCCGGCGGGGGGCTGGCCGATGTCGGTGAGGGTGTTGCCGTTGTAGGTGATCTTCGCGTTAGTGTAGCTGTAGTTGGCCAGCACGGTGAGATTGGAGGTGGCGCGCCAGGAGCCTTCGATTTCGGCGCCTTTGGCGTTCTGGGTGCCGGCGGCTACAGTGTCGCTCAAGCCGGTCACGGGATCGGTGACGGTCGCTTTGACGCCAGAGCGATTGATGTAAAAACCGCCGGTCGTGAACTGGAGTCGGTTGTCAAGGAGGGCCACTTTGAAGCCGTAGTCGTAGCCTTTCGCGCGTTCGTTATCCAACGGCGGCGTGCCGAGCTTGGCCACTTGCAGTTGGGGCGCGAAGGACTGGCTGTAGCTGCTGTAGAAGGCCACGTTGTTCGTCAGCTTGTAATTCACGCCGACGGCAGGCGACCACGCCCGGCTGGAATAGTGCAAGACTTGGCCGGGCGTCTTGAGGGCGCCGCCACTGGCGTTGTATTGATTGCCGAAGTTGAAATTATAGACGACGTCGTCGTGGCGCAGGCTGATGAAGCTGATGAGGCGATCGTTAAAGGCCCGAAACTGCTGGCTCGCGAAGAAGCCGAGGTTGTCGGCGCGGGTCTTGTCGTAGCGCGTGACGATGGTGAAGGCGCTGAACGGCGGCACGGTGTAGTTGGGGTTGAGAATCGACATGGTCGGGATCGAGTAGAGCTTGCTGTTGAAACCCCACACTTCCCGCATGCGCCAGTTCTGCGAATAATCGACCGTGAAGAGCGTCCGGCTTTTCACTTTGCCTTCGAACAGCGCATATTGGGCGAGCGTGTCGATTTGAAATGCGCCGCCGTCCTGGTTCATTTCGTCCATCACCACGGAGCGGGCCGTGAACGCGTTGGTGAAAGGATTAAAGGTGGAGCTGGAGCTGACGTTGAACTGAATCTCCGGCCGGCGATACCAGTAGCCGTTAACGCGGCTGGACCAGACGGAATTGAAACTTTTTTCGTAGGTCAGGTAGCCCGAATAAGACGAACGATTCTTGAAGGCGACCGGGCCATCCTGATTGAACGTAACCAAATCCGGCCGCGTCACGGCCGTGAGGGTTTTGCCGTCCACCAGCGTCTGGTTCGGAATCGACGAGGAGTAGCCGGGCACCACATCCACGCGCGAAAACTCAAACTCGGCGGTCAGGACGCTGCTGTCTTTGAACTTGGCCTTCAGCACATCGTCGATGATGCGGCTCTGGCTGCCGGAGGGTGCGGAGGCCGGTGTGCCGGCCTGCGTGCCTTGGACGCTGAGCAGATTATAGAAACTGACTCCTGCCACCGAACCCAAGGGTTGGTCGACGTTGAGTTCCACGCGACGGCTGTCGTAGGGCCCGGCGGTGAACGCGAGGCTTTGGGAGGCGCGGGTCTTGGGCTGCTTGCTGACGATGTTGATCATGCCGGCGGGATTGGTTGCGCCGTAAAGGGCCGCGTTGGGACCCTTGATCACTTCGATGCGATCGGTGTTAACGCGATCGACCATGCCGAGGCGGTAGAAACCGTTGCGCAGGTAGAAATTGTTGTTCGTCGTGAGACCGCGGAGACTGTAGGTGCCTTCGTCGTTGACGTTGTTGAGCGACGCCGCGACGCCGTTCAAATCTCCCGTCAGACTGAAGATATCGAAGTCGTTCATGAACTCGCTCGTGATCACGCTCACCGCATACGGCAGGTCGGCGATCTTCGTCGCCACGCGCGTGCCGGTGACACTCTCGGACGCGATGTAGGAGGTGTCGGAGTTCTCTGTGATCTCGAAGGCCGAGAGTTGAATCGGTTCGTCGAGCTTATCGGGTTTGGCGGCGGGTGCGCCGGTTTGCGCGAAAGCAGCCGGGATTAAGGCCAGAGCCGACGCGAAAAGAAAGGGCAGGCAGCGGTGGGGCGAAGTCATGGGGTGCAGGTTTCGGGGTTACGGTTGGTGAGGGATTGCGGGCTAATCACGCGCGCCCGCATGGCGCGATGTGGCGTTACTTGGCGGCGTCTTTTTTCTCGGTCGCGGCGGCCTGATCGGTCGCGGGCGGCGTCTTTTTCGCGGCCGCATCCTTGCCGCCACCCTTCTTGCCGCCGGGTGGTTTGATGGCGGCGATTTCCTCGTCGCTCAACTTGCCGTCGTGGTTCGTGTCGTAAACGGCAAACTCGCCCTTCGGATCGGCGGCGTAGGCGGCGCGAACGGCGGCGACCTCGTCGCCGTCGATGACGCCGTTTTTATTGGTGTCGTATTTCGCGAAGAGGCGCGCTTTCGGGCCCGGCGATTGGGCGAACGCGGTGGCGGAGAAAAGCATGGCGGCAGATACGCACGCCATCGCAAGGAATCGGTTTTTGTTCATGGGGTTTTTGATCTCGGGGTGATAGAGAGTAATAGCACGACCACGCGCGATTTGGACAAGGAGCGATGGTCAAAGACCGGTGCTCTTGGTTTCCACGACCCAGATGTTGCGGAACTGGAGCGGCATCCCGTGTTCCTGCAGCATCAGCGGGCCGGTCGGCGCTTCGCCGAGGCGGCCGGCGCTCAGCTTCGGTTTGGTCAATTCCTGCTCGTCGTAGATTTTCACGCCGTTGAACAGCGCCGTCGCGCGGGCGGGAGCGATCTTTTTGCCGCTCGCGTCGAACCGCGGCGCGTGGAAGTCGATGTCAAACGTCTGCCAGGAGAGCGGCGGATAGCAGGCGCGGATGCGGGGCCGGGCATCGTCGGTGCAATTGTCGAACCCGGCATTGGGCCCACCTTCGAGCTTCCCGTAGGTTTCGTTGATGTTCAACTCATAGCGGGTTTGCAGATAAACGCCGCTGTTCGTCGGATAACCGATCGTGCGAAATTCCAGATGCACCCGGAAATCGCCAAATTTTTTGTGCGTGATGATGCAGTCGCTGGCCGGCACGACTTCCACCGAACCGTCGGCGAGAAGTTTCCATTTGGCCGGACCGTCTTCCTTGAGCCAGTCCTTGCCCTGCTTCTTCGCCCACGCCTCGAGATTCGCTCCGTCGAAGAGCACGATTCCGCCCTGCGGCGGTTTCGCGCCCAGCGTCGGCGAGACGCGTGTGATGTGTTGCAGATCGAAACGGTCGCTGTCCTTCCCGGCCTTGAAGTGCCCGCCGGCGATCGCGCCGCTCCATCCGCCGCCGCTCAGCGAGGCCAGATCGCCTTTCATAATGGCTAGCGGCTTCGCATCCACTTCGTCGAACTGCTTGAAAACATTTGCCTGATATTTTCCGTCGTCGGTCGGAAAAACCTGCGCGACGTAACCGGGCGTGCCCTGCCAGTCGCCCATCGCGAGATCGGGTTTGGTGGCTTTGAAACGGCTGTCGATCGGTTCTTCGACCGCGGCGAAAGCACCGCGAGTCAATGCGCAGAGAACCGCCAAGAGCGTCAGGAGTTTTTTCATGGGATAAATTCTCAGGCCGTTTCCGCGATGGCTGCGCGCAGCTCGCCCAGAAACTTCGGCACGACCTTGTAAGGATCGTAACCGCCGCCGCCGCTGCGCGGCGAAAGCGTCTCGATCGGCAGGTAGCCGCGGTAGCCGGAGGCGCGGACGATTTTTAGCAGCCGCTTCAAATCCGTCGGCGCCTCGGCCTCTTTCTCCACGCCCTCCGTGCCTTGTTTCACCTGCCAGTTCACGGCGTAGGGCGCGGCCTTGGCCATCTCGGCATAATTGTCGGCGGTGCGGTAGTAACCGGTGTCAACGATCGCGCCGCACCACGGCGAATCGATCCGGCGGATGAGGTTGAGCTGGTCGTCGGCGGTCTTGAGGAAATCGCCGTGATTCTGCACGCCGATGATCACGCCGAATTTTCCGGCGTGTTCGGCGCAGGCGCGGATGTCGTCAGCGATCCACGTTTCGACTTCTTCGCGCTTCGCGCCCTTCGAGACCGATTGCCAATTTTCGGCGCGCATCTGGGTGTCGGCGAAGACGCGCAGCACGGGTGCGCCGAGCTTTGCGGCGACTTCGGCCCAGTTCTTAATCCGCTGCACATCGACGGCGCGCGCGGCTTTGTCGGCGATGGTAAAATTGTTGCCGATACCGGTGCCGCTGATGCCGAGACCGAGATCAAAGGCGCGGCGTTTCAGCGCGTAGAGCAGTTTGTCTGTCGGCACGCCGCGCCCGTTCTTCTCGTAGCCGGGAAAATAATATCCGGTCGGATCGAACGCATCGAAGCCCATCTTGGCGCAGACTTCGGCGAGTTCGATCAGCTTCAACGGTCCGGTGCCGCCGGTGCCAAGCAGCTTGGCGAACGAGTAGGCGTTGCACGACACTTTGAGCGAAGCGCCTCCGACGCGCTTGATCGGTTCGACGGCGGCCAGCGCCGCAGCGCCCGGAAGCGTGGCCGCGAGCGGAAGCAACGCGGCGCCTTTGAGAAAATCACGACGGGAAAATCCAGAGTTCATGGGGACGGCGGAGGGGTTAATGCAAAATGTAATAGCGCGGCCCAACGCGATTGGGACAAGCGGGGTCACTGTCTCAAATGACCGGCGCGCTGCTATTACCTGTGAAAACCCATGCGCTTTCTCCCCTTGTTCGCTCTCGCTCTCGGCGGCCTGCTCGCGCCCGCTCTCGCCAAGACCGACACTTCCGGCGTGCCGTTTCGCCATCCCGGCATCCTGCTTAATCGCGCGCAGCTCGACCTCATCAAGCAACGCGTGGCCGACGGCGTCGAGCCGCAGAAAACGGCGTTTGCTGCATTGCTCAAGAGTCCGCTTGCCGATCTAAATTACAAGCCGGTCCCGCGTGCGACCGTCGAGTGCGGGCCGTATTCTAAACCCGACCTCGGCTGCAAGGATGAGCGACGCGACGCCACCGCCGCCTACTCGCAGGCGCTCGCCTGGGTCGTCACCGGCAACGAAACCTACGCGCGCAACGCCATCCGCATCATGAACGCGTGGTCCAGCACGCTCACCGGCGGCCACCTCAGCGACAACGGCCCTGTGCAGGCCGCGTGGGCCGCGGCGGTCTGGCCGCGTGCTGCGGAAATCATTCGCTACACGAGCACGTTTTGGGCGAAGGAGGAGATCGCGCGTTTCCAAAAAATGCTCGTCACGCAATACGTGCCGTCGCTCATCGACGGCTGCGACGAAAACGGCAACAAGGAAGTCGCGATGGCCGAGGCGTTGATCAACATCGGGGTCTTCAACGATGATCGCATCATTTTCGCGGACGGTGTGCGCATGTGGCGCGGTCGCGTGCCATGCGTCATTTACCTGAAATCCGACGGTCCCTCACCGCTCGTGCCGCCGAGTGCGCTGCCCGCTTCGGCCCCGTGGGGCAACAAGGGTCACTATCCGCCATTCGTCGACGGTGTGCTCCAGGAAACCGCCCGCGATCCGCACCACGCCAACATGACGTTCGCGTCCCTCGTCAACGCGGCCGAGACCGCGCGCCAGCAAGGCCTCGACCTCTACACCGAACAAGGCGCGCGCATCGTTGCCGCGATGGAATACCAAGCGCAATTCCTCGCGCCGAACAACGTGAAGCCGCCCCAATATCTGGAGTTCAACCTCGAGCCCACCTGGGAAATTGCGTTCAACCATTTTCATAACCGGGCCGGCATCGACCTGCCAAAAATGGCAAAAGTGATTCTGACGAATCGTCCCACCGGTGCTGACCTGAACCACATGGTATGGGAAACGCTCACCCACGGCGACATCGGCGCGGTCGGACTGCCGCCGCCGTTGAGCGGCGCGCCGAAGTGATGTGACTGGTGCGGTTGCGCGCGGCGGAGAGCAATCGAGCCGACGTTCGTTGCCGCTTCCTAATCTCAGACTCCGGACTCGGCCACCCGCTGGCCGGCTACGACTGCACCGGTGAAATCTCCGGCGCACCGTCAGGGCTTCTCCGGTTACGGCGTGTAGTAAGGACCGAGTTCGGCGATAATCTTTGCGAGCAATTCATCGGGATCAACGGGACCATTGTGGCGGTAGACGATCTTGCCGCCCGGAGCGATCAGCACGGTGTGAGGCAGCGGACCGGGCCACTCCGGATCGAGTGCCTTTACGAGCGCGTCGGTGCTCGCCTCGGTGTAGAGATAATTGGTGCCTGTGCGACCCTCGGATTTGAGCACCCGCTTGAGCTTCCCGGGCGGTGCGGCGTGCTGTTTTTCGAGAAACGCCTTGGCCTGCGGCAGCATCTTCGGATCGTCCATGCAGATGGTGTCGAATTCGAAGTCGCGGTTGCCCAGCCGGCGGGCTAGCGAAACCAGCGAGGGGAATTCGGCGACACACGGGGCACACCACGTCGCCCACACGTTGATCAACCGAAAGCGGTTGGACGAATTCTTCGCCAGCTTTGCGACGCCCGTCGCATCGATCGGGGCCAGATCCACGGGTTCGGCTTTCCATCTTTGATCGGCCAGGGCGATGTCGCCCTTCTTGGAATTCCATTTGGTCGAGCAGCCCGTCACCGTCGTGGACGCAATCGTGACGGGTTTCCCGGCCAGCAGTTCGACGACTGCGTTGCGAGCATCATGGGACTTCACGGTCGTGAGATCCTCGAAGCGCGAATCGTCGACGCGGCCGACGTAGCGGAGCTTGCGTTGCGCATCGAAGAGGAAGACGTGCGGCGTGGCGAGGCAGCCATAGGCTTTCGCGACCTCTTGAGTGTCGCCGTCGTAGGCGTAAGGAAAGGGGAAGCCTTTCTCCTTCGCATAGAGAATCATCTCCTCGAAGCTGTCGTTGTATTTGCTGTAGCCGAGTTCGCCAATGTCGATGCCTTCGGGGCTATTCGGGTTGATCGCGATGACGGCGAGACCCTGGCCGGCGAATTCCTTGGCGAGCGGGATGAGACGAGTTTCGGCTGCATGGGAATACGGGCAATGATTCGAAAGAAACACGACCATGAGCAGCGGCGCGTTGCTGGCGGGAAAATCGGCGAGCGAATAGAATTTTCCGTCGATGGCTCTTAAATGAAAATCGGGCGCGGCGTTGCCGAGGACGAGTTTGTGCGCATCCGCCGGCATCTCGCTCTCCAGGTTGACGGTGCCATCGGCGTTGCGCTTCACTTTCGTCTGAGCGTGAAGCACGCCACCCGTCATCACCACTAGGCAGGTGAAAAGAATCAACGATTTCATAAGCAGAGGATCCTATCTTAACGAATTGAGGGTGCCGAGCGCAGCAGTTTTTGGGAATCGCCCGGAGTAGAATTGGAACGCCCGACGATCAGGGTAATTCAGGCAACCTACTCAAAGTTGATAATAGCACTGCTTGGAGCGAATTGGGACTCTCGTCTTTAAGACGGGACATGCGATGCACCGTCAAACCTCGGGCGCGGAGTTCGGCTTGAGTGGATCGGGGCAGTCAAAACTGCCGTTTCAATCTGTGCCCATTATTTCGAGGCAAGTTCATCGGGCGGCATTTTCCCGAGTGTGAGCGTGGACCCTACGTCGTCACACCGAGCAATCCGCGCGTGAGCTGGAAATCGACGAAGCCGTGGGTGTTCGCGGCGGGCACGATTTGGCGCTGCGCCACGGCGACGAGGAGACGTTCGATCGCGAACCGATCGGCGGCGTCGTCGCCGGAGAGAAACAGATCGATGTCGTCGGCGGGCAACGCGCCGCACTCGCTGGCTTCGGCGACTTGAATCACTGACAGCAACGGGTGCCCTTGCCGGGCGTGGCCGCTGACGACGGTAAGCGCGAGATGGGCGCCGCAGCCGCCGAGACCGGTGAGATTTTCCGTCCAGTGATCGGTTTCAGTGGCGACGATGTGGAGGCCGTGCGTGGCGATCGGCTGGCCGTAGGCTAGCGTGGCGTGCGGCGCATGCAGGGCGAAAACGGCTGCACGAAAAAATTCATTCGCGAGCAGCGGATCGCTTTCGGACAGCAGGACAGAGCCGCCGGCGCTGACAATGGTGCGGGTGACGGTGGCGAGTGTCGCGGCGGTGAAAATGGACACTGGTGCAGCCGTCATGAGTGCGAGGTTGAGCGCGCCGAGATCAGCGGTGGTGATGACTGCGACTGGGAGCGCGGCAATTTTCTCCACGAACCAAGCCTCGGTTTTGGCGACCGCTTTATCGATGCCGCCGTCGAGTTGAACGCTGGCCCAGCCGAAACGCGCCGGCGGCACGCCCGCGGCCTCCAGTTGCCGACGCATGACGTCGTTGGGAACTTTTTCGCAGCCATGCTCAAGGAGGAGCGCGGCGGCGACGTTGGGATGCGTGAGGTAGCCGCGATAAGTCCGGTGGAGCAGGTGATACATCGTCTCGCCGCCGAAGCCGCAGCCCTCGGTGTGGGCGAGTGCGACAAAGCGGGATATGCCGAGCGCCGCGCCGATTTTTTTAGCGTTGAGCCGGTCGGCGGCAAGGCGGGCGATTTGCGCGGAGCACAGACTGGTCGGGAGCACGAGTCCGACGCGCTCGGTGGCGAATCCGGTTTCGCTTTGGATGGCCGAAAGCGTGGGCGAATCCGGCGCGATACCGGACGCGAGCTGCAGCGGCTTTCCGTCGGGGGCGGGCCGGGCGCGAATCTCGGCGACGCGGGTGGCGTCGGTCTGCGACCAGTTGCGCCAGATAGAAACTTGCGAGTGGCCCGCGTGCTCGCCTTTCGTGCGCTGACCCGAAGCCGTGGCAAGCAGTAGATCGAAATACTCGGCGGTGAGGGTGGGCATCGCTTCGCCGTCGAGGTAGCGGCCGGCGTTGATGTCCATTTCGTGAATGAGCAGCTGGTGGCGGCGCGTGGTCGTCGTGACCTTTAGTGTCGGCACAAACGGGAAATTCGTGATCGAACCGTTGCCTGTGACGAAGAGGACGAGATTGCAGCCGGCGGCGATCTGCCCGGCGACGCCTTCAAGGTCGTTGCCGGGGCCGTTCATGAAATAGAAACCCGGCGCGGCCAGCGGCAGCGCATAATCGGTGACAAAATCGATCCGTGTGCGCGGATCTTTTTTGTGCACGGCACCGAGGGATTTCAGGGCGATGTTGTAGAGGCCGCGAAATTTGTTGCCGGCGGAGGGATTGCTTTCGGGGGTGATGCCGTGCCAGCGCAGGCGTTCGCGAAACGATTCGATCTTGCCGAGGAACGCACGCGCTGTGGCGAGGTCACGGATATTTTTCAGGAGGTAGGCCTCGGCGCCGACGGCTTCGTCAGTCTCGGTGAGCACGGCGGTGCCTCCGTGGCGGATGACTTCATGCACGAGCGTGCCAGCGAGCGGATTGCCGGAGACGCCGGAAAACGCATCCGAGCCGCCGCATTGGAGCGCGATGCGGAGTCCGCTCAGCGGCTCGGTGGTGCGGGGCAGCGCGGCGATCATCGGCAGCCAGCCGCGGACAATTTTTTCTCCCTCGGCGAGCGCGGCGGCTAGTCCGCCGCGGATCGACAGAAAATGATGCGGCACGTCGTCGAGCGGATAGACGTGGGTGCGCATGAAATTTTCGAGGCGCGCGTTCGTGATCGGTTCGACGCCGTAGTCGACGGCGAGAACGGCGCCTACGTTCGGATGCACGATGAAGCCGGCGAGCGCGCGGAGAATTTCATTCGCGTTGTTGGGCTCGGTGTTGCCGCCGCCCTCGGTGTGCGCGATGGTCACGAGGCCATCGAGCGACGGATGCACGCGGGCGAGCGGTTGGAGCCGCGCGGCGAGTTGGCGCGCGAAACTCGCCGTGCGCGAGGTCGTGCCGAGGATCACGATGGTGTTGCGCGTGCCGACGCCGCGCGCGCCGGCCCGGCGATAGCCGGAGAAGGTGTGCTGGGTTTCGCTGCGTTCCGTCGGTGGACTGGGAGAAAAGTTTTTCTCGTCGAACGAAAAAGGCACGAGGCAATCCGCGAAGTTTGGTTTCGCTGGCAGGATCGCACCGTCGAGTTGGCGCACACCGAGCGCGTCGAGCATCGACTGGTTGCAGACATAATCGCCGGGTGCGATCGCAGCGAGCGCGATCCCGAAAGGCAGTCCCCACGAGAGCAGCGGCTCGCTCACGGCGATGGAACGGGCGGCGAAGCGGTGCCCTTCGAGCACGGTGTGAGCGAGCACCCGCGCACCGTCGGCGAATGCGAGGATCGTGCCGGCTTCGAGCCGGCGCACGGCGATCGCGACATTGTCGCCGGGAGCGGGCAGACGGCCGACGTTGGCGGGGTCGAGCGGAGTGAGCGGCATCGAGTGAAACGAAACGCAGACGCCGCATCGTGTCGAGCGCGGCAGGACCGCTTAGCGCTGATCCTCGCCCGCCGCATCCGGCGTTTAGTCCGTGCGGCGTAAGGCGAGGTCGTTGACCTGACCTGCGGACTCGAATAAGTCTTCGGTCACAAAATCTCCGCGGCTCAACCCCAACCCCGCCGCGGCAACCCTTAACGCGGCCTCGTGCCGTGCTCTCTATGGCCGAAATTTTCTCCCAGCCGGCGGTGTCGCCGCAAAAATCCGACGACGGACGCTCTGTCATCGACATGTCGAAAATGAGCGAGGGCCAGAGGGCCGCGCTCCAAGTCACGGAGGCCGCCCGCGAATCGCACGACGACCTGAGCTTTGTCGCGCACCTGTTCATGGGGCGTTTTCGGCCGGACAAACTCTATCCGCTCACGGCGCCGGCGGCGGAAGAACAAGAGCGCGCGGAGAAATTTCTCGCGGCGCTCGCGGCCTTTTTGCGCGCCCACGTCGACGCCGATCTGATCGATCGCACGGGCGAGATTCCTGTGGCGGTCCGGAACGGGCTCGCGGCGCTCGGCGCCTACGGCATCAAGGTACCGCGCGAATATGGCGGGCTGGGGCTCTCGCAGACGACGTATTGCCGCGCGTGCCTCGCCATCGCGAGCCACTGCATGAACACGTTTGCGCACGTGTCGGTGCACCAGTCGGTCGGCGTGCCGCAGCCGCTGATGCTGTTCGGGACGGAGGAGCAGAAACGGAAATTTCTCCCGCGCGTCGCCGGTGGCGAAGTATCGGCGTTTGCGCTGACGGAGCACGGGGTCGGCTCCGATCCGGCGCGGCTAAAGACGACGGCGGAGCCGGACGGCGACGATTTTGTGCTCAACGGCGAAAAGCTGTGGTGCTCCAACGGCACCTGCGCCGGCCTGCTCATCGTCGCAGCCAAAACGGCGCCCAAGATTGTCGGCGGCAAACCGCGCACGCAGATCACGACGTTTGTCGTCGAGGCGAACTCGCCCGGCATCGCCCTCGTGCATCGCTGCCAATTCATGGGGTTGCGCGCGCTCTACAACGGCGTGATCCGGTTCACGAATGTGCGGGTGCCGCGCGCCCACATCATCGGCGGCGAAGGGCGCGGGTTGAAAGTGGCGCTGAGCACGCTCAACGCCGGGCGGCTGTCGATCCCCGCGTCGAGCATCGGCATGGCGAAGCGTTCCCTGGCGATCGCGCGCGAATGGTGCGCCGAGCGTATTCAATGGGGCTTGCCCATCGGCCAGCACGCGGCGATCGCGGAAAAGGTCCGGCGCATCGCGGCGCACGCGTTTGCCATGGAAGGAATGTTGCTGGTGACTTCGCGCATCGTCGACCGCGACAAGAAGGCCGACATCCGCCTCGAGGCGGCGATGTGCAAACTCTGGGCGACGGAAAAAGCGTGGATGTGTCTCGACGACGTGATGCAGATCCGCGGCGGGCGCGGTTACGAGACCGTCGAATCGCTGAAAGCGCGCGGCGAGAAACCCTTCCCGGTCGAGCGCCTGATGCGCGACAACCGTGTGACGACGATCTTTGAGGGTTCGTCGGAGATCATGCGGCTGTTCATCATGCGCGAAGCGCTCGATCCGCACCTGAAGATCGCGGGCGTGGCGCTCAATTCCGAGCGGCCGTGGCATGAGCGAATCGCGAGCGCGGCGAAGGCGGCGGGATTTTATCTCGGTTGGTATCCGGCGCAGTGGCTCCCGGCGGGCGGCTTGCCTCCGGACATGCATCCGCGGCTGGCGGAGCATTTCGCGCGCGTCGCGTCGCTCGGCCGGAAAATGGCGCGGACCCTATTTCACCAGATGGTGAAATTCGGCCCGAAGCTGGAGAAACGCCAGGTGCTTCTGGGACGCCTGGCCGACATCGGCGCCGACCTGTTCGCGATCGCGGCGAGCTGCGTTTATGCGCAAAAGCTGCTCGCGGACGGCGAACCGGAGGCGAAGGTCTGCGCGCTGGTGGACGATTTTGCGGCGCAGGCGCAGGCGCGCATCGCGCAGAATTTCCGCGGCGTCGCGGAGAACTCCGACCAACCCGGCTACGAGCTTGCGCAACAAATCGTCGCCGGCGAGCACCTGTGGTTGGAGCGCGGAATCGTTTAGGCGCGGTAACTTTGCACCACCGGCCAATCGGCGGCGGCGAGATCCAGCGAGTCGAGGGCGGCCGGCGCGATCCAGCGCACGGCGAGGTGTTCGTGCGGGTGGGGCGGGGCGCTCGTGGGCGCGAGTCGGCACACAAACGGAATCATCGCAATGATCACGTCGCCGTAATCGTGGGTGAAGCGTGGAAGGGCGCGGACGATTTCGATTTCGACGCCGAGTTCCTCGCGCAGTTCGCGGGTGAGGGCGACTTCGGGCGATTCGCCGGACTCCACTTTACCGCCGGGGAACTCCCACTTGAGCGCGAGGTGTTTGTGCTCGGGGCGCTGGGCGACGAGCACGCGGCTGGCGGCGTCTTCGATGACGGCGGCGACGACGGGAATCGGAGTTTTATTCACCACGAAATACACGAAACACCTGAAACCGCTCGGGCTGCAACTTTTCGCGTCCAGTGGTGTTTTTGGAGCATGAAGACCTTTCTGAAAATCCTACTGGTCGTCCTCGCGGTCATCGCCGCGGTGAAGCTGCTTCCGGTGACGCTGGTGTTGGGTTGCGCGCTTGGGCTCGTCGTGGCATTGGTCGCGGTCGTGGGGTTGTCGCTCGCCGCGGTGATACTGGGGGTGGGACTGCTGCTGGCGCTGGTGTTATCGCCGATTTGGCTGCCGATCATGGCGCTCGTCGGAATCGTCGCGCTGTTCAAGAAGGCGAGCGCAAAGCCGGCGGTGGCGTGAGCTGCGATTTTCGTGCTGGCGGGTTCGGCCGCGCCAGAGTTTTTTGTCGGGGCTATGTCGCCCGATGAACTTCCTTCCCGTGTTGTGGCCGGCATCAGCTTTGTCGGCCGGGGCAGCGGATGGGTGAAGGCGCTCGCGGGTTTCAAGAAGGGACACCACACGCTGCCGGATGCCGCCAACGCGACGACGAATGCGTTTCTCGGGAAAATCTGCGAACGTGAGCTGGCGGACGAAGCGGAAAAACTTTTTCAGGACGTGCGCGCCGCGCTTGATTACAAGCGCATGGACGTCGTGCTCAGTGTGACGAGTCCGCTGGCGATGCTCGGCGCGAAAGATTTTTCCGTGGAGCTTTTCTACGCGCTCGAAGAACGCGAACCGGCGCGCTACGCCGTGACGACGACGCTGCGCGGTGTGATGAATGCCGAATTGCTGCGGTCGGAGGCCTTCGCACAAATTTTCTCGGGACGCTTCACCGAGATTTCGTTCGCCCTGAAAAAAGGCGCGCGCGTCGAGGCGGTGATCGACGCGATCGAGGAACTGGATTGCGATGACGGACTGGCGGTGACTTATCCGTCGGACTATCGTGACTGCACGATCTCGGTTGAGAGTGTCGATGCGGTGGTGCGCTGCACAGGCGCGACGCTGGAGATCGTCTTCCCGCGCGGAGCCGGGCCGGCGGAACTCATCGAACAGTTCGCCGCGGTGCGTGAGGCGTTTCGGATCAGCAAGGGGCTGAGCGGGCTGATCGTTTAACCGACACAAAAAAGCGGCGCCTGAGTTGGGCGCCGCGAAAGCAGACTGTCGAACTCGACCGGTTACTTGATCATCTCAGCGACGAACGCGCGCTCTTCGGCGAGTTCCTTGTTCGTCGTGGCGATTTTCGATTTGGCGAAATCGTCCATCGCGTAGGTCGTGATGACTTCGTAGCTGCCGGGCGTCGTCGTGCGGACCGGCATGCCGGCCCAGACGTTGGCGTCGAAGCCGTAGAGGCCGTTCGATTTCACTGCGACGGAGTGGATCGCGCCGGGCGTGACGAGCGAGCGAACGTGATCGACGAGGGCGTTGGCGGCGGAGGCGGCTGACGAGGCGCCACGGGCGGCGATAATCGCGGCGCCGCGCTTGCCGACGGTTTCGCAGAACGGGCCTTGGAACCACGCGGCGTCGGTGATGACCGCTGTCGCCGGCTGGCCGCCGATGGTGGCGTGGGCGAAGGCGGGGAACATCGTCGGGCTGTGGTTGCCGTAGATGAAAATATTTTGGACGGTCGTGAGATCGACGCCGGCTTTTTTCGCGAGCTGCGTCTGCGCGCGGTTTTGATCGAGGCGGACCATCGCGGTGAACCGCTCGGCCGGGAGGCGTTTCGCCTGCGAGGCGGCGATCATGCAATTCGTGTTGGCAGGATTGCCGACGACGACGACGCGCGCATCGGCCGCCGCGACGGCGTCGATGATCTGGCCTTGGCCGATGAAGATCTTGCCGTTGTCCTTGAGGAGATCGGCGCGCTCCATGCCGGGGCCGCGGGGCTTGGCGCCGACGAGGAGAATCCAGTTGGCGTCCTTGAAACCGACTGCGGGATCGGAAGTTTGCACAATGCCCTTCACGAGCGGAAACGCGCAGTCGTCGATCTCCATCGCGACGCCTTCGAGCGCCTTCAGCGCCTTTTCAATCGGCGCTTCGATGAGTTGAAGGATGACCGGTTGGTCAGGTCCGAACATCGCACCCGAGGCGATGCGGAAGAGGAGGGAGTAGCCGATTTGGCCGGCGGCTCCGGTGACGGCGACGCGGATGGGGGTTTTCATGCAGAGGAATTGGTTGTGCGTTAAGCACGCACATCCGATGCATGACAGGCAAGAATTGGTTTTTACGCGGGGCGGTTATGCGGCGGCTTGTCGGCTGTCATTATTTAACTGCTGGCTTTTTTCGGGACTCCGGCCAACTTCTTTGGCGATGGCTGACACTGTGTCTAAGAATAATCCCGTGCGCACCCGACGCGACGAGGAAAAGGAAATGAGGCGGCAGGATATCCTGGACGCCGCGGAGCGTGTCATCGCCAAGCAGGGTTGGGATCAGACGGATTTTGGCAAAATCGCGGCGCGGGCGCGGTTGAGCCGGTCGCTGGTTTATGTCTATTTTCCCACGCGCGAAGACCTGTTTCATGCGGTCTGCCGCCGGGGGTTGGAGGACTTGGAGCGGCGGTTCGCGACGGTCATGGCCACGCACGCCACGGGGCTTGAGCAGTGCATGGCGCTGGGGCGCGCCTATTTCGCGTTTGCCCGCGAGGAACCACTCTATTTCGAGCTGATTTCACAGTTTCACGCCAAGGATCTTGATCCCGATGACGAGTCGGAAAACGAGCAGCAGGCGAACGAGCATGGGCGGGGTTGCATCGGTCAGGTGGTGCAGGCGCTCGCCAACGGCATCGCTGACGGTTCGATCGCAAAGTCGGTGGGCGATCCGCGGCCCGCGGCGGTGTCCATCTGGGCTTTTACCCACGGGCTCATCCAGATTGCCTCGCGAAAAGAGTGCATGTTGCAGGAGTTTTTCCAGCTGAACACCGCGCAAATGATGGAGCACGGCTTTGCGCTGATGCGCGGCTCACTCGCCGCCAAACGCTAGCGGATAAAGAGAGATATTGACAGAGTGTCAATATCAATCACGGTGTCAGCCAATGCGCGGCGCACTGTGGCATTCCTCCTGTTCCAACAGCCTTCACCCGGTGGGGCTGGCGGTGGTGGGCGCGTTTTTCTCGTCATGAATATCCGCTTATTCCTGTCTCCACTAACCTCCGGTCGCTGGCGTGCGTCGCTCCTGCTGGGTTTCGCCGCCATCGGCGCGTTTTCCGTGTCCGGTTGCGCGAAGGCGGTTTCGGCCACCAGTCTCGCAGTGAGGCCGGTCGTCGTGCGCGTGGCGCCGGTGACGTATTCCACGGAAGCGGTGCCGGTGCGCGTCAGCGGCGTGATGGCCCGCAAGACCGAGGCGGATCTTTCGTTTAAAGTGGGCGGCGTGGTGGAGACGGTGCTCGTCCGTGCGGGCGACATTGTGCAAAAAAATCAGGTGCTGGCGCAGTTGCGGCTCGAGGAAATCGAGGCGCAGCTTTCGCAGGCGCGCAGTGCGCTGGAAAAAACGCAGCGGAATTTTGATCGCGTGGAAAAACTGCAGGCGAGCAACGCGGTGTCGATCGAGAGCCTGCAGGATGCGCGGACGGCGCTCGATCAGGCGGGCGCGCAGATGCGCATTGCCGAGTTTAACCGGCGCTTCGCCGTCATCACCGCGCCGGCCACCGGCCGCGTGCTCCGCCGCCTGGTGGAACCGAATGAACTTGTCGCCGCTGGCCGCCCGGTGCTCGGTTTTGCAGCGGATGAGGACGGCTGGCTTGCCCGTGCCGGACTGGCGGAGCGCGACGTCGAGCGCGTGCGACCCGGCGATCCGGTGGAGATCGCACTGCCGGGTGCGGCGGGCGGCCGTTGTCTGGGCCGCGTGGCGCATATTTCCGAAGCCACGGATCCCACCACGCGCACGACCCAAGTTGAGATCACGTTGGACGAACCGCCGGCGGAAGCCCGGTCCGGTTTTGTGGTCGCCGTGACGATCCATCCGCGGGCCGTGGCCGCGCGGCCGATCGTGGCGGCGAGCGCGTTAATCGAGGGCGCGGCGGATGGAGCGAGCCTTTATGTGGTCGAAGCGAATTCACTGGTCGCACGGCGGGTGGAGGTGCAGGTGGAGGCGCTGTTGGGGGCGAACGCTTATCTGGCCACACCCTTGTCACGGACGGGGCAAATCGTAGTGACGGGAGCGGAATTTCTGCGCGATGGGATGCCGGTGGAAATCGCGGTGCCGGTCGTTAAGACCGCGACGGCAGCGGTGGCGGTTGGCACGGCGGTGCGATGAAAATCACCGACTACGCCGTCAAGAACTCCCAGTTCACGCTGGTGGTTTTCCTGTGTCTGGCCGCGCTGGGCGTGAGTTCGTTTCTCGCGATCCCGCGACTCGAGGATCCGGATTTCAAGGTGCCGTCGTTTTCAGTTGTCGTCGCTTATCCTGGCGCCAACGCCACCGACATCGAGCAACTTGTCGCGCGCCCGCTGGAGGATGCGTTCAAGGAACTCGATGACATCGACAAAATTCGATCGACGGTGAAAGACGGTTTCGCGGTCATCGGAGTCGATTTTTTCTACGGCACCGATCCGGAGAAAAAATACGACGAAGTGCTGCGGCAGGTGAACGTGCAGCGGGCGGCGCTCCCCGACGGCGTGGCGAATATCGACGTCCGGAAATTCGAGACCAGCAATGTCGCCGTGATGCAGGTCGCGCTCGTCTCGCCTGACGCCAGCTACGCGCGGATGCAGGATCTCGCGGAGGCGTTGCGCAAACGCCTCGAAGCTGTCTCCGGCGTGCGGCAGGTGCGCAAGCACGCGTTTCCGGAGAAGCAAGTCCGCGTGTCGCTGGACCTTGATCGGGTGTCGCAGCTCAAGCTGCCGTTGAATCAGATCATCGCCGCGATTCAGGGCGACAACGCGAGCATCCCCGGCGGCGCCGTGGAACTCGGCGATCGCCGGTTCAACTTGAAGACGAGCGGCAGCTACGCGGATATCGAGGAGGTGCGGATGACGCCCGTCGCCGGCAGCGGCACCGCGGTCGTGCACCTGAAAGATGTGGCGGAAGTGCGGTGGACTACGGCGGACAAGGAAGATTTTGGCCGCTACAACGGGGAGCGGGCGATCTTCGTGACGGTGCGGCCGCGGCCGCAGCAGAATTTTTTCGAGCTGAGCCAGCGCCTCAGCGTCGAACTCGGAAAGTTTCGCCCGACGCTGCCGGGCGATGTGCGGCTCGAGATAGGCTGGGACCAATCGAAAAACGTCGAGCACCGGCTCGGCCGGCTGCAGGACGATTTCCTTATCGCGTTTGCACTCGTGCTGCTGACGGTGCTGCCGCTGGGCTTCCGCGCGTCGGTGCTGGTGATGGTCTCGATCCCGCTCTCGCTGGCGATGGGTCTCACGGCGCTCTACTACACCGGCTATAGTCTGAACCAATTGAGCATCGTCGGCTGCGTGATCGCGCTCGGGTTGCTCGTGGACGACTCGATTGTGGTGGTGGAAAACATCGCACGTTTCCGTCGGCTTGGTCACGGCCCGGTGGAGGCGGCGATCAAGGCGACTCAGCAAATCGCCGTGGCGGTGGTGGGCACGACTGCCACGCTGCTCTTCGCGTTTCTGCCGCTCATCATGCTGCCGGGCGGACCGGGTCAGTTCATTCGTAGCATGCCGCTGGCGGTCGTTTACACGGTGCTCGCCTCGATGGTGGTTTCGCTGACCGTGATTCCGCTACTGGCGAGCCTCTGGCTGCGCGGCCACGAGGACACCGAGGGAAATTTCCTCCTGCGCGGACTGCGGCGCGGCATCGAGCGCACTTACCGGCCGCTGCTTCACTGGTGCATGCAGCACCGCGGAATGACGCTTACTGCAGCGGCGCTGCTTGTAGTGACGAGCTTCTCGCTCGTGCCGCGTATCGGTTTCTCGCTGTTTCCGAAGGCCGGCGTGCCGCAATTTTTAATTCAGATCGAGGCGGAGGAGGGCGCCAGCATCGCCGCGACCGATGCCATCACCCAGCAGGTTGAGGCGCGGCTCGCGCAGTTGCCGCAGCTCGCGAACTACTTCACGACCGTCGGAAATTTCAACCCACAGATTTACTACAACGAAGTGCCGCAGGCGGCGAAGGCAAACATCGCGGAGATTTTTGCCGCGCTGAAATCTTACGATCCGAAAACGACGCCCGCGGCGCTCGAAGGACTGCGCCGCGAGCTCGCGGCGATTCCCGGCGCGCGCATCGTGGTGAAGGAATTTGAAAACGGCCCGCCGATCGAGGCGCCGATTGTGGTGCGCGTGTTTGCCGAGGATTTGGACACGCTGGCGGAGCTCGCCGCGCAGGTCGAAGCGCGGCTCCGGGCGATCGATGGCACTCACTCCGTGCACAATCCGCTCCGCGTGCGCCGCACCGACCTGCGCGTGATAATCAACCGACCCGTCGCGTCGATGCTCGGCGTGGCCGAAGCGGAGATCGATCGCGCGGTGCGCCTCGCGTTTGCCGGTCTCGACGTGAGCCGCTTTCGGCACAGCAACGGCGACCAGTATGCGATTCAAGTCGCTTTGCCGCGAGGCGAGCGCGCGACCCTCGACAACTGGCCGAAAATTCAAGTGCAGAGCGCGGCGACGGGTGAATTCGTGCCGATTGCGCAGGTCGCGGAGTTGAAATTCGAGTCGGCGCCGCCGGTTATCCAGCGCTTTAATCGGGAGCGCTCGGTCGCCGTGGCGGCGTTCGTGCGCGACGGCTTCAACGTGGACAAGCTGACGGATGCGACGGCGCAGGAATTGAAAAAAATCGCGTGGCCCGCGGCCGTGCGCTGGGAGTTCGGCGGCGAAGTCGAGAGCCGACACGAAAGTTTTGGCAACCTCGGCGGCGCCATCCTGATCGCGGCTTTCGGCATCCTCGCGATTCTGGTGCTCGAGTTCCGCAGCTTTCGCGGGACGTTCATCGTGGGTTCGGTGATCCCGCTCGGCTTCATCGGCGGCATTCTGGGGCTCGCGGTCACCGGCTACTCGCTCTCGTTCATGGCGGCGATCGGCTTCGTGGCCCTCATCGGCATCGAGATCAAAAATTCGATCCTCCTCGTGGATTTCACAAACCAGCTGCGTGAGCAGGGCGTGCCGCTGCGCGAGGCAATCGAGCGCGCGGGCGAAATTCGTTTCCTGCCAGTCGTGTTGACGACGCTCACGGCGGTCGGAGCGCTCTTGCCGTTGGCGTTGCAGGGCAGCGGACTTTATTCGCCGCTCGCCGTTGTGATCATCGGTGGGCTGATCAGTTCGCTGCTGCTCTCGCGACTGGTGACCCCGGTGCTCTATTCGCTCTTGCCGCCGCCGATGGTGGTCAGTGCGGACAGTCTGCCAGTGGCAGTCGTTTCCGCGGTCACTTAAAACGCGGGCCGAGGGCGGTGTGAAGTTCGCGGACGAGTTTCTCCGTGGACGACCAGTCGATGCAGCCGTCGGTGATGCTCACGCCATAGCGGAGTTTTTCGCGGGGTTGGGGAAAGGTTTGGCTGCCGGCGACGAGGTTGCTCTCGAGCATTGCGCCCATGATCGAGGCGTTGCCGGCGGTGATTTGGGCAAGCAATTCGCGCAGGACTTCGGGTTGACGCTCGGGCTGTTTTGCGGAGTTGTCATGCGAGCAGTCGACCAGAACGGAGCGCGGGAGGCCGGCTTTCGCGAGGAGTTGCTCGGTCTGGGCGATGTGGGCGGACGAGTAGTTGGGACCGGTGGCGCCGCCACGGAGGACGATGTGGCAATCGGGATTGCCGCGCGTGACGATCGCGGAGGCGGCGCCGTCAAGGTTGATGCCGAGAAACGTGTGCGGCTGCGCGGCGGCCTTGATGGCGTTGATCGCCGTGGCTATGGAACCGTCGGTGCCGTTCTTGAATCCGAGTGGCATCGAGAGACCGCTGGCCATCTGGCGATGCGTCTGCGATTCAGCCGTGCGCGCACCGATGGCGCCCCAGCACACGAGATCGGCGACGTATTGCGGCGTGATCGGATCGAGAAACTCCGTGGCCGTGGGCAATCCGAGATCGAGCACGTCGCACAGAAAGGTCCGGCCGAGGCGCAGCCCGGCGGCGATGTCGTGCGATCCGTCGAGGTGGGGATCCATGATGAGGCCCTTCCATCCGACGGTGGTGCGGGGTTTCTCGAAATACACGCGCATGACGATCATCACGCGGTCGGCGACTTCGCGGGAGAGCGCGGCGAGCTTCCGCGCATAGTCGCGGCCCGCCTCAATATCATGGATCGAACACGGGCCGACGATCAGGAGAAAGCGCCGGTCGTCGGTAAAGATGAGTCGGTGGATTTCGCGGCGCGCGCGCGTCACAAATTCGGCCTGGGCCTCGGTCTTGGGCTGTTCAGCCAGCAACGCGCCGGGTGAGGGCAGGGCGCGGGTCTCAACGACATTGAGGTCGGAAGTTCTCTGCATGAATCGCCAGCTTGGCGATCGGGGCGCGCGGCGCGCAAGCCCAGCTTCCGTCATTCCCGGTCCTTGTGTTTGCGAAGTCGATCGCGATGGGCAAAAAAGTGGCCGGCCGCTTACCCCTAAGCGGCCGGCCTTTGCTTTCTTAGTTACCCCAAAACTCCCCGCTAGGCGGGGAGAAGTGTTAAACTGATGGGTGAAGAGATAGCGCACAGGGCCGCATCGTCAAGGGCGAGTTTGCAAAATCTGTCACTTTGTTTTCAAGTATTTCAATAACAGGTTTTTAACCACTATGCATTTTTTACCTCAGTCGGCGTTTTTCGAGTGGAAACCGGCCGCTTGGCTGCGCGTGACAGGTGGCGACGCCGCAGATTTTCTGCAAGGGCAGTTTACGAACGATCTGCGGAAGCTGCCGACTAACGATGCCGTGTATGGGCTGTGGCTCGATGTGAAGGGCAAAGTGCGCGCCGACAGCTTCGTTTTCGCGGGGATGACGGGTGAGTTTTGGATTGCCAGTTATTTTTCGCTGGCGGCGACGATTCGGGAGCGACTGGAGGCTTTTGTGATCGCTGATGATGTGGTTTTGGAGGATGCCTCAGCGGATTGGTCGGCGGTGACGGTTTTTGGTGGAGGCGCGTGGGCGCAACTCGCTGCGGAAGCGCACGAGGGTTTTCTGTTTCGTGGCCGGCGCGGCACGACGGAAAGCGTTGAATGGCTTTTTCCGACGAGTGTGCGGACTGCGGTGCATGCTCGGTTAGAGGGTGTGCGTGAACTTTCCGCTGATGAAGTTGTGCGGCGGCGCATCGAGGCGGGCATCCCCGCCGTTCCAACCGATCTCGGACCGGGCGATTTGCCCAATGAAGGGGGAATCGAGGGTGACGCGATTTCATATACCAAGGGCTGCTACCTCGGTCAGGAGGTGATGGCTCGGCTGAAAACGATGGGGCAGGTGCGGCGGCGGCTCGTGCGAGTCGCGGTGACAGTCTCGAAAATTCCCGGCCTACCAGCGCCGCTGTTTCTCGGGCCGCGGCAGGTCGGAGAGTTGCGTTCGACGGCCCCGGACGGCATCGGCGGATTTTTGGGGCTCGCGATGGTATCCCTGTTGCACGTCACGCCGGGTGCGCGCTTGAGCTTTGCGCCCGACGCGCCTGCGACCGTCATCGTAACGGGTCATTGATCGGCAAACTTGAGTAAGTCGCGGAGCGGCGGGTGCGCGCTGACGACGTCCTCGCATCGCGATGTCGACGGGATTCGATTTGACCGCCCAGCGCGTTGCTCCTTCCTTCGCGCCTCCACCCTGATGAACAAAGCCGCCCTCGTTGATGAAGTGCAGAAACTGTTGGGCGAGGGAACATCCAAGGCCGGAGCGGAACGGGCCGCGGACGCTGTGTTCGCGGCGGTGAAACGCGGACTCAAGCGGGACAAGGAAGTTTCGCTGGTCGGGTTTGGCACGTTTGCGATTGCTACGCGGCCGGCGCGCCGGGGCTTTAACCCCCACACCAAGCAACCGATGAAAATCCGCGCGATGAAAACCGTGCGGTTCCGGGCCGGAACCGAATTGCGCGCTAGCGCCTGACGCCCTTCCCGTTCCCATGTGCTTCCCGCTCGACCCGCCGACTTCCGGCGGGTTTTTTATTGAGTGCATCTTCGCATGAAACCCTGGCTGATCGAAAAATTTCGCGCCTCCTTTGGCCGCGCGCCGCACTGGATCGCTCGGGCGCCGGGCCGGATCGAATTCATCGGCAATCACACCGACTACAACGGCGGCCCCGTGCTCGGCGCCGCGATCGATCGCGGTGTGTGGGTGGGACTAGCGTTGCGCGACGATGGCCAGCGCCGCTTCGCGAGTGATCAACTCAGCGAGGTCGTGGCGTTGCCGGCCGATCGGATGAAAAAGCAAGCCGGTGCGGCGGCTTGGGTGAATTATCCGCTCGGCGTGCTCGCGGCGCTACCCGAATTCTCGCTGCGCGCGCCGGCGGGTTTCGATTATCTGGCGATGTCGGATTTGCCGGTCGGCGCGGGCCTCAGCAGCAGCGCGGCGATCGAACTTGCCTCGGGTCTCGCATTCCTGGCGGCGACGGCGCAACAGCCGTCGCGTGAAATCCTCGTGAAGGTCGGGAAGCATGCCGAAAATCATTTTGTCGGCGTGCCGTGCGGTATCCTCGATCAAGGCGTGTCGGGCTTCGGCAAAAAAGACCACCTTGTCTTCATCGACTGCCGCGGCCCGCGTTTTGAGACGGTGCCACTGCCCGGCGGCGCGCATTTTTGGATTTTCAACACGCACACGAAACACGCCCTCGTGGATGGTCTCTACGCGGCGCGCCACCGCGAGTGCATGGAGGCGGCGCAGGCGCTCAGCGTCGGCTTGCTCGTCGAAACTAATCCCGCGGCGCTGCTGGTGGCGGAGCGGAAATTTTCTCCGATCGTGTTCAAGCGCGCGCGCCACATCGTCGAGGAAATCGCACGCGTCTCCGCCACCGTAGCCGCCTTGCGTGTGGGCGATCTGGCGGCGGTCGGAAAATTACTCACCGCGTCGCACCGCAGTTCGCAGATGTGGTTCGAAAACAGCACGCCTGAGCTCGATTTTCTCGTCACTACCCTGACTTCTCAACCCGCGGTCTTCGGAGCGCGGTTGACCGGCGGCGGATTTGGCGGCGCCGTGATGGCGCTCACCTCGGTAGCGTTTGGTGATGACGAAGCCAATTTAGTCGCGGCCGCCTATGCGGAAAAATTCGGCGCCGCCCCCGATATCCTCCACGCGCAAACCGGCGATGGGGCGGAACTGTTTACGCCCTAGAACAACACCGCGACTTCTCCGAACCACGTCGCGAGGGCGCCGCGGAAAAACAAGAAGTGCAGCGCGCCCGCGATGGCGAGCATCGGTCCGAAGGGGACCTGCGCGCCGAACGCCAGCGGCACCGCTTCACCGGCGGCGTTTTCGGAGGGTGGCGCGACCGGCGACGCCTTGCCCGAGATTTTCTGCCACAGCCATGCGACCGCAAACCACGCGGTGCCGACCAGTGCCCCGCCAAATATGGAAAACACCGCGCCTTGCCAGCCGCAGAAGGCGCCGATGGCGCCGACAAATTTCACGTCGCCGAAACCCATCGCTTCCTTTTTCAAAATCGCTTCCGACAGCAGCAAGATCCACAACACCAAACCGGACCCGACGAGCAAGCCGAGCACCGAAGCGGTGCCGGCCCGCAGCGTGTCGAGCAGCAGCATCTCGCTGGGCGCTACGTGAAGTGCTGGCACGGCAAGCGAGAGCAGCACCCCCACGACGCCCAGTCCGATCGTGAACACGTCGGGAATGATAAAGTGATCGAGATCGATGAACGTCGCGGCGACGAGGCAACTCAGAAAAATCCAACCGCACACCGCGACGGCCGGGGAAAGTTTCAGCCAACACGCGACGAAGAGCACCGCCGTCAGCAACTCGACGAACGGATAACGAAAGGAAAATTTCCGCCCGCAGCACCGCGCTCGTCCGCGCAGCAACAACCACGAAACGATCGGAATATTGTCGTGCCACTTGATCGGCTGGCCGCAGCCGCAGTGCGAGCCCGGTGTGACGATCGATTCCTCCTTCGGCACGCGGAAGATGACGACATTGAGAAAACTGCCGACACACGCGCCGATCGCAAAAACGAACGTGGGGAAAAACCACGGAAACGCGGCGGCGGTTTCGGCGAGGGAGGCGGACATCGAAGGCGGATTGCGGATTTCGCTGGCGGTAAAGTCAAACGCCCAACGCGGCACGCGCCGCGGCGGCCATCGTGGGTGCGGTGATGGCAGGCGAAGCGCCGCTCCAGATTTCGAGGGATTTGGCGCCTTGGTGGACGAGCATCGCGAGGCCGTTGGCGTAGGGCACGCCGAGCGTGGCGGCAGAGCGAAGCAGCGCGGTCAGCGGCGGGTTGTAGATCATGTCGAACACCGCCGCCGGCCGCGGCAGCGTCGCAAGATCGGTCGGAGCGGGATCGGTGGCGCGGAGGCCGGCGCTTGTGGCGTTGATCAGGAGTGCGCTGGCCGGCAGATCGGCCGGCGGCGCGGCGGGCGAAAAACCGCGGAGCGGAATCCCGCCGGCGATCGGCGTGAGGAGCGCGAGGAGTGCAGCGAGATTTTCCGGCGTGCGGTTGGCGATCCAGAGCGAGGCGCAGCCGCGCTGGAGGCATTCGACGGCGGCGCCGCGAGCGGCGCCACCGGCGCCGAGCAAGATCACGTGGGCTTTCGCGAGGTCGCGACCGAGGGTTTCGCGGACTGCGGCGGCGAGACCGTAACCGTCGGTGTTGAAGCCATGCCAGCCGCGCTCGTTCCAGCGCAGAGTGTTGACGGCGCCGAGCGATCGGGCCGCGGCGTCGACTTCCGCGACACGATCAAACGCGATCACTTTGTGCGGGACGGTTAGGTTGAGGCCGTGGAATTTTTTCGCGTGAAAGAGCTCAAGCGCCGCGGGCAAATCGGCGGGCGCGATGTCGAAGCGGAAATAGCTCCACGCGGCGAACGCGGCGTCGGTGCGCGCCAGCGCCGCGAGGGCGGCGTTGTGCATCGACGGGCTCACCGAGTGCCCGATCGGGTGCCCGAGGACGGCGAGGGCCGTGCCGCCAAACGACCACGCCGTGAGATCGCGGAGAGTGAGGACGGCTTCGGGGTTTTCGATGTTCGATTTCAGATTTTCGATTGAGACAGACCCGCGCGCGGCGCGCAAAATCCAAAATCGACCATCAAAAATCGAAAATCACGTCACGTTGCGTTCGTAAGTTTCCTCGAACTCTTCGACGAAACTGCGGAAGAGCTTCGCGCGCTCGGAGTCGCCGGTGTCCCGGTAGTGGTTCACGAGATTGCGGCAGCAACGGCAGAGGACTTCCCGCACCGGCGTGGGCGCCAGGTCGCTCAGCTTTGGCACGATCTGGCTCGCCCGCAGCGAGGAAAGAATTTCGTCCGGATCGCGAAAAATTCCACGATCGAACGGATCGATGAAGAAGGGCAATTCGTCGGTGAAGCAACCGACGATGAAATGGCCGGGTAGGCCGATGGGCTCGAGCTCGAGGCCGAGGCGTTCGGCGACGAGCAAGTAAACGATGCTAAGCGAAACCGGAATCCCGGTGCGGCGCTCCAGCACCTGATCGAGAAAACTGTTCTTGGGATCGGTGTAGTGCTCGACGTTGGCGTGAAAGCCCCACTCGTGGAACAGCACGCGATTCATGATGCGGCATTTTTCCCGCGGGCTGGAGGGCTCGGCGATGAGTTCGCGGCAGCGCGTGGCGATTGCGTCGAGTTCGAGACAACAGGCGCCGACGTCGAGGCGCGGCGTGACGGTGCGGGCGAGGAGCAGGGCGCCGCTTTCGAGTTCGTAGTGGAGCGAGCGGATGAAACCGCGGAATTCCGCGATGGGATCGGCAAATTTCAGTTCGGCCAGAAACCAGGCGGCGTGGCGCGCCAGACCGCGATTCGGGCCGCGCGCGACGGATTGCAGAAACAGGGCGGCGGCCGGGCCGAGTTGCGCGAAGTGGGCGAGGAGGGCGCGGCGCACGCCGGGGTTCGGATCGTCGAGGAGACTTCGCAGTGCTTCCCGGCGGGCGGCAGTGAGCGGTTCCGTTTCCACGCCGCGAAGCGAAAAAAGATTTTCCCGCGGCGCAATCGCGAAACCCGCGCCACGAGAAATATATTTCTTGCGCGGATTTTTTCCGCGCAACGGATCGTTCACTCGCGCGCGCCGTAGAGTGCCGTGCCCACTCGCACGAGTGTGCTGCCGGCTGCGACGGCGGCGGCGAGATCGCCGCTCATGCCCATGGAGAGTTCGCGGAGCGGCGTGCCGAGGCGCGCCGCAAGATCGTCGCGCAGGGTGCGGAGGTTGGCGAAGGTCCGCGCAGCGTGCGCGGCGGTCTCGGCAGGCGTCGCACCGAGCGGGGCGATGGTCATGAGACCGTCGACGCAAATATTTTTCTTCGCGAGCGCCGCCTCGACGAGCCGAGGCGCATCGGCCAGATCGGCGCCGAATTTGGCGGGATCGTCGCCGGCGTTGATTTGGAGGAGAATGGGGAGTGTCTTGCCGAGTTCGCCGGCGGCGCGATCGAGGTGGAGGAGGAGTTTTTCGCTGTCCACGCTCTGCACGCGGTCAAAACAGCCGACCGCGAGCCGGGCCTTGTTCGACTGGAGGTGGCCGATGAGCTCCCAAGCGATGGTCGCGGTCGCCAGCGGTTTTTTGTCGGCGGCCTCTTGCACACGGTTCTCTCCGACGGCTCGCAAGCCGTAACGCGCCGCGTAATCGACGGCGGCGGCAGGATGAGTTTTGGTCACGGCCATTAGCTCCACTTCGCGTGGATCGCGGCCGGCGGCGGCGCACACCTTGGCAATCTCTGCGCGGATCTTGTCGGCTCGCTGCGAGAATTCGTTGAAGGTGATGAACATAGGTTTGGAAAATGACCCAGTTAGGAAAACTACTTAAGGGTTTACGACGGGCTATTGGCTTCTAGTCTGCCGACAAGAAAGTGAACTAGCCATGCAAATTGAAAACTTCAAAATCTTCGCCGACCTCGTTGAAACCAAGAGTTTTTCAAAATCGGCGAAGCTGAACGGCATCACGCAGTCGGCCGTCAGTCAGCAGGCGCGCGCGATGGAACGGCATTTCAAGACGCTGCTCATCGACCGCAGTCAGAAACAATTTCAACTCACGCGCGAGGGTCAGCGGGTTTACGATGCGGCGAAGGAGATGCTGCACACCTACGAGAAACTGCTCTCCGAATTGCAGGAGATGAAGAAGGTGATCAGCGGAACGATTCGCATCTCGACCATCTACTCGATCGGGCTCCACGAACTGCCGCCGTTCATCAAGAAATTTCTTCACGACTTTCCTTCGGTCAACGTGCGCGTCGAATACCGCCGCTCCAATTTGGTTTACGAGGATATCCTCCATAACTCGGTCGACTTCGGCCTGATCGCGTTTCCTGTGCGCCAGCGTCAGATTGAGATCCTGCCGTTTCGCAACGATCACCTTGTGCTCATCACGCATCCGCAGCATCCGCTCGCGAAGCGCACCGAAATCGAAATCAAGGATCTGGCGGACCAGAAATTCATCGGCTTTGATCCGGACATCCCGACGCGCAAGGCGGTCGACCAGATTTTCCGCGAGCACAAGCTCGAGATCGAGCCGGTGATGGAGTTCGATAACATCGAGACGGTGAAGCGCGCCGTCGAAATTGACCACGGCATTGCGATCGTGCCGCAGGCGACCGTGACGCAGGAGCAGAAACAGGGGACGCTCGCCGTGCTGCAATTCAAGGGCCGGTCCTTCACCCGTCCGCTGGCGATTCTCCACCGCAAGGGCCGCGTGCTGACGCCGGCGATGAAGAAGTTCATCGAGACGCTCGGGCTCGACCTGCCGGAGATGCGCGATTCCTGAGCCAGCGGCGCTGGAGTGGATCAAAGCGGTCAGAACATTTGCGGTGGTGGCGCTTATTCCTACGGTGCGCGTCCCTTTATGAAGCTTTCCTTTTCCGCTCGGAAAATTTCCGCGGTCATGGCTGCGGTCAGCCTCGGATGCACAGCCTGCTCGCGGAACGTGGCGCCGCCGAAGGCCAACGCGGATGCGGCGGTGGCGACGCCGGTGGTGGCCGGCGTGTTGCCGGTGCTGGGGCCAGCGCCGACGTGGGCTCTAAAAGACGTGCACGGCCAGACGATCAGCTCCGAGCAGTTCAAGGGTAAGATCGTGGTTGTGGATTTCTGGGCGACTTGGTGCGGACCTTGTCGCACCGAAATTCCGGGTTATGTCGATCTGCAGCGCAAGTATGGGAAGGAGGGACTGGTGATCGTCGGGGTGTCGCTCGATCAGGCGGGCCCGCAGGTGGTGGAGGAGTTCGTGAAGAAATTCGGCGTGAACTACCAGATGGTGATGGGCGACGATGCGATGGTGGCGGCGTTTGGCGGAATGGATGCGATTCCGACGACGTTTCTCATCGACCGGGCGGGACAGATTCGCGATCGCAAGATGGGCGCGGAGCCGACGGATATTTACGAAAAGAAAGTCACGGCGCTGCTGAATTGATGCCGCGCGGCGCTGGTAGAAATTAGGGGCCGGCGATAACCCCTTAACGCCGGCCCCAGGATTTCTAATCCGGCCTCGCAGCCGGTTCACGTTACCCAAAACCCTGCTGACGCAGGATGCGTAAATAAAGCACTACGCGTGCCAGCGTGGGTGACGATTTCGTGCCGTCAGTCGACGGCGAAGTTCGTGACTTGCGCGAGTTCGTCGGCGACCACGCGATCGCTGCGGCAACGGGGAGTCTTATGCTGGCCGCCCCACTGGCCGTGGAATGTTAGCCAGTGCTGGAAAACTCCGGGCATGACGAGCCGCACGAATGGCGCCGCGAGCCCGCCGCCGCTGCGCTTGGCGGCGTAGTCGGCGTTGAGCCGCTGGAGTTCGATGTCGAGTTCGGCTGCGATCTGCGGCCCGATCGGGGTAGTGATGGTGCCGGGCTTTAATTCGATCCACCATTCGTGGCGGCCGCGCGCTTGGCCGGTGAGCGAATTGGCAAAGAGTGGGGCGACGTGAAAATTCGCAATCGTCCAGCTGTGGCGCGAGCAGACGGCGAGGAGCGCCTCGGTCACTTCCTTCTCGATCACGTGTTCGCCGAAGGCGCTCAACTGCAGCTTCGTCCGCCCGACGTAAATGAGGCGGGGCGGCTCGGTTGAGGTGAACCGCACGACATCGCCGATGACGTAACGTGCGAGGCCGGCGGGAGTCGTGAGCAGCAGCGCATAGTCGACGCCGGGCTTCACGTCGGCGAGCGGCACGATTTTATGGGCGAGTTGGTCGAGCCGCGTCTCGTCGAATTGATCCATTGGGAGGAATTCGAACAAGATGCCCACGTTCGTCATGAGCCGAAGGCCGGCGGCGGCATGGATGTCCTGCGCGGCGACAAATCCTTCCGAGGCCGCATAGACCTCGTGAAAATTCACGGTCGGTCCCAGCGCGGCGCGGAGTTCGTCGTGGAACGGTGCGATCGGCACGCCGCCGTGGATGAAGCACTCGAGGTTGGGCCAGAGACCTTGCAAGCTGGAGATGCGCCGTTTGCCATGCGTGGAATCCTCGCGCAACGCCGCGGCGAGGATCGTGACCCAGCTCGGGAGGCCCGCGAGCAGAGAGATGTCGAGGCCGCGAGTGCGCGCGACGATCGCGTCGATTTTTTGCGACCAGTTCGTCATCTGCGCGATCTTGGTGCCGGGCTCGTAGAGATGTTGTTCGACCCAGCGCGGGAGGTTTAGCGCAGTGATGCCGCTCAAGTCGCCGGCAAAAGCCGCGTGGGGTTTCGCCTCGGCGATGGGCTCAAGGGCGGTGGCTCCGCCAAGGAACAGGTGTCGGCCGCGGAAGACGCCCGCGTGGCGCACTCGCACCGTGTAGTAGAGGAGCGACTCGAATCCGGTCCGCCGAAAGTGCGCGAGCATCTCTTCGGTAATAGGAAGATATTTGGAGCGGCCCGCCGTTGTGCCAGATGAAACTGCGAACAGTGAACAGCGCCCCGGCCAGAGCACGTCGGCCTCGCCGCGCTTCATCCGATCGATCGCGGGCGCGAGTTGCTCATAGGTGCGCGGGGCGAGGCGCGCTGCGAACGCATCGTAGGTCATCGCCGGCTCGAGGCCGGCTTCGCGCCAGTAGCTCGTGGCTGCGAGCTTTTGCACGAGCCTGCGAAACGCCCGCGCTTGGGCCTCGGTCGCGCCGCGTTTCTGGCGTAACCGCCATTCGGCGGCGGCGGTCTGGAGGCCCGCGCCAAAGGTATGGAAGCTTTTGGACCAGGCGGTCATGGCGGCACGTGAATCTCAGGCAGCGCGTGCGGTTGCGGCGCCGCAAGCGAATTTGTGCGGCGGCTCGACTCTTACCCAAATTTAGCTCGCCGCCGGTGGTGGTGCGAGGCGACCTCGGCGGCAGCTCCGTGATTTGGTTTGCGCACGGGCGGGAAGCTCGCGCCACTTCAGGGCCCATGCCGCTCCCGCCGATCATTTTCGAGGATGAATCGCTCATCGCGTTCGACAAACCGAGCGGCCTCCTCGTCGCGCCTGACCGCTGGGACAAACAACGTGAAAATCTGATGGGCCTCGTCCACGCGAAATTCGGCCACGGAGTCGCCAACGTCCATCGCCTTGATGCCGACACCAGCGGTCTGCTGCTCTGCGCGAAGTCGAAACCCGCGCTCGATTTTGTCAGCGGCCAGTTTCAATCGAAGACCGTGCAGAAGAAATATCACGCCGTCGTCGTCGTGCTGCCGATCGACGAGGCGATGAAAGTCGTTGCGCCGATTCGCGACGCGGCGGGCGCGCTGCCGGATGCGTTCCTCGTCGACCTCGCGCTCGGCGAGGACGATCGCCAGAAAGGCCGGATGCGCGTTTTCAAGGGCCGCGGCGGCAAGGATTGCGCGACGGAGTTTCGCACGCTGGAGCGCTTCGGCCGCTTCGCCTTCGTCGAATGCCACCCGCTGACCGGTCGCACGCATCAGCTGCGCGTGCACCTCGCCGCCGCCGGCGCGCCGATCCTCAACGATCCATTTTACGGCGCGCCCGAGATCAAGTTGCTCCTATCCGACTTGAAGCGCCGCTACAAGGGCCGCGACGAGGAGAAGCCGATGATCGCGCGGCTCGCGCTCCACGCGAGCGAGCTGACGCTCACCCATCCGGTGACACGGGAGCCGCTCACCCTCACGGCGCCGCTGCCACACGAGTTTGAGGTCGCGCTGAAATATCTGCGGAAATTCGCCGGGGCGAAAACTGGCGTCCGGCGCTAACGGCGGTTTCGGCCGACGCGAGGTGATGGTGTGAAATAATCCGCGCTGCACGCTTGTCATCCGCCGCTCCCGTTGGTCTTGCTGACGGCCGCGCAAACGTCGCTCCCAGCATGGCAGTCTCCTCCCCTCAATCTCCGCTCGGCTTTGGCATCGTCGGCATCGGCATGGTCGCCGAATTTCACGCTCAGGCGATCGCCGCGATAGCGGGCGGGAAACTGGTCGGCGTCGCGACGCGCAACGCCGAAAAAGCCCGCGCCTTCGCTGCGAAACACCAGGCGCCTTTCGCCACGACTGATCTCGCGGCGCTGGTCGCACGGCCTGACATCCAGGTCGTCTGCATCACGACGCCGAGTGGCGCTCACCTTGAGCCCGCCCTCGCTGCCATCCGCGCCGGCAAACACGTCGTCATCGAAAAACCGATCGAAATTTCGACGGCACGCATCGACGAAATCCTCCACGCCGCCGACACCGCCGGCGTGCGCATCGCCCCGATTTTCCAAGCCCGCTTCGGCGACGGCGCTCGCACCGTAAAGGCGGCGATCGACGCCGGCCGGCTGGGCCGGCTCGTGCTCGCGAGCGCCTACGTGAAGTGGCACCGCACCGCGCAGTATTACACGCCGCCGCGCGGGTTGCTGGCCAACGACGGTGGCGGCGCCGTCATGGCGCAAGGCATCCACGGCCTCGATTTGCTCCAGTGGTTTGCGGAGATGCCGGCGGAAGTGTTCGCGTGGAACACACGTCGCGTTTACCCGAATATCGAGGTGGAGGATACCGCGGTGGCCACGCTGAAATACGCGAACGGTGCGCTCGGCGCGTTCGAGGCCAGCACCGCGGTGTGGCCCGGTTGGTCGCGCCGCCACGAGCTCTGCGGCGAGCACGGCTCCATTGCGCTCGAGGATGATCGCATCGTGCGCTGGGAATTTCGTGATGCGCGCCCCGGCGACGATGCGATCCGGGCGGCCGGCGCGACCAACGCCCTCGGCTCCGGCGCGAGCGAGCCCGGCGCGATCTCCGTCGAGGGTCACCGCCGGCAGTTGCAGGATTTCGTCGAGGCGATCCGTGCGGGCCGCGCGCCCGCGCTCGACGGCCGCGAGGGCCGCAAGGGGGTAGCCTTCGTCGAAGCGATCTACGATTCCGCGGCCAGCGGCCGGCCGGTGAAACTGTGAAAGAATTTGTTCGTTTCCTGATTTCCTGAGTTTCACCTTTGCCCTTTCTTCATGACCCCAACTACCCCTGTCCAACCTTGGTGGCGCTCTTTCACGCGTGAGCACTGGTTCGTCTTCATCGTCGCCTCGCTGGCCTGGATGTTCGACTGCCTCGATCAGCAAGTCTTCAACCTCACGCGTGGTGGCGCGATGGACGCGCTGTTGTCTGACAAAACCAAGGCGACTGAATATGGCTCGTACACGACCTCCGTCTTCCTTATCGGCTGGGCGATCGGCGGGCTGATTTTCGGCGCGCTGGGTGATCGGTTTGGGCGGGCGCGGATGCTCACGTGGACGATTCTGCTCTACTCGCTGAGCACAGGGCTGAACGCGTTTTCGACGGGGTTCACCGATTTCTGCGTGTTTCGTTTCATCACCGGGCTCGGCGTCGGCGGCGTGTTCGGCTTGGCCGTCGCGCTAGTCGCCGACTCCGTGCCGGATCACACGCGGGCGCCGGCGCTGGGTTTGCTGCAGGCCTTGTCGACGTGGGGCAACTTGATCGCCGGAATGCTTGGCATGGGTGTCGGCGCGCTGGGCCGGCAACACCTGCTGCCGTTCAATCTCGCGCCATGGCAGACGCTGTTTCTGATCGGCGCGCTGCCGGCGCTGCTCTCGGTGTTGGTGATGTCGCGGCTGAAAGAGCCAACGAAGTGGGTGCAGGCGCGCGCCGAAGGCAAGGTGCGCGGGATCAAATTCGGTTCCTACGCGGCGTTGCTGATCGATTCGAAGTGGAGCCGGAATGCGTGGCTCGCGCTTATCGCGTGCAGCGCCGGCATCATCGGCCTGTGGGGCATCGGCAATTTTCACCCGCAGATCGTGGGCGACATCATCGCGCGCGGCGCCGCGGCCCGCGGGCTCACCGGCGAGGCTCTCGCTGGCGAAAAAGCTTACTGGCAGGCGACCGGCCTGCTCCTCCAAAACATCGGCGGCTTCCTCGGCATGCTCACGCTCGCGAAACTCGCGCAGACGTGGGGCCGCCGCCCCGCCTTCGCGCTCGCGCTGCTGCTCTCGTTTCTCTCGACGGTGCTCGTCTTCAAATTCATGCGCGAACGCGATCAGATGTATTGGATGCTCCCAATTATGGGCTTTGGGCAACTCTCGGTCTTCGGCGTCTTCGCGGTGTATCTGCCGGAGCTGTTTCCGATCAGCCTGCGCAGCACGGGCACGAGTTTCTGCTACAACGTCGGCCGGCTGCTCGCCGCGACGGCACCGTTCACCGTCGGCCGCATCACGAAAAGCCTCGGGGGTAACATCGAGGGCTTTCGCACCGCGGGTCTGTGGATGAGCCTCGTGCTGCTGCTGGGCATCGCGGTGCTACCGTTCCTACCCGAGACGAAAGACCAACCGCTGCCGGCCGAGTGAGAAAATTTTCAGAGCCGGTAGACCTCAAAAAGCCCAAGAAACTGTAAGAATAGATCAGTAGTTTCGTGCGTTCCGTCAGCGCCGCGACGTTGCTCCCGACTCAGGATAAGGACGACAACGATTATTAAATTCGCGATGGTTTTTGACGGCATCCGAAACGCTGGTCATCACGGCGGTAAGGGTTGCCAGCAGCTGCCGATTTTATGGGCTTTTGTGGGCATTTAACGCGAAACTTTGCCGTACTTGATGGCGGAAGATCTTGCCATTGCGCCTAAACGTGTGCATTTGCACACTATGACGATCACCGTGGAAGCAAAGC
>CAIMFY010000082.1 GCA_903840415.1 uncultured Opitutia bacterium | reverse complement strand
GTCAGCTTTGCTTCCACCGTGATCGTCATAGTGTGCAAATGCACACGTTTAGGCGCAATGGCAAGATTTTCCGCTGTGTTGGACGGCAAAGTTTCGCGTTAAATGCCCACAAAAGCCCATGAAATCGGCAGCTGCTGGCAACCCTCACGCTTGGCGCGATCGATTTATTTTCGCGGACTTTGAACGATTTCGAAACCAGCGCGTCTTTCCCCGTGCAGTTAGTTACCCGTTCTTTTTGTGGTCAGTTCATAGTTTGCAGTTCAAGTCGGCAAGGGCGTTGGGGTCACTCCCGGCGCCCTTACTGTTTTTGGGCTTCGTGCGAGGTGTTTGAACTTTCCACCTTCGCCTTTCACCTCTCCACTTTTCGCCATGCCCGATTTTCGCGCCTACTGCACGCCGGCCACGACCGAGCCCGTTGAAATTTCGCTCTCGGCGGACGAGTCGCACCACCTCGTCGCGGTCAACCGCGCGCAGATCGGCGACACCGTGGTCGCGTTCGATGGCCGTGGCACCGAGTGGATATGCGCCCTTGCGAGCGAACGGAAAAACGCCGCCGTGCTCAAGGTGCGTTTCAAGCAAAAGATTAAACCGCTGCCCTACGAAATCACGCTCGGGCAGGCGCTGCCGAAGGGCCAGTTCATGGACGCCATCGTGCGCAAGGCCACCGAGCTCGGCGCCGCGCGCATCGCCCCTCTGGAAAGCGAACGCACGCAAGTCCACCTCGACGGCGACCGCTCGGACAAAAAAATCGAAAAATGGCAGACCGCCGCACTCGAGGCCGCCAAACAGTGTGGCAACGCGTTCGTGCCCGAGATTCTCCCCGTGCAGTCCGCCGCCGCGTTCATGGACGCCGCCCGCGGCTACGACTTGAAACTCATCGCAAGCCTCCAGCCCGGCGCGAAGTCGCTGAAGAGTGTGCTCGCCAATTTCTCCGCCGCGCAGGGTCGCGCACCAAAAAAAGTTCTCTGGCTGATCGGGCCGGAGGGCGATTTCACTCCGGCCGAAATGAGCCAGTCGCAGAGCGCCGGCTTCGACCCGATCACGCTCGGACCACTCGTGTTGCGGTGTGAAACCGCCGCGGCCTACGCGCTGAGCGTGCTGAGCTACGAGTTGCAGAACGCCGGCTGATTCGGCGCGCTCGGTCGAAATTTTGCTTGGCGGTTCCGGCTGGCGCGCAAGCGTGTCGGCATGAAAATCCCCGTCTGGTGCCTCATGCCCCTCCTACCCCTCGCCTCGACCTTCGCCCAAACCGCCGCCGATCCGTATCAGTGGCTTGAGGATGTCACCGGCGATCGCGCGCTCACTTGGGCCCGCGAGCAAAACGCCATCACGAAGGGCGAACTCGAAGCCTCGCCCGATTTCAAACCGATCCACGATCGGCTGCTGGCGATCCTCGATTCGACGGCGCGCATCCCCGAGGTGTCGAAACGCGGCCCGTTCTACTACAACTTCTGGCGCGATGCGCAGCACGTGCGCGGCATCTGGCGGCGTACGTCGCTCGCCGAATATCGGAAACCCGAGCCCGCTTGGGAAACCGTTCTCGACCTCGACACGCTCGCCACTACCGAAAAGCAGAACTGGGTCTGGAAGAACGCGAATTTTCTCTATCCCAACTACGACCGCGTGCTGATCGATCTTTCGCATGGCGGGGGCGACGCCGTCGTCGTGCGCGAATTCGATGTCACGACCAAGCAGTTCGTCACCGATGGCTTCAATCTCGCCGAGGAGAAGAGTTCCATCGACTGGCGCGACCGCGACAGCGTTTACGTTGGCACCAATTTCGGCGCCGGTTCGATGACGACGTCTGGTTACCCGCGCATCGTGAAAGAGTGGAAACGCGGCACACCGCTCGCCGAGGCCCGTGTAGTTTTCGAGGGCGAAGTGACGGACGTGGCATCGAGTGGATTCGCGACGGACGAGCCCGGTTTCCACCGTGAATTCGTCCACCGCACGCCCGCGTTTTTCAAATCGATCAACTACCTCCGCGTCGGCGACAAGCTGGTCAAGCTCGACTTGCCGGAGGACGTCCGGCAAGGGACGTTTCACGAGTTCATCACGATTGAACTCCGCTCCAGCTGGACGGTCGGCGGCAAGACCTACCCTGCCGGCGCGCTGCTGGCGTCGCCGTGGGAAAAGTTCCTCGCGGGCAGCCGCGACTTCGCGGTTCTCTTCACGCCCGGCGCGCGCACGTCGCTCGCCAGCCATCAAGCGACGCGCCATCATATCATCGTCAACGAACTCGATAATGTGCGCAACCGACTCTTTGTGCTCACGCCACAGCCGGACGGTTCGTGGTCGCGCACGCCGCTCCCTGCGCCGGAATTCGGCTCGATCGCGGCCAGTGGGGTGGACAACGAGTCGGACGACTACTGGTTCACCGTCACCGATTTTCTCACACCGACGAGCCTCTACCTCGGCGCGCTCGATCGGCCCGAGCGCGAGTTGCTGAAGCAGTTGCCCGCATTCTTCAAGGCCGACGGTCTCGAAGTTTCGCAGCATGAGGCGATCTCGAAAGATGGCACGCGCGTGCCGTATTTCCAAGTCGCGCGCCGCGGGCTGGTGCTCGACGGCACCGCGCCCACGCTGCTCAACGGCTACGGTGGCTTCGAGATTTCGATGACGCCCTCCTACAGCGGCGGCCGCGGCGCCGCGTGGCTGGAGCACGGTGGTGTGTTTGTCCTCGCGAACATCCGCGGCGGCGGCGAGTTCGGCCCCACGTGGCATCAGGCCGCGCTCAAGGCCAACCGCCAGCACGCCTACGACGACTTCATCGCTATCGCGGAAGACCTGATCGCGCGGCGCGTCACCTCGACGCCGCACCTCGGCATTCTCGGCGGCAGCAATGGCGGCCTGCTCATGGGCGTGATGCTCACGGAACGCCCGGATCTTTTTGGGGCCGTCGTTTGTCAGGCGCCGTTGCTCGACATGAAACGCTACAACCACCTGCTCGCCGGCGCCAGCTGGATGGGCGAATATGGCAACCCCGATCTGCCGGAGGAGTGGGCGTTCATCAGCCGCTACTCGCCCTATCAAAACGTGAAGCCCGGCGTGAAATATCCGCGTATCCTCTTCACCACCTCGACGCGCGACGACCGCGTGCATCCCGGTCACGCACGCAAAATGGCCGCGCTCATGGAATCGCAGCACCAGAACGTGCTCTTCTACGAAAACATCGAGGGTGGCCACGCCGGCGCCGCCGACAACAAGCAGCAAGCCTACATGAACGCGCTCGCCTATGCGTTTCTGTTGAAACAGCTGAAGTAGCGCGGCGGCAACTGACCGACGAGAGACTCACCACACCAGCAGCCCGCCCGCGAAAGTCAGCCCGGCGCCGACGCTGCAAAAGATGATTTTGTCGCCGTCGTTGAAGATACCTTCCTCGGCGGCCCAGCCCAGCGCCATCGAGACGCTCGCCGCGCTCGTGTTACCGTATTTCGAAATCGTCATCACGAATTTTTCGAAGGGGATGCCCACACGCTTGCTCACCGCGTTGAGGATGCGCGCATTGGCCTGATGCGGCACGATCCATGCGATGTCGTCTGGCTTCAAATTTTCCCGGGCGAGCGTCTGCTCGATCTGCTCGGCGAAACCGATGACCGCGTGCTTGAACACTGAGGTGCCATTCATCTGGAGGTAAAAATGATCGATGTTTCCGCCCGCCACTTCCGGCCACGGCATCCGTGCGCCGCCGCCCGTGCGCTGGATCGAATCGAACTGGTCGGCGTCGCCCGACAGGCCCATCCGGTGCAGCCGGTGGCCACCCGCCCCCGCGGTCAAAATCGCCGCTCCCGCGCCGTCGCCAAAGAGAAACGCCGTCTCATGGTCCTGCGGATTGGTGATGCGCGAGAGCAGCTCGGCCGTGACCACTATCAGGTTTTTCGCAGTGCCCGCGAGGATAAGCGCTCGGCCGACCTCAAGCGCATAGAGCCAGCCCGAGCACGCCGCGTTAAGATCGAAGGCCAGCGCGTGCGGAATCCCGAGCCGCTGCGCGAGCGCACTCGCGGCTGCCGGCACGGGCTGGTCGGGCAAAATCGTCGCCATGATCACGCCGTCGATCTGGCTCGCCGTCATCCCGGCCTGCAGGAGCGCATGCCCGACAGCAATCACCGCCAGATCGGTGGCGCTCTCGTCGTCCGCAGCATGACGGCGTTCCTTGATGCCGGTTAGCCGCACCATCTCATCTTCGGTGCGATGGGGAAAGGCCTTCAGAATTTCACTGTTGGCGCGAATGGTGGCGGGTGCGGCGTGACCCACGCCGGCAATGCAGACAGTAGCTTTCGAGGTTTTCAAACGAGGGCCGAACTCAAACGGCCACGCCGCGCCGCCGCCAGCGTTTATTTCTTCCCTGTTTTCGCCAGATACTGTGTCACATCGTCACCCGAGATGCGTCCGCCCGGGCCCGTCGCCTCAATGCCCGTAATCGTCGCCGGATCGAGCCCGGCTTCCAGCGCCAGCTTGGTGGCACGCGGCGTCCACACCAACGCACCGACGGGCTTTGCCGCCACCGGTGCGGCAACGGCCGCGCCTTTCGATTCGAGATGCTTGAGCGACGCATCCGCCGTCTCGAGTTGCATAAACAGCACTCCGGTCTGCAACACATCGCCCGGCTTCACCGGCAACGCCACGATCGTGCCGTCCGCCGGTGCCTCATAATCGAAAACCGACTTGTCGCTCTCGAGTTCCGCGATCTTTTGCCCCTTGGTCACGCGATCGCCCGCTTTGGTTTTCAGTGATATGACAGTGAGTTCGTTGACGGTGGCGCCCATGGAAGGCACGGGCACGTCGATGATGAAATTAGCCATTCGTGAGGTTTGGGTTTCCGACGAGTGTGCGACACGCCCCGTCGTGGTCAAGGGCAGCAAGGCCACCCGCCGTCACTCAACCGCGCACGGCGTGCCAGACGTCGAGACACGACGCCAGCAGCACCGATAATTCTTTCAACGGGATCATATTCGGACCGTCGCTGATCGCTTTCGCTGGATTCGGATGCGTCTCAAGAAACAGCCCGTCGGCGCCCGCGGCAAGCGCCGCTTTCGCGAGCGGAGGAACGAATTCTCGTTCGCCGCTACTCTTGCCACCGCCCGCGCCGGGCAACTGCACGGCGTGCGTCGCGTCGAACACCGTCGGCAGCTTGTTCCGCTTCATGATCGTGAAGGAGCGCATGTCGACGACAAGGTTCTGGTAACCAAAGGTTGTGCCGCGCTCCGTCTGCCAAATTTCCT
The DNA here is from genome assembly GCA_903840415.1 of uncultured Opitutia bacterium. Classification (GTDB taxonomy): domain Bacteria; phylum Verrucomicrobiota; class Verrucomicrobiia; order Opitutales; family Opitutaceae; genus CAITWF01. Next base: position 100,230 of record CAIMFY010000082.1, on the reverse strand, counting down.
TCGCATTGCCGTCGCGGAGTTTGCCGGTGACGAAACGCATTTCCTGCGGCGAAAGAAACTGGCCCTTCTTCACGTTGACGATGCGCCCGCTCGCCGCCGCCGCGAGCAGCAGATCGGTCTGGCGCGAGAGGAAGGCAGGGATCTGCAGGACGTCGCATACGGCCGCCACCGCGGGGATTTGCTCACGCTCGTGAATGTCGGTCAGCACCGGGAAACCGTAGTCGCTCCTCACCATCGCGAGCAGTTTCAGCCCGGCCTCAAGGCCGGTGCCACGCTCGCCGGCGAGCGAGGTGCGGTTCGCCTTGTCGAACGAGCCCTTGAAGACGAGCGTGAGTTCACGGTGCGCCCGCCCGATTTTCACGAGCTGCTCCGCGACGGCGCGGCACACGCGCTCGTTCTCGAGCGAACACGGGCCGGCGATGACAAGGAGTTTTTTCGGATTGAAGAGCACGAGAGTGGAAGAATCACCAATGACTAACGTCGCATGAACAACGAATGATCGACCACATCGATCTCCGTTCGGCAACCATTAGTCATTGGGCATTGGACCATGGTTATTTGCGCGCCAGCTTGCCGGCGTTCTTGATCGCCGCCGCGATGAAGGCCCTGAACAGCGGGTGCGCCTTGTTTGGTTTCGATTGAAACTCCGGATGCGCCTGCGTGCCGAGGAACCACGGGTGGCCCTTGAGCTCCATCACCTCGACGAGGTTGCGCAGCGGATTGATGCCGCTCACGACGAGCCCGGCGCGCTGGAGCTGGCCGACGTAGGCGTTGTTCACCTCGTAGCGGTGGCGATGGCGCTCGCTCACTCTCGGCATCCGGTAGGCGCGGGCCGCAATCGTGCCCGGCGTCAGAGCACATTCGTAGCTGCCCAGTCGCATCGTCGCCCCCTTGTCGGTGATTTTTTTCTGCTCCTCCATCATGTTGATGACCGGATGTGGCGGCGCGGCGTCGAACTCCGTGCTGTTCGCCCCCTTCAGTTTCAGCACGTTTCGGGAAAATTCGATCACCGCGATCTGCAGGCCGAGACAGAGGCCGAAGTATGGCACCCGGTGCTCGCGCGCATATTTCGCCGCGGCGATTTTCCCCTCGGTGCCACGATCGCCAAACCCGCCGGGGACGAGTATGCCGTCGAGTCCGCGCAGGAGCGCGAGGCCGCCCTTCTTCTCCAAATCCTCCGCGTCGATGCGGCGAACGTGAACCTTGCAGTGGTTCGCGATGCCCGCGTGCGTGATCGACTCGTAGACGGACTTGTAGGCGTCCTGGAGCTCGATGTATTTGCCGACCACGCCGATGGTCACTTCGTGCTTAGGCGTGAGGATGCGCTGCACGATGTCCTTCCAGATATTTTTCTTCGCCGGTGGATTTTTCAGCCCGAGCAAATCGATCACGAGCTGATCCATGCCCTCCTTTTGCAACGCGAGCGGTAGTTCGTAGATCGAGTGCGCCACGTCGAGGCACTCGATGACCGCCGCAGGGCGCACGTTGCAGAACATCGAAAGCTTCGCCCGCATATCCGGATCGAGCGGGCGCTCGGCCCGGCACACGAGCACGTTGGGTTGGATGCCGATTTCACGGAGCTTTGCGACCGACTGCTGCGTAGGCTTCGTCTTCAACTCTCCCGCCGCCGCGACATACGGCACCAGCGTCACATGGATAAAGATCACATCCTTTGGCCCGACTTCGAGTGCGAACTGCCGCATCGCCTCAAGAAACGGCAGGCCCTCGATGTCGCCTGTCGTGCCGCCAATTTCAGTGATGAGGATATCCACATCCTTCGCGCCGGCGTAGATCCGCTCCTTGATCTCATTCGTGACGTGCGGGATCACCTGCACCGTCTTGCCAAGATAGTCGCCCCGCCGCTCCTTTTGGATCACGCTTTCGTAGACTTGGCCCGAGGAGAGCGAGTTGAGCCGGGAGAGTTTTCCGCTCGTGAAACGCTCGTAATGCCCGAGGTCGAGATCGGTTTCCGCGCCGTCTTCGAGGACGTAAACTTCGCCGTGTTGAAACGGGCTCATCGTGCCCGGATCGACGTTGAGGTAGGGGTCGAATTTCTGGATGCGCACCGTGAGGCCGCGCATCTCAAGCAACGCGCCCAGCGACGCCGCTGTCAGGCCCTTGCCCAAGGAAGAAACCACGCCGCCCGTGACAAAAATGTATTTCACGGGAGGACAACCTGAGGCCGCCCGTCCAGACCGCGCAAGGAAAACTTCGGAAAACGCGCGCGCGCCGAGGGAAAATTATTTCAGAAAAAACCAAACCGCCGTCCCCAGTCCGACGACCAGCACCACCCCGATCAGAAGCCACAGCGCCAGCTTGAGCAGCTTCATCCCGATCCACAGCACCACCGCCAGCACGATCGTGGCGCACGCGACGACGAACCATCGCGGATAATCCGCGAGCGAATCGAGCATCGTGGTCGTCTTGGCGAGCAGCGCGAGGATCACGATTCCCACGAAGCGCCGGCGGCGGCGTCACTCCAAGCAAAAAAGTGGCCTCGGCCAAAACCAGGCGCGGCTGAAAATGATTTGCCCCGCGCCAGCCGCGCCGCCCTGTTGTTCGCGTGCAATCCAAACCTCAGCTCCTCGCATGGCTCACCTGCGACGGCGTCCACATCGATCCCGGCTCCGGCAAGCACACGATCCTCGGCATTTTCTCGAACATCCAAGCGCGGCAATTCCCCGTCACGCACCCGTTCATGATCTGGTTTCTCACGATCACCGACTGCTCGAACGGCCAGCACAAACTGAAAATCTCGATGGGGCTCGGGCCGACGAACATGCAGCCGCTGCTGGAGCGGCCGTTCGAGTCGCAGAGCCCCCTTCATCGCATCAACCTCATCAACGAAATCCGCAACCTCACGTTCCCTGCGCCCGGCGATTACGCGCTGCTGATCGAAATCGACGACGAGCCGCTGCTCGCGACCAACATCGCTGTGACCACGGTCTAAGCCTCTCCGCCCTTCCATGTCCGCCTATCCGAAATCCGCCCGCCCAGCCCTCATCATCGGCTCCGTCGCCATCGACCGCGTCGCCACCCCGTTCGCCCAGAGCGACAACCTGCTCGGCGGCGCCGCCAGCTACGCCGCGATCGCCGCGAGTTACTTTGCGCCGACGCGAGTCGTCGGGATCGTCGGCGGCGATTTTCCCAAACCGTTTTGGCAACGCCTCCAGAAACACGGCCTCGATCTCTCCGGTCTGCAGGTCGACCCGGAGGGCAAGACGTTTTACTGGTCCGGCAAATACCACGACAATTTCTCCGGCCGCGACACCCTCGAAGTCCGGCTCAATGTCTTCGAGAAATTCTCCCCGGTCCTGACGCCGTCACTGCTTGAGTCGCCGTTCGTGATGCTCGGCGCCATCATGCCGGCGCTCCAAAATCAGGTCGTCGATCAGTTTGCCAAGGCGAAGAAGCAGCCCTTCATCCTCGCCGATACGTTCGATCTGTGGATTCACACCGCGCGCGTCGACCTCGATCGCCTGCTGCGCCGGCTCGATCTTTTTGTGATCAACGAGGACGAATCGCTGCTGCTCACCGGCGAACGCAATCTCGTCCGCGCCGGCCAGCACCTGCGCAAGATGGGCCCGAAGTCCGTCGTGATCAAAAAGGGCGGGCACGGTTCGCTCCTGTTTCACCGTGACGGCTACTTCTCAATCTCGGCATACCCGGTCACGAAATTCGTCGATCCCACGGGCGCGGGTGACAGCTACGCCGGCGCGCTCATCGGCTATCTGGCGTCGGTCAACCGCACGGATTTCGCCGCGATGAAAAAAGCCGTGGCCTACGCGACCGCGGTGTCGAGCCTCACCGTGGAAAGTTTCAGCGTGAACCGCCTCTCTGGGGCCGGTCGCAAAACGATCGACGCACGGTTGAAGGAATTGATCCAAATCACGCGCTTCTGAGCGCGGGACTCACGCCACTCGCGCCGGGCCCGTCGATTCGCGCACGACGAGCGCTGGCGCGACCACATGCACGAGCGGCTTCGCCCGCGGCGGGACATCAAGCTGGGCGAGGAGGATGTCGGCCGCCGTCGCAATCGTGGCTTCGATGTTTTGATCGATGGTGGTGAGCGTGGGCGAGGTCATCGAGCTGATGTCCTGGTTGTTGAAACCGGCGAGCGAGATGTCGCGCGGCACCTTGAGACCGGCGTCCTGCAAGCCGCGCAACGCGCCGATGGCAATCGCATCGTTCAACGCGAGGAACACGGTGGGCCGGTGCGGTTGCGCCAGAAAACTGGCCGCGAGCTTGCGGCCGTAGTCGAAGTCATTGCGCCGCTCGTGCAGGTGATCGAGCGACAAGGTGGCGGTGGTGAAGTCCAAGCCACGGGCCCGCAACGCGGCGTTGATGCCGGTCATGCGGTCGTAGCGGCTGGCGGGAGCTCGGGCGATGCCCAGCAGTCCGAACGAGCGATGGCCGAGATCGAGCAGGTGGTTCATCAGCGCCACCATCGCGGCGGAGCGATCGAGCGAGACCGTGTTGGCGTTCTTCAGCCCGTAATGATCGATCACGAGGTGCGGCGTGCCGTGCGCGATGAGCTCGGCGATGCGCGCCTCGATTTCCTCCCGGTGAAAATGGCCGATGAACACCACCGCCTCCACGCGCATCGAGAGGAAGTGCCGCACGACGTCGCGGCCCGTGCCCGGCGTGAAGACCTCGATCAGCGACGAGAAACCGCGGTCGCGCAGCAGACGCTGGAGGGTGGCGAGTTTGCGCACCGCCGGCGGCGTCAGCAGATCCTCCATGCAGATGCCGACCATCGCGGTGCGCTTGCCCTTGAGGTGCAGGGCGTGGGCGTTGGGGGTGAAGCCGGTCTCGGCGAGCGCGCGCTGGACGCGGTCGATGGTTTTCTGTTTCAGGCCGGGCTGGCCGTTGATCACGCGCGAGACCGTCGTGCGGGCGAGCCCGACGTGACGCGCAAAATCCGCGGTCGAACGGAGGACGGGGGAGGCGGCGGGCTTGAGCCGGGGATTTTTCGGCACGGGAGGAAGCGGTGAAACGCGAGCATGGCGGCGCCCGCTGCGGGGTGTCAATGACCGCAAAGCCACCCGTCGCCGGCGAGCAGGGGCCGTCGCCAGTCTACGATGTGCCCAATCCCGTCGTTGCGTGCAGTGGGCGTCCTCGCATGATGAATGATCTCATGCGCTTCGACCCCACGCGCCTTCGTGAGCCGCCATCCGTTCTCGCTTCGCGTTCAGGGCCGTCGTGTCCATGATTAGTGTTCCTCAAACTCCCGGCCCTCCGCCGCCGTGCTTCCCATGAAATCGCTCCGCTCCCTGCTTGCCGCCAGCTGCCTTTTCGCCGCACATTCGATAACTGCGGCGACGGGACCGGCGATCTTCAATGTCAGTGACTACGGCGCGGCCGGCGACGGAAAGAAACTGGACACCGCCGCGTTCAACAACGCAATCACCGCCTGCACTCAGGCGGGCGGCGGGACGGTTTACGTTCCGCCGGGAAATTATCTCACGGGCACCGTCGAACTGAAGAGCCATGTCACCCTCGAGCTGTCCGCCGGCGCCACGATTCTCGGCAGCGAAAACCCCGACGACTATCCTTCGACGAAAAGCGTCTGGGACGACGCGCGCGCGGTGATGGCGCCGCTGATTTACGCCGTCGACGCAGAGAACATCACCATCACCGGCCGAGGCACGATCGACGGCCAGGGTGCGATTTGGTGGCGGCGGCTGCGGCTGAACGATCCGCGAAAATTTCCGCCGGGCCCGCAGACCGACGACGACCGGGCCGAAGCGAAGAAACTCTCGCGGGGCCGGCCACACCTTTTCCGTCCTGTGCGCTGCAAGGACATCGTGCTCGAGAACGTCAACCTGCGCAATTCCGCCGAGTGGCACGTGCACCCGATGCTCTGCGAAAACCTCCGCATCGACGGCATCACGATCAACGCGCCGGCGACGATGGCGCACAACACCGACGGCATCAATCCGGAGTCGTGCCGCAATGTGCAAATACTCAACTGCCGCATCGACACCGGCGACGACTGCGTGACGTTGAAATCCGGCATCAACGAGCTAGGCCGCAAAATGGGCCGGCCCGACGAAAACATCACGATCGCGAATTGCGTGATGATACACGGCCACGGCGGCGTGACGGTCGGCAGTGAAATGTCTGGAGGCGTGCGCAATATCGTGGTGACGAATTGCGTGTTTCAAGCCACCGATGTCGGCATCCGGATCAAATCGCAACGCGGTCGCGGCGGCGTGGTCGAAGGGCTGAGCGTGTCGAACGTGGTGATGTTGGACGTTCCCTCACCGTTCACGATCACGACCTTCTATGCTGGCAGCGACCAGCCGGACGCCGTTTTCCCCGTCGATGAAGGCACGCCGCGCTATCGCGACATGCTCTTCAGCAACATCACCGCCCGCGGCGCAAAAACGGCGGGCTCGATCACCGGACTGCGCGAGCTGCCGATCGAGAATCTCACCTTCAACAACGTCCACCTCGAGGCCGCGACCGGCTTCACCTGCACGAACGCCAAGGGCATCACTTTTCTCGATTGCGTGATCAACACGGTGAACGGTCCCGCGGTGCTGGTGAAAAATTCCACCGACATCGATACAGCCCGGCTTAAAACGACGGCGCCGCACGACGGAGTGCCCTTGATTCTTTTCCCCAAGTAGGCCGAGCGCGGCGTCGGCGGCGCACAAATTTCTCGACTGCGATCGGCTTTCGCCGGTGACTCGGCGCGTGCCGGCCAAAGCCACCCTGCAGGATGTCGCGATTCGAGCTGGAGTGCATCGCACGACGGTGTCGCTCGCACTCCGCGATCATCCGCGCATTCCCGCCCAGACCCGCGAACGAGTGAAAGCGATCACGGTGGAACTCGGTTACCGGATCAACCCGCTCGTGTCGGCGTTGATGCAATCGCGCCGGAGCGGACGCGCGGTCAAACATGTGACGCTCGCCTACGTGACCAACTATCCGACGCGCTACGGGTGGAAGCCGACCCAACACGACCGGCCGAATTTCTTTCCCGGCGCGGTCGCGCGGGCCCGGGAGTTGGGTTACAATTTGGAGGATTTCTGGCTGGCCGAGCCGGGCATGACGTCGAAACGGTTTTGCGATGTCCTGACGGCGCGCGGCATCAACGGTCTCATCATCGGCCGGTTGCCCCCGGGCCAGAGCGCGCTCGAACTCGAATGGAGCCGATTCTCCTGCGTGGCGCTCGGCATGACCCTGCGCTCGCCCGTGCTGCACCACGTAAGCGAAAACCATTTCGAGACCGTGTGGCAGTCGATGCAGCGGTGTCTGGAACGCGGCTACCGGCGCGTGGGTTTCGTGTTTTCCGAGGCGAATGACAGCCCGCGCGTGGGTGACCGTTGGTTGAGTGCCTTCCTCGGACAGCAGTTGCAGTGGCCCGCGAAGGACCGGGTTCCGCCCTGCCCGCAGGTGCCCGTCGACGAGCGAAATTTCGCCGCCTGGTTCGAGCGTTATCGGCCAGATGCTCTGATCGCCACCCATGCGCGGCCCGTGCTGGGCTGGCTGAAACGCGCCGGCGTTTCCGTCCCGCGCGACCTCGGGCTCGTGGATCTCGAGAATCACTCGGATTTGAACTGTGCGATGGTCTATTACGACCCGGCCGAGATTGGCGGGCTGGCGGTCGAGATGCTCGTCGGTCTCATGCACCGCAACGAGACCGGCGTGCCCAGCGACCAGCACGAGATTCTACTCACCGGCGAATGGCGGGAAGGGAAGACGCTGCCGCCGCGCGTCTGAGGCATTTTCTCCGGCCAGTTAGTCAACGATGAGTGCTGAGCGGGGCTCGGATGGGCCCGCCGTCGTCGCATATTGGCTTCACCTGCTTCGCCGGGAAGCGAGCGACGCCCCTCAACCCCCATCCGTCATGAGTTCTGCGACTATCATGCGCCTTGGCGTTCGATCTTATTATCCGGTGAAAACCAGCCGTCCGTCAGGTAGAATCCCGCGCTTGGAAAGTCCATACTGCCGGTCGCCCGTAAGTGACTTTACCCCCGGCCATTCACACTTGGCCATCATCGCGAGTATCTGAAAACAGATCTTCGCCAACCCCTTTTCTGCATCAAAACGAACCAGCCCCAGCGAACGTCGCTCAGACCTGACACCCCAAAGCCATGAACCTATCTGAAAACATCAACCGCCGACTGCTTCCGTTGATCGGCCTGCAAGCCTGTTTAGCGCTATTCAGCGCCACTTCCGCGTGGGCGCAAGCCACGCCACCACCCGCGACCGATGCCGCGACGCTCGCAAAATACGATACGAACCGAAACGGCAGACTCGACCCTGACGAAATCGCGGCGATGGAAGCCGCGAAAAAAACCGCCGTCCCCGTCGCGACCGCCCCGGCGGCGCCCGCCACCGAGGAGATCGTCTCGCTGTCCCCGTTCGAAGTCGTTTCGGAAAACAAGGGCTACTTCGCCTCGAACACGATGTCGGGCACGCGCCTGAACTCGAAGATCGAGGATTTGGGCCAGTCGATCACCGTGGTGACCAAGGAGCAGATGTCCGACTTCGCGATGCTCGATATCAACGACATCTTCGACTACACAGCGAGCACCGAGGGCACTGGATCATACTCTCAGTTCGATACCGACCGCACGGGCGCAGTGGTCGACCAAGTGAGCCTTAATCCGAACAACGCAAACCGCGTTCGCGGCATTGGCAACGCCAACATTGCGTTCAATAATATCGCGACCACCGGTCGCGTGCCCGTCGATCCGCTCTGGATGGACTCGCTTGAGCTGAGCCGCGGGCCGAATGCCAACATCTTCGGTCTGGGCAACGCCTCCGGCACGGTGAATCAGGTCCCCGCCACCGCCAACCTCAGCCGCGACTTCTCCCGAGTGGAACTCCGCGGCGACAGCTACGACGGCTGGCGCGCCTCGCTCGACGTGAATCGCATGCTCCTGAAGAACAAGCTGGCGGTGAGGGCGAGCTACGCGAACGAGCACGTCGGCTTCGTCCGCAAGCCCTCCGGCGAGGATCAGCGCCGGCTCAGCTTCCAGGTAAAGGCGCGGCCGTTTAAGAATACCACCCTGTCGGCTTCTTGGTATAACTACAAGAATGCGTCCGTGCGGCCGAACTTCACGACCCCGCGTGACTACTTCACTGATTGGATCAAGGCCGGGAAACCGGGTTGGAATCCCGTCACCGGCTTGGTCACCCTTGCCAACGGGCAAGTCTACGGCAATGGCGGTGTCCTCGGCTCGACCACGCCCTATACGGCCGCGCCCAGCTTCTTCGCCGGCGTGGAAAATCGTTCGGTCTTCCGGATCGGCGCCCCGGGCGAGACTCCCTACTGGGCCTTGCCGCGGTATTCCAGCGGTGCCACAGCAACCACCGATCCGTTTCCAACTCAAACGGGTGTCGGCCTATTGAACTCGGGTGCCTCACAAGCTTACTCCGCCACGCAACAGCCGCTCTTCAATTCTTTGGTCAAACCCATCTCTGACCGCTCAATCTACGACTGGACCAGCATCAATCTGGCGGGCAACGGCAAGGCTTGGGACGACGTGAATACCTACATGGCCCAGCTCGACCAAATGATTCTCAACACACCCAAACAAACCTTGGCGGCACAGCTCACTTTCATGCGTGAGGCTGGAAAACCAGCCCATGGGCCCCGCGAGCGTGAACAGCAACGTCGGCCAGCTCCAGGTCGACGTGAACCAGGTCAATTTGGACGGCACCCCCAATCCTTATTTCGGCCGACCCTATCTGCGGAGCAACGAGCCTTACTTGCGGGACAAACCCTTGCTCTGGGACACCTACCGCGCTCAAGCCGTATATAAACTCGATTTCTCCCACAACGAGGGCTGGAGCAAGTGGCTCGGCACCCAACAGGTCCTCAGCTATTTTGAATACAAGGACCAGCGGAACCGGCAATATTCTTATCGGCATTCCGCCGAGGGCCTCGACAAGGCCTGGGAGCAAAAATATGCCGCCCTTAACACGCCGTTGGGCAACCGCGTGCAGCAGGCCGTCGCGGACCCTCGCTATCCGATCGCACCTGGCAACTACGCCCGGATCAACGAACAATACTATGTCGGCAATACCCTCGGTGGTGGCATTCAATACGCCCCGAGCCTTTTCCCGGAAGGTGCCAGTGTCCCCTATGTTTGGGGCGCCACGGCCACCACCCTGAACAAGGACGTGTCCGCGATTGGCTTTACCCCGAGCCCCGACGGCGGTGGTGGCGGTGCCAACCTCGAGGAAGTCATCAAGACACCGGGTGCCTTGGTCCAGAGCACCTTTCTCGGCGGCCGCCTGGTCGGCACCTTTGGCCTCCGTCGGGACAGTGTATATGACCGCAATGCTCCGCTCGCCACCCTTACGCCCGACCTCCGAAACTACAACTTCGCGGCGTCCGACCAGTGGGTGGGTCCATGGCGTTTAGCCCAGGGCAAGACCAAAACCGCTTCGCTCGTGGCGCGTCCGTTGCGGGATCTGAAATTCCTCCAGTCCAAGATCAGCAGCGGAAGCGGTATCAGCCGGTTTCTGGCCGAAGCGTTCAGCGGCCTCAGCCTCACCTACAACCGATCGAATAACTTCATTGCGCAGGGTCCGGCCTACGATCTGTTCCTTAACGCGTTGCCGAACCAAACCGGCACCAGCAAGGATCTGGGGTTGTGGATGACGGTGCTCGATGGCCGGCTTTCCATCCGCTACACTCACTTTGTCACCAAGCAGAACGATCTCCGTAACGGCGACATCACCACGATGGCCCAACGCATCTTGCGGTATGAAGGATTTGTCGCAACCGATGCTTATAACTTGAGGACCCAGGTAACCGGATGGCTCGGCGGGACCGCCACCAATGATCAAATTGCCGCGGCCATCAAAATGCCCGTCGAACAATATAATGGGCTCCAGACCATCGTCACCAACAACACCTATGCCGCAGTCATGGACATGGAATCCAAGGGCGATGAGCTGGAAGTAAACTACAACCTCACCCGCAACTGGACGGTCAGCGCTTCGGCCACCAAAACCCAGGCGATCAATACAAAGGTAGGCTCCGCCGTCGACGATTACCTCGCCGCACGCATGCCCATTTGGCTAACCCTCGAGGACCCCCGCTTCACCCGGGCCAATGATCCCACGGGCACCATCCCCACCGGGGCCACCGGCCACCTGCTCTGGTGGTATATCCAGGGTGCGACCTTCAACACGGCGGCCGGCTACAGTTCAACCAGCTCGGCCGCGACGAACTACGCCGGAAATATCGATGCCCCGATGGCCGTATTCCGCGCCTTGATCGGTCGCTCTCGGCCCCAGGTCCGCGAATACGCGGCCAAGTTCAACACGAGGTATAACCTCTCCGGCATCACCGACAACACCATCCTCAAGAACATGACTGTGGGTGGCTCGTTGCGCTACTCCAGCAAGGGGTCCATCGGTTTCTACGGCCTCGGTTATACTCCCGGCATGGACCTCACCCTCCCGGCGAACAAGATCCTGCAACTCGATCCGAACCGGCCGATCTACTCGCCGGCCCAAACTTATGTCGATCTGTTCGCCAGCTACAAAATCAGGCTGTTCGCTGACAAAGTCCGGGCGACCTTCCAACTCAACGTGAAGAACGTGCAGGAAAATGGTGGCGGCTTGCAGGCCACGAGTGCTTTCCTTGACGGAAGCGCCTCGACCTACCGCATCGTCGACCCGCGGCAGTTTATCTTATCCGCCTCCTTTGATCTCTAGTGGTCGCCAGGTCCAGCGTCGCGCGACACCTCAGTGATTGAAATCTTTCATCGCCGTCACTCGCAGGAGAGGCTGCGATATTTTGCCCATGAAACCGAATGACGTTCCGGCGTCCCGCCCGCGGCACGGGTAGCAAGCGGCTTGCCCGGGGACGGCGTGAATCGTTCGCTGCCCCGTGACGATGAAGCAATCGAAACACTCCACTTCGTCCCGTGCGATTGCTGCCGCCGCACCTGGGGCAGGCCGCTGGCCGCTGGGCGCGGTGTTTGCGCTCGTTCTGGTTGCGACGCTCGCCGCCTACTTCCCCTCGCTGACCGGCGATTTCCTGTGGGACGATGCGGGGCACGTCACCAATCCGAGCCTGCAGGCGTGGTCAGGCCTCTGGCGGATCTGGTTCGAGGTCGGGGTGACGCAGCAGTATTATCCGCTTCTGCACACGGCGTTCTGGATCGAACATCGCATCTGGGGCGACTCCACGCTCGGCTACCACCTGATCAATTTGCTGTGGCACGTCACCTCGGCGTGTTTGCTGGCCGCGTTCCTAAGGCGGCTGGCGGTTCCCGGAGCGGTGCTGGCCGCACTGGTGTTTGCCCTCCATCCGGTGTGCGTCGAATCGGTCGCGTGGATCTCGGAGCAGAAGAACACCCTCTCGACGGTGTTCTGCCTCGCGGCGGCGCTCGCGTGGCTGCGGTTCGAGGACGAGCGGCGGCCGGCGCGTTACGTGGTCGCGAGCCTCTGGTTTCTGGCCGCGCTGCTGACGAAGACCGTGACCGCGACGCTGCCGGCGGCGCTGCTCGTCATGGCTTGGTGGCGGCGTGGCCGGTTGTCGTGGCGGGACGATGTGCGGCCGTTGTTGCCTTGGTTGGCGCTCGGTCTGGCGGCCGGCCTGGGCACCTCGTGGCTCGAGCGCACGCAAATCGGCGCCTCCGGCGACAACTTCGCGCTCGGCCGGGTCGAGCGCGGTTTGCTCGCCGGGCGCGTCGTCTGGTTCTATCTCGGCAAACTGCTTTGGCCGGCCGGACTGACCTTCTTCTACCCGCGCTGGACGATCGACGCCACAGCGGCGTGGCAGTGGTTCTTCCCGGCCGCGGCCCTGCTGGGGCTCGCCGGGCTCGTCTGGTGGCGCCAGCGCGATCGCGCGCCGCTGGCCGCGGCCCTGTTGTTCGGGGGCACGCTGTTTCCGGTGCTCGGTTTCGTGAACGTGTATCCCTTCGTGTTCTCCTACGTGGCGGACCACTTCCAATATCTCGCGAGCCTCGGACTGATCGCGTTTGCCGCCGCGGCCGCGACGCGCGGGTTCGCACTCCTGTCCTGGCCGCGCTGGAGCGGCACCGCGGTGGCCGCCGCCGTGCTCCTGATCCTCGGCGGGCTGACGTGGCGGCAGAGCAGAATGTATCGGGATGTGTTCACGCTCTATGAGACCACGCTCGCGCGCAATCCCTTGAGTTGGGTGGCCCAGCTCAATCTCGGCACAGCGCTGGACGAAGCCGGTCAACCGGAAGCGGGTTTGCCGCATCTACAGAGGTCGCTCGAATTGAAGCCCGGCTTTCCCGAAACCCTCAACAGTCTTGGCAACGTGTTGAACCGGCTCGGGCGTTCGCGCGAGGCGCTGCCGTTACTGGAGCAGGCGGTGCAGATTCAGCCGCGGTTCGCCGGCGCGCACAACACCCTCGGCGTGGCGCTGATGGCGCTTGAGCGGGCCGACGAGGGCATCGCGGAGTTCCGCCGCGCGCTCGCGATCGATCCGGCGCTGACGATCGCCCGGGTGAATTGCGGATGGGCGCTGGCCAATCAGGGGCGTGTCCCGGAGGCGGTGGCGCAGTTCGAACAGGCCCGGCGACTGCGACCGGACTTGGCGGACGTGGAGTTCAAATGGGCGCTTACCTTTGCGATGCACGACCGCCTGACTGAAGCCGTGCCTCATTTCGAACGAGCCCTTGAGTTGCAGCCAGAGGACGCGGACCTGCGGCACGCCTTCGGCCGCGCACTGTTGGCCGTCGGGCGCCGGGAGGAAGCCATTGCGCAATTCACGGAAGCGCTGCGCCTCGACCCGAATCACGCTGGCGCCCGCGAGGGGCTCGACCGCATCCGGCACGGTGGCGCGACCGCACGGTGAAGTCCCGCGAAACATATCACATGAAAAATAATCCCGGCCCAACTGCCGCAGCCGTCGGCCTCCCCGGCGGCCACTTCCGCTGGACCATCTGCGGGCTGCTGTTCTTCTCCGTCGCCGTCAACTACCTCGACCGGCTCGTCCTAGCGATTCTCAAGAAGGACTTGTGCCGCGACCTCGGGTGGAACGACGCGGACTACGGTTGGATCACGGCGGCGTTTTCCTTCGCCTATGCCTTCGGCTATCTGTTCGGCGGGCGCCAAATGGATCGCTGGGGCGTAAAACGCGGTTTGCCGATCTTCGTGTTCTGCTGGAGTTGCGCCGCGACCGCGCACGGACTGTGCAGCTATATCGGCGTCGGAACGACGTTCGCGATGTCGTATCCGTGGTTCTCGTGGGCGCAGACGGGCATCGTGTGGCTCACGCTGTCGATGCCGATGACGGCCGCGGGCTTCATGCTCGCCCGCATCGTGCTGGGCCTGACGCAGGGCGGTAATTTTCCCGGCGCCATCAAGGCGGTGGCGGAGTGGTATCCCGCCAAGGAGCGGGCGCTCGCGACCGGCCTGTTCAACGCCGGCACCAACGTCGGGGCGATCGTCTGCCCGATCGGCGTGCCGTGGCTGTATGCGCACTTCGGGTGGCAAGTAACCTTCTACATTACCGGCGCAACCGGGTTCGTGTGGGTCGCGGCCTGGCGGTTCGCCTATGAGGCGCCGGAAAAACATCCGCGGCTCTCCGCGACCGAGCTGGCCTACATCAAACAGGGCCAGCCGGCGGTGGCGGAGAAGACTGTCAAGACGCCTTGGCTCAAGCTGCTCCGCTACCGCGCGGTGTGGGCCTACGTGATCGCCAGCATCCTCGCGGGGCCGGCCTGGGGCTTCTACCAGTTCTTCGTGCCGGATTTTCTCGGCAAACGCTTCGGCCTCGACACCCAGACCGTCGGTTGGTGGACCGGTGCGTTCTTCGCGCTGGCCGCCGTGGGTGGTGTGGCCGGCGGCTGGCTCGCCGGCCAGCTCATTGGCCGCGGCTGGAGCGTCAACGCCGCGCGCAAGATCTCGCTCCTCATCTGCGCGCTCTCGGTCGTGCCGGTGTTTCTCGCGCCGTATGCGCCCACGGTGTGGCTGGCGGTGCTCATCGTCGGCCTGGCAGGCTCGGCGCATCAGGGGTGGTCGGCCAATCTCTTCAGCGTCGTCGCCGACACGATGCCGAAGGAAGCCATCAGCTCAGTCGTCGGGCTCGGCGGGTTCGTCGCCTACTTCACCGGCGGGTTCGTCAACGGATTCACGGGTATGATTCTCCAAAAAACCGGCAGCTACGTCACGGTCTTCGCCTACTTCTCCGGCATGTATCTGCTTTCCCTGCTCGCCCTGCAGCTTCTCGTGCCCCGGTTGGAACTAGAGCGGAGAAACTGAACCCGCCGGCCACCACCTTTGCTCAACCACTCACTACGCCCTTGGCACTCCCGTCCGGAGCCATGCGCCTTCCACTACTAGTCATGTCGCTCATCCCTTTCGCGCTCAGCCCGACTTCCGTCTCGACCGCCGCCACGCCCGTCCTCGCAAGCGGACCGGCCTGGCAGCCGGACCTCGGCGATGGCACCTATCAAAACCCGGTGCTCTTCTCCGACTACTCCGATCCGGATCCCATCCGCGTCGGCGACGACTACTGGCTCGTCGCGTCGAGCTTCAGCCACGTCCCCGGCCTGCCCATCCTGCACTCACGCGATCTGGTGAACTGGCAACTCGTCAACCACGCGCTGCCGACGTTGAGCTACGTGGCCGGCGCGCCCGGCCATTTTGCCGTGCCGCGCCACGGGACCGGCGTCTGGGCGCCGGCGATCCGGTATCACGCCGGCAAATTCTGGATCTTTTTCCCCGATCCCGACTTTGGCCTCTACGTTGTGACCGCGACCGATCCGCGCGGCGCGTGGTCGGCGCCGGTGTTGGTCAAAGGCGGCAAGGGCCTCATCGATCCGTGTCCGCTCTGGGATGACGATGGAAAATTTTATCTGATTCACGGCTGGGCCAAAAGTCGCTCGGGCAAAAACAACCTCATCACGCTCAATGAGCTTTCCGCCGACGCCACCCGCGTGACCGACGGCGAAGGCGTCGTCATCATCGACGAAAACAAATCGACCCGCGGCTGGCATACGCTCGAAGGCCCGAAGTTCTACAAACGCGGAGACACTTATTGGATCTTCGCGCCAGTCGACGGCGTCGCGACCGGCACACAGGCGGTCTATCGTGCGAAAAATATCCGCGGCCCCTACGAGGCCCGTGTCGTCCTCGCACAAGGTGCCTCCGCGATCAATGGCCCGCACCAAGGCGGCTGGGTCGACACGCCCTCCGGCGAAAACTGGTTTCTGCATTTTCAGGACCGTGGGCCGTTTGGTCGCGTCGTGCATCTTGAGCCGATGAGTTGGCGGGCGGACAACTGGCCAACGATGGGCACTGGTGTCGCGAGCGGCGCGGAAAAAGGCGAACCCGTGCTCACCTACAAGAAGCCTTCCTCCAAATCCGATGTTGTCGCCGCGCCCGCGGCCGACGACGAGTTCAACGCGCCGAAGCTCGGCCTCCAGTGGCAATGGCAGGCCAACCCGCTCCCGGGATTTTTCTCGCTCACAGCGGCGCCCGGCGCGCTTCGGCTCGCGTGCATCGCCGCGCCGTCGGCGACGAGCCTCTACGACGCGACCAATCTTCTCCTGCAAAAATTCTCCGCGCCCGCTTTCACCGCGACGACCGCGCTCGATTTCTCCGGTGCCTCTCGTGCCGGCGACGAAGCCGGCCTGATCGTCTTCGGCTACAGCTACGCCTGGATCGGATTGCGGCGCGACACCACCGGCGTCCGCCTCGTGCAAGTCTCCAACGTCGATGCGAACAAGCCCAGCACCGAACGCGAATCGGCCGCGCTCACCGTGGCCTCCGGAAAAGTTTTCCTGCGCGTCACTGTCGGCGCCGACGCCAAATGCCGCTTCGCCTACAGCCTCGACGGAAAAGCCTTCACTCCATTCGACGACGAGTTGCAGGCGACCGTCGGCCGCTGGGTCGGCGCGAAAGTTGGTCTGTTTGCCGCATCCGCACCGGGCTCAGCTTCGTCTGGCCACGCAGACTTCGATTTTTTCCGGCTCACGCCCTGACCGATTCTTCTCTGCACTCTCCGCACTTCAGAAATACCGCCATGAAACTCCGCCTCGCCCTCGTCTCTTGCCTCCTCTTGCCGTTCGCGCACGCCGCTGACACCGATCACCTCGTGCTCTTTAACGGCCGCGACCTCACCGGTTGGCGTTTGTTTTTGGCTGAAAACAAGAGTGAACCAGCCGCCGCGACGGTCTCCGACGGCATCATTCACCTCGCATCGAAGACGAGCGGCTACCTCATTACCGAGAAAACATTTTCCAACTATCACCTGCACGCCGAATGGCGCTGGCCGAAAGATGCCGCCGCCAATACCAACAGCGGCGTGCTCGTCCACCTGCACGGTCCCGACACTGTCTGGCCGCTGTGCTTCGAATGTCAGATGAAGACCAGCAACGCGGGCCAGGTCGTCGGCATGGGCCTCGATATTCCTGCCGCGCCGATGGACAACAAGCGCAAGCGCGCCCCAAAATTCGCCGCCTCCTCGGAAAAACCGTTCGGCGAGTGGAACACCTACGAAATCTTCTGCCGCGGCGACACCATCGAGGCGTTCGTCAACGGCGTCCGACAGAATTTCGTCGAGAAACTGCCTGTCTCCGCCGGCGGCATCGGACTCCAACTCGAAGGTTTCCCAGTGGACTTTCGCAACGTCTGGCTCGAAAAACTCTGACGACTCTCTGCTCACACCTTTCCTTCCATGAAACTCCATTACTTCCCGACTCCCGAGGCGACCAACACGCTCTCCACCGAAGAGCTCCGCGAGCGCTTCCTGATCAGCGGCCTCTTTCAGCCCGGCGCCGTCACCGCCCATTACACCGATCTCGATCGGATGATTACGGGCGCGGCGATGCCGACCACGGCCGCTCTCGGTCTGCCGAGCGCGAAGGAGACCGGCACCGCGTTCTTTCTTGAGCGCCGCGAAATCGGCATCCTCAACCTCGGCGCTCCCGGCGCCGTGAAAGTCGGCGGCACCAAACACGAACTCGGCACGCTCGACTGCCTCTACATCGGCCTTGGCGAGAAAGACGTCTCGTTCGAACCCGGCACCACCGGCCAGCCGCAATATTACTTCGTTAGCACTCCGGCGCACGCCAAGCACCCGACCGCCGTCGCCCGCGCCGCCGATCTCAAGACCGATCCGATCGGCGATCCGACGAAGGCCAACCGCCGCCGGATCAACAAGTGCATTCACCAGGACGGCATCAAGAGCTGCCAGCTCGTGCTCGGGTTCACCGAGTTCGAACCGGGCAGCCTCTGGAACACGATGCCGCCGCATACGCACAGCCGCCGCACCGAAATCTACCTCTATTTCGATGTGGGCGACAACATGGTCGTCCACCTCATGGGCGAACCGAAAAAAACGCGCCACCTGATCGTCCGCGATCGCGAGGTTGTGCTCTCGCCTGCCTGGTCGATCCACTGCGGCGCCGGCACTGGGGCGTATCGCTTCGTCTGGGCGATGGGCGGCGACAACCAAGTCTTCGCCGACATGGACCCGGCGCCGATCGCCGAACTGCGCTGAGCTTTCATTCACGTCACGAGCCCGCACCCTGAGTGCGGGCTTTCTTTTTCCTTCAAAACGGATACGTGTCCGAAACGTCAGACGGATGCCTGCCTCTGCCCCGTTCCTCCGCTTCAGCCTTCAACTCATCATGAACCCCCACCTCGCTCCTGTTTCCCGCGCCGTCCTTGCGCTCGCGCTTACTGCCATGCTTGGCGCGTGCGCCACCGCACCCGCCGATTCGGCCCAGACCAATTCCGCGCCGGCCGCGCCGGTCGCCATCGGCTGGGATTCCGTCCCCGGCATCCTCGCCCGCATCAAGGCCCCGCAGTTTCCCGCGAAGGATTTTCCCGTCACCGACTTCGGCGCGAAAGCCGACGGCACCACCGATTGCACCGACGCCATCGCGAAGGCCATCGCCGCGGCGCATGACGGCGGCGGTGGCCGCGTCGTCGTGAGCGGCGGCGTGTTTCTCACGGGCGCCGTGCACTTAAAAAGCAACGTCAACCTCTATGTCGCCGAGGGCGCCACGCTGAAGTTCAGCCCCGATCCGGCGAAATTTCTGCCCGTGGTCCTCACGCGTTTTGAAGGCACCGAATGCATGAATTATTCTCCGCTCATCTACGCGTTTGAGCAGGAAAATATTGCCATCACCGGCAAAGGCACGCTCGACGGCTCAGCCTCGCGCGAAACGTGGTGGGGCCTCAGGCTCCGCAACGCCACGCCCGGCGCCGCATCCGGCATCGGGCTCGCCTCCCAACGGCAGTTGATTGACATGGGCGAAAAAGGCGTGCCGGTTGCACAGCGCATCTTCGGCGACAAGGGCACGCTACGGCCCAATTTCATCGTCCCCTACCGGTGCAAAAACATCCTCATCGAGGATCTCCACATCATCAATTCGCCGATGTGGGAAATCGCGCCTGAACTCTCGTCGAACATTACCGTCCGCGGCGTCGAGATCCATAGCCACGGCCCGAACAACGACGGCTGTGATCCCGAGAGCTGCCGCGACGTCCTGATCGAAAAGTGCATTTTCGACACTGGCGACGACTGCATCGCGATCAAGTCGGGCAAGGATGCCGACGGCCGCCGCGTCAACGTCCCTTCTGAAAACCTGATCATCCGCGACTGCGTGATGATGGACGGCCACGGCGGCGTCGTCCTCGGCAGCGAAAATTCCGGCGGCATCCGCAACGTCTTCGCCGAAAACTGCAAGATGGATAGCCCGAACCTCCAGCGCGCGCTCCGGCTCAAGACCAACGCCGGCCGCGGGGGCTATTTGGAAAACGTCTTCATGCGCAACTGCGAAGTCGGCCAGGTCTCCGACTCCATCCTCACGATCGATCTCGTTTATGGGCGTGTCACCGACGGCAAGTTCAAGCCCGTCGCGCGCAATGTGCTGATGGAAAATGTCAGCTCGAAAAAGAGCCCGCGCGTGCTCTCCGTCGTCGGGATTCCGAATTCAACGATCGAAAATATCCGCGTCGTGAACTGCACCTTCCGCGGCGTCGAGGGCGCCGACATCCTCACCCACGCCGGCGATGTCCGCTACCAGAACGTGACGGTCGAGCCCGCGAAAAAGCCGAAAGAAACCAACTAAGCCGCCTGCGGCGGCTCCAGTTGCTGGCAGAGCGAATCGCACAATTGCTGACCTACGCGGAGAATGACTTCGCAGACGTGCTCGCGCACCACCGGATCGTCAGAGGCGACCGGATGCCCGCGCCGTTCGCCTTCCAACCAAGTCTCATCGGCGATGATTTTGTGAATCACGGGAATTTCGCGGGCGACGATGGGATCAAGTTGCGACATTGGGATTGGGAAGCGGCCAAATCTGCCAGCCGCGAGTCACTCCTTTAATCGGATCAATTCGGCAGCGTGAAAGCGGTTTTTGCCGACGCGCATCGCGGGCTTTTGGTTTGGCGCGGCCAGCCCGGCAGTTAGCGTAAATAAATGATCCAACATCGGCCCATCCTCCGCTCGATTCTCGCAGTGATCTGCCTGTTTGCCCTCGGCGCGCGGCTCCCCGCTGCCGACCGCTCGCCGATGCAAGAACGCGCCGATCGGTTTCTCGAACTCGTCAACGCCGGCTATCAGGCGCTTTCCCGTGTGCAGGGCGAGGCGCAGTGGGACGCCTCGACCGACGTCACGCCCGCGCACGATGCCGCTTCCGAAGTCGCCGGCAAAGCCTACGCTGCGTTCAACGGCAACCCCGCCATCATCAACGAGGCGAAGGATCTTTTGCGGCACCGTGCGGAGCTGAACGAACTCACCGTGCGCGAACTTGAGCGCGCGCTCCTCAACGCCTCCGAAGGCCCGATGACCAACCGGAAGCTCACCAACGATCGCATCGCCGCGGAGACGGCGCAGGCCTCGGTCTTGAACAGTTTCGAGTTCAAGCTCCGCGGCAAAACGATCACCGCCAACGAAATCGACGACTTGCTCCTCGCGAGCAAGGACCTCGGCGAACGCCAGGCGGTCTGGGAAGCGTCGAAAACATCCGGCGTAGCGCTCAAGCCCGGCCTCGTGAAGCTGCGCGAACTGCGCAACGGCGTCGCGCAAGAGATGGGTTATCACGATTACTTCGCGCTCCAGGTCGCCGGCTACGACATGACGACCGAGGAGATGCTCAAGCTGAACGACGATTTCCTCGCCGTGCTGCGCCCGCTTTACCTCCAACTCCACACGTGGACGAAATACAAGCTCGCCGAAAAATTTCACCAACCCGTCCCGAACCGCATCCCCGCGCACTGGATCGCCAACCGCTGGTCGCAGGAGTGGGACGGCCTCGCCGACGGCGCCGACCTCACGCCGTTTTTCAAGGACCGCACGCCGGAATTCATTATCAAGTCCGCCGAGCAATTCTACACCGGCCTCGGCTTTCGCCCGCTGCCCGCGAGTTTCTGGACGAAATCCGATCTCTATCCCGTCGCCGCCGGCAGCCCGCGCAAGAAGAACACCCACGCCTCCTGCTGGCACGTCGATCTTGAGGACGACATCCGCTCGCTCCAGAGCATCGAGCCGAATCCCGAGTGGTTTTTCACGGCGCACCATGAACTCGGGCACGGTTATTATTTCATGAGCTACACGCGGCCCGAAGTGCCGCCGCTCCTGCGCACGGGCGCCAACCCGTCATTTCACGAAGGCTTCGGCGAACTCATCGCCCTCGCCTCCGCGCAGGCGCCGTATCTCAAGTCGCTCCACATCCTGCCCGCCGACTACAAGGTCGACGAGACGGCGTTTCTGTTGAACGATGCGCTTTCGCCCGGCGTGGTGTTCATGCCGTGGGCTTCCGGCGTGATGGCGCATTGGGAAGCCGACGTCTACGCGAAGAATCTCCCAGCCGATCAGTGGAACACCCGCTGGTGGCAATACGTCCGCGACTTCCAAGGCATCGAGCCGCCGACCGTGCGCGGCGAGGAATTCTGCGACGCCGCCACGAAGACCCACATCAACGACACACCCTGCTACTACTACAGCTACGCCATCGCTCAGGTCTTCAAATACCAACTCCACGATTTCATCGCGCGGAAAATTCTCCACCAGCCGCCGCAGTCGTGCAATTACGCGAACAACCGCGCCGTCGGTGATTTCCTCCGCTCGATCATGGTGCAGGGCGACACGCAGGACTGGCGTAAGATTTTGAAAGACGCCACGGGCGAAGACCTCTCGACCCGTGCGATGGTCGCGTATTACGCGCCGTTGATGCAGTGGCTCGAAAAGGAAAACGCGGGCCGTCCGATCGGCTGGAAGTGAGCCGTCGCCAGACTGTCCGCGCGCACCGGCGGCAACTTATCGTCGGCCGCTGCGTCAGTGCTCGGCAAGTCCACCATGAACCTATCGCGTAATTTTCTGCGCATCGCGCCGCTCCTCTCGCTTTCGGTCGCGTTGGCGTTAGCGCAAACGCCGGCCACGCCGCCGCCAGTCCCGGCGGTGCCAACCGGCGTCGCTCCGGCGAAAAAACCCGCCAAGTCCGAATGGGTGTTTTCGCTCCTGCCAAAGTCGTTCCAGAAAAATCCGCAGATCGAACTCACGGTCATCACCGAGATGACGGAGCTCGGCAAAAAGCAGCCGCTGGCCTCGCCGACGGCGCCCGTCTATTACAGCGCGCACTCGTCGGGTTACCATCAGATGGGGCAGGTCTCCGCCGGCGAACACACGCTCAAACCGGAGGACGTCGAGCGGCTCCTCGGCCGCGCGCTCGCGACTAACGGTTTTCTGCCCGCCACGCCGCCCGCCCATCCGCCGACGCTCATCATTTTCTACACCTGGGGTTCGCACAGCCTGCTCATGGAAGGCGACGAAGATAATCCTGTGCTTTCGGCCGAACAGATCGCCCGCAACCTCCTCGACCGCGCCGCGCTCGTCGGTGGCGTGAAGTTCTCGCAGGAGATGCTGAAACTTTTTCAGGAAGCCGACGATCAGGCCACACTTAACCGCGTGCCGCCGCCCGACCCGACCGGCGCCGTCCCGCCAATCCAACCGATCCTCGGCGATGCGCAGATGGAATTTCTCAACCCGATCAACCGCTTCCGGCAGGCCGATCCGAAAAACGATTTCCTCGTCGAGCAATTCACCAACGATGTCTACTACGTCGTCGCCTCCGCCTACGACTACGCCTCGATCAACGCGAAGGCGAAGCGGCTCTACTGGCGCACGCGGATGACCGTCGGGGCGCAAGGCGTGTCGCAGGAGCAGACGTTGCCCACGCTGATCGTCAGCGCCGCGCCGTTTTTCGGCAAAGAAATGACCGAGCCGGAAATCCTCTCGAAGCGCGCCGTGCCCGAAGGCCAGGTCGAGATCGGCACGCCGACGGTCGTCGAGACACCCGCGGTCGCGCCAGCGGAAACCAAAGCGATCAAGCCATAGTCCGGCAATCTGCCGATCGATTTTGCCTCGCGCGCACCGCCGGGCGACGGCATGTTCACGCCTTATGCACCGCTTGCTTTGCGCCCTCATCCTGCTTGGTGCGTTGGCCCGCGCCGAGTCACCGAAAACCGCCAGCGACCTGCTCAACGGCCAAGATCTCGTCGCGTGGGAACTCGTCACGCTGCCGAGGACGCCGGCCGATCTCGCCGCCGTCTGCACCTACCAATCCGATGGCTCGCTCGCCGTCGCGGGCAAGCCAGTGAGTTATCTGGCGACGAAGATTTCCTACGAAAATTTTCGCCTCCACGCCGAGTGGCGCTGGCCAGCGAACGCCGCGAAGAACAGCAACAGCGGTGTGCTGCTGGACATCGCGGGCGGCCCGGCCAACGGCACGGCGTGGCCCGTGTGTTTCCAGATGCAGATGAAGCTGAGCCGCGCGGGCGACATGCTGCCGATGAACGGCGCGACGTTTGCCGAAAAACTTTCTACCCCGCCGGACGCCAAGACGCCCCAGCTCGACCGTCTGGCTGGCAGCAGCGAAAAACCGCTCGGCGAGTGGAATACCTGCGACATCGTCTGCCACGGCGACACCATCGAGGTCACCGTCAACGGCATCCTCCAAAACAAGATTTCTCACTGCACGCCCGCCGCCGGCCGCATCGGCTTCCAACTTGAGGGCATGCCGTTCGAGTTGCGCAACGTCCGGCTCACGCCGCTGCAGGCGATCGATCCGAGTTATCAGGCACCGCCGGCAAACGGTTCGCGCTGAAGAAATAGTTGTTCTCCGTCACGGCTGCCACTGACTGGCGAGCGTCCCATGTCCGACTCCGCTGCGCAGCCTGAATTCTGGAACACCCGCTACGCCGCCGGACGCACGCCGTGGGATTTCGGCGGCGTGCCCGCGGCGCTGGGTGAGTTTCTGGTGCGGCATCCCGGTGCGGGGCGGCGCGTGCTTGTCCCAGGCTGCGGCTCGGGCTACGAGGTCGCGGCGCTGCACGCGGCCGGCTGGGAGCCCACCGCGATCGATTTTTCACCGTCGGCCGTGGCGCGAGCCCACGCCACCCTCGGGCCGGCGCACGCGGCGCGCGTCGTGCTCGGTGATTTTTTTGCCCACGATTTCGCGAAAGCCCCGTTCGATTTTATCTACGAACGCACGTTCCTGTGCGCACTGCCGCCGCGGCTCCGCGCCGATTACGCGCGCCGGATCGCGGCGCTGCTCGCGCCTGGCGGGCAGTTGGCGGGATTTTTCTTTTTCACGGAAACGCCACCGGACGACGGTCCACCGTTCGGCCTCGCACCGGGTGAGCCCGAGCAGCTTTTCGCCGCCGACTTAGCCCTCGAAGTCGACGCACCGGCCAGCGACTCGCTCCCGATTTTCGCCGGCAAGGAACGCTGGCAGGAGCGCCGCCGCCGCTGAGCACCGCCGCCGGACCGCTGTTTTCTCCGTGGCCTTCCGGGCGATCCGTGGTTGATTCGGCGTAGCCATGACCGACTCCGCCGACGCTCCGACTTTCTACGAACAACTCGTCGCGCTCGAGCGCGCGGGCACGGCGTTCGTGTTCGTCACACTCGTCGAGGCGCGCGGTAGCGTGCCGCAGGATACCGGCGCGAAAATGCTCGTCACCGCCGCTGGTTTGCACACCGGCACCGTCGGCGGCGGACGCGTCGAGGCGAAAGCGCTCGCCCTCGCGCAAGAGATGATCGGAAAGAACGAGAACCCGCCGCGCTTCGTCGCCTGGACGCTCAAGACCGACGTCGGCATGACCTGCGGCGGTGCCGTGAAACTCTACTTTGAGCCACATCCCGCTGGCGGCGCCGCCTGGACGATCGCGATCTTCGGCGCGGGCCACATCGCGCAGGCGCTCATGCCAGTGCTCGCACCGCTGCCGTGCCGGCTCCGGGTGTTCGATTCGCGCGCCGAGTGGCTCGAGAAAATCCCGCGCGTCCGCAATCTCGCCGCGTTGCAACTCACCGATCTTGCTCCAGCGATCGACACACTGCCGGCCGACGCGTTCCTGCTCTGCATGACTCAGGGCCACAATACCGACCGGCCGATCCTGCACCGGGCGCTCGCGACGCGCGATTTCCCCTTCATCGGCGTGATCGGCAGCGATGCGAAGGCCGCCATCCTCCGCCGGGAGCTGATTGCCGACGGGCTCACGCCCGCGCTCGCCGAGAAATTTCACTGCCCCGTCGGCCTCGATTTTGGAACGAACCACCCGCACGAGATCGCGTTGAGCATTGCCGCGCAACTCCTCACCGAGCGCGACCGGATCGCGGCGAGAAGTCCCTAGCAATCGGTCCGCGGAATATTTTCCACGATTGCGCGGAACCCTGCCACGCCCCATCTTTCTGTTAAGTATCATGCCCCGCCCGTTTCATCTCATCCTGTTGCTGCCAGCGCTCACGGCGCTGCCCCTGCGCGCGCAAGACGCCCCGACCCCGGCTAGCAGTGCGCCGACCGCCGCGAGCATCGCGCCAGCCGTCAGCCCCGCGATCGTTTCCGAAACCACTGCGCCCAAACGAACCGTCCGCGCGATCTCACCGGAGGTCGCTGCGCAACTGGCCGCCTCGCGCCCAAAATTTACACCCGTCGCGCCGCCACCGCCACCGAAGCCCGAGGAGGATCTGCCCGACCTCCGCGAACTCGACAAACCGAAGAACACGATCGTCCGGCTGCCAAAGTTCGTCGTGCAGGAGCCGAGGCCGCCAATTTTCCGCGAACTCGACATTCATACGAAGCAGGGCCTCGCGACGCTCGCGATGCGCCGCTACATGACGGAAACCGACCGCGCGTTGAACCGCTTTCGCCTGCCGCTCTTCAGTTCGTTCAGCACCAACGGCGGCGGACAATCGAACGAGGAGCGCGCGCTCGCGATGTATTACGAAGACGAGCGGCTGAAGGAAATGGCCGACGCCGCGGACAAAACCAACATGGTGATGAAGTCCGATCGGGCCGCTGGCACGAAGATACAGGATGCTTCGCAGCAGACGTTCATGCGCTGGCAGGATTTCGGCTGGCAGGGTGGCACGCCAAAGTAGCGCGTGCGATGCGCGACGGCGCGAAAAGAGTCGGAAACGGCGGGATTTTCGGTATTATCAATCTCTGCCAATGAGCCGTTCACTCGCGCTCGTGTTTGCGTCCGCCGTAGTTGCGCTGGCGCAACCTACTTCGCCTCCCGCGACGGATGCGCCGTCCGTCTCGCCGACACCGGACCGCGCCCGTGCGGTATCGCCGGCCACCGCCGATTTGCTCAAGGCCGCGCTGCCCAAAATTGCCGCCGTCAAACCGGCCGAGCAAAAATCCGAGGCCAACTCGCCGGATCTCCGTGAGACGGACAAGCCGCGCAACGGGATCATTCGCCTACCGAAATTCATCGTGCGAGATCGGAAGCCGCCGGTTTTCACCGATCGCGAGCTGCTCGGTGAGGGCGCCTTCGGCGAAAAACTCGCGCGGCGTTACTACCCCGAATGGTATCTCGCCTTTAACCGCCTCGCCCGCTTCACGCCCCTCGCCCTCTATCTGCCGTCCGCAGAGGCGAGCGCGCTGGCACGATTCTACGACGAGGAGCGACTGAGAAAAATGGACGAGTTCGCCGACCTCACGAACATGGTGATGCGTTCCAATCCCGCCGCCGGCGCCAAGGTGAAGGATCTCACGCGCGAAGCCTTCATGCGTCAGAGCGACATCGGCTGGCAGGGCGGCGGCCCGAAATAATCGCCGCCGCCGATCGCGCGCTACTTATCCGCGAGCAGCGCCCGCGCGATTACCGTCCACTCGACCTCGAGCGTGAGCTCGGTCACCGGCTTCGGCCGGCCGGCGCGCGCATACCAATAGGCCGCGTTGGCTGCGTCGCCTTCCTTGCGGTGCAGGTAGGCATGCACCCAGTCGCCGGCGCTTCCGCCGTCTGCCTGCGCTGCCGTGTGCGCCTGATTCCAGTCGCCGCGGGCGTCGTGCCACAGCGCCTGCAGCGCCCCGCTCGCGTTCGCCGGCGGCGCCAAATCGCGTGCCACTGACTGCTGAAATTCCGCAAATGACATTTGCGCCAGCGTGCGAGACGCGCATTTCATTTCAACCACACTCTCGACCACCGCCCCCGCCCTCATCCCTTTACGATGCCCACCGCCGAGCACCTGATCCTCCGCGAACTTCTCGCCCGCGAACCCAACTGGCTTTCCGGTTCCCGGCTCGCGGCGAAACTCGGCGTCAGCCGCGTGGCCGTGTGGCAGCACATGGGAAAACTGCGCGCGGACGGCTTCACCTTCGAGGCGCGCCGCGCGCGCGGTTACCGGCTCGTCTCGCGCCCGGCCGGCCCGCACGCCGCGCTCATCGAGACGCAGCTCAAAGTCCGGCCGCAGGATTTTTCCCTCCTCGTCCTCGACGAAGTCGACAGCACCAACGACGAGGCTGCGCGCCAACTCGCCGCCGGCCGCGCCGCCCCGTTCGCCGTGATCGCTCGGCGCCAGATCCGAGGTCGCGGCCGCCTGGGCCGTGCCTGGCATAGCGAGGCCAACGGCAATCTCTACGCGAGCATCGCGTTTCGCCCGCGCGTCGCGCCGGATCGCATGGCGGCGTTCACTCTCTGGATGGGACTCAACCTCTGCGAACTGCTCGCCAATTTCGCGAAGGTCACTCCCGGCCTGAAGTGGCCCAACGATCTCCTCCTTGATGGCCGCAAGGTTGGCGGCATCCTCACCGAGGCCCGCATCGACTCCGATCAAATCCGCGATCTCGTCTTTGGCCTCGGTCTCAACATCAACGCCCCCACCGAGGATTGGCCGCCCGCGCTCGCACGGCGCGCCGTCTCGCTCGCCGAGATCGCCGGCGAGCCCTTCGACTTCAACCGCCTCACGGCCGCGCTGCTCGGCCGTGTGCTACTCGCCTACGATAATTTCGCCGACGGGACCTATCTGAAAACGTTCGCCGATCTATGGCACCGCTTCGATGTCCTGCGCGGCAAGACCATCGTGCTCATCGAAGGGGATCGCCGCCACCGCGGCACGGTTACTGGTCTCGACGACGAGGGCGCGCTACTGCTCCGTGACGCGCTGGGCCGCACCCAGCGCTTCCGCGCCGGTGAGGTCACGTTTGATCCGGCAAGTTGAGGGTTGAGGGCACCCGCACCAGCGTTGAGAGTCTTCTCTTTCATGTCCGATCCGCTTCCGCCCGCCATCGAAGTTTCGCACCTCGTCAAGAGCTACGCTGGTGTCACCGCGGTGAGCGATATCAGCTTCACCGTCGCGCGCGGCGAAATCATCGGGTTCCTCGGGCCCAACGGCGCCGGCAAATCCACTACGATGCGCATCCTCACGGGCTACCTGCCCGCGACCTCGGGCAGCGTAAACATCTGCGGCGTGTCCGTCGCCACGCAACCCGACGAAGTCAAACGCCGCATCGGCTACATGCCGGAAAATAACCCGCTGCCCGAAGACATGCGCGTCTCGGAATACCTCTATTTTCGCGGGCGCCTCAAGGAGATTCCCCGCCGCAAACTAGGCCCGCGCATCGACGAAGTCCTCGAACTCAGCGATCTGAAACGCGTCCGCCACAAAATCATCGGCCAGCTTTCCAAAGGCTACCGCCAGCGCGTCGGCATCGCCGAAGCCATCCTCGCCGAGCCGCCAGTGATCATCATGGACGAACCGACCATCGGTCTCGATCCGCACCAAATCCGTCTCGTCCGCGATCTCATTGCGAGCCTGCGCGGCCGCATGACTGTTTTGATCTCGTCGCACATCCTGCCCGAGATCGAGATGACGTGCGACCGCGTGCTTATCATCAACCAAGGCCGCGTTGTCGCCCAGGGCACACCGGCTGATTTGCGGCGCGAGATTCTCGGCCACTCGCTTTATCAAATCCAACTCGCCGGCGATTTCGACGCGCTGCCTGCGCTGCTCGCCGCCCTGGAGCCAACTCTCAGGATCACCGAGGAGGCAGAATCTGGCGCCGACGGTTTCCGCACATTCGGCCTGACCACGGAGCGCGACGACGAACTCGGCGAAGCCCTGCTCGGCGCGCTGCTCGCGAAAAACTATCGCGTCCGGTCGCTCACCCGCACCCAGCCCACGCTGGAGGACGTGTTTCTCGCCGCCACCCGCCGCAGCTGGGACACCGTCGCCGCGCCCCAGCGCGCGGCGAAATGACAGAATGACTAATGTCTAATGACTAATGAGCGAACCACACTCCACCCCCGCTGTCTTTTTTCCGTCCTTGGACATTAGTCATTAGGCCTCGGTCATTCTTCCACCAGCCTGAGTCATTTCATGAAACATTTCTTCACGCTCCTCAGCCACGAGATCCGGATGCTGCTTGTCAGCCCCGGCACCTACATCGCGGCTACGGCGTTTCTCGCGTTCATGGGTTTTATTTTTGTCGGCATCCTCGAAAGCTACAGCACCGCCGCGCAGGACGCCTCGCCGGCGCAGGTGTTTTTCTCCCTGTTTTTCCTGCCGGTGTTTTTCATGGTGCCGCTGCTCACAATGAAGTGTCTCGCCGAGGAGCGCCGCCTTGGCACGATCGAGACGCTGCTCACGACGCCAGTGACGACCACCGAGGTCGTGCTCGGGAAATTCGGCGCCGCGTATTTCCTCTATATGCTCCTGTGGGGCTCGACCGGCGGCCTTTTCTACATCCTGAAAAAATTCGCCGGCGATCCGCGGCTGCTCGATGCGGGGCCGCTCATCGGCGGCTACACCTTCATCGCGGTGTCGGGACTGTTCTTCGTGGCGATCGGCGTGTTCACCAGTTCGTTTTCGCGCAACCAGTCGGTGGCGGGGATTCTGTCGTTCGTCCTGCTCGCGCTACTGATTCTCGGCGGGCGCTACTTGGCCGGTGTCTCATTCCTCGAGCGCGAATCGCTCCGGCCGATCAAGGAAGCCGTCAATTACGCGCAGATTTTTTCCCACTTAGACGACTTCACCCGCGGCGTGATCGACACGCGCCAGCTGCTTTTCTACGCGAGCGGTACGGTGCTCGCGCTCGTCTTCAGCATCTTCGCCGTCGAGGCGAAAGTACTGCACAGCTGACATGGCCGATCCCAACAGCTTCCGCACCGCCCGCTGGCTCCGCACGTTTCACCTCGTGCTGCAGGGCACGCTGCTGCTCACGTTCCTCGCGGGCCTCAACTACCTCGCCCGCGATCATCCGGTGCGCATCGATCTCACGCAGCACCACAGTTATTCGCTCTCGGCCGAGACGCTATCCTACCTCCACCACCTCGATCGGCCCGTGCGGATCGTCGCCACCTTCACCGACACCACGGAAAACCCCGAGGTGCGCGGCCTCCTCCGCGAAATCGCCACCGCCACCGAGGGCAACTACGATCCGAGCCGAGGCCTCGATGGCCGCATCACCGTCGAATACCTCGACGTTTACCAGAACCGCCGCCGCGCCGAGGATCTCGGCATCGGACAGCCCAACGCCCTCGTCCTCTTTTGCGGTGATCGCCCGCGCACTATCCTCGTCGATGAGCTTTACCGCTTCAACAAGCAGAAGGAACGCGAGCGTTTTCAGGGCGAACAGATCCTCACTTCCGCGATCCTCGACGTCTCCAATCCTGTCCGCGAAAAAATCTATTTCCTCGCCGGCCACGGCGAACTCAGCCCCGACCAGGTCGACGCCAAGACCGGCCTCTCCGCTGTCCGCGAGCAACTGAAGGCGCGCCATTTCGACGTCGAGGTGATCGACCTTTCCGTCACGCGCAAAATCCCCGCCGATGCGTCACTGCTCGTCGATGTCTCGCCGCAGACGCGTTTCACCAGCGCCGAACAGGAACGCCTCCGTCAATACCTCGGCGCCAACGCCGGCCGGCTCATCCTCTTCCTCGCCCCCGGCCTCAGCGCGATCAGCCTCGGCCTCGACGACCTCCTGCTCGACTGGGGCGTGCTGGTCGACGACGACGTAATCTGCGATACCGGCCAGGAAAATCTCACCGAGGACAACGATCTGCTCCTTCGCGCGTTTCTGCCACACCCGATCACGCAGACCCTCTTCGATCAAGGACTCTCGCTTCGCTTCGGTTTCGCGCGCAGCGTCCGCCCCGATCCGGGCCGGACGACGGGCAGCGGGCTCACGACCGTCGCGCTCGCCGCCACCTCGAAGACCGCGTGGGGGGAGACTGGTTACCGGCTCGGTCGCCCGCCGCGCTCCGGCAACGCCGGCAACATCCACCCGCTCCCCGGCATGTCGCCGCCCGACACCCTCAGCGTGATCGTCGCCTCCGAGCGCGTCGGCGTCCGCGACAAGCTCCCGTTCAGTGTCCGCGGCGGCCGCTTGGTCGTCTTCGGCACCGGCGATCTGATCGCCAACACTCGGCTCGCCCTCGTCGGTAATTGGAACGTATTTCTCGGCGCCGTGAACTGGTCCGTCGATCGCGACAGCCTGCTCAACATCCCGGCGCGCCCCATCGAGCGTTTCCAGCTTTCGCTCAGTGCGGGCAACCTGCTCAACCTCCGCTACACGCTCCTCCTTGCCCTGCCTGCCGCCGCCGCGCTGCTCGGCCTGATCGTCTATTGGACGCGGCGATCGTAGCGGTTTATCCTCCTCTTTTCCATGCGCACCAAAGTCACGCTCGTCCTCGTCTTCCTGAACGTCGCGCTGTTTTTTTTCATCTTTAAGTTCGAGCGCACATGGCGCACCGAGCGCGCCTCCCTCGAGGCCCGCCGCCGCGTGCTCGGCCCGGAGGCGGCCGACATCCGCACGCTCGCCGTCACCAGCACGGTCGCCGGCGGCTCGTTCACCCTCGCCCGGCGCGGCGACGCATGGTGGCTTACCGCACCGTTGGAGTGGCCCGCCAATCCGCATGCCGTGAGCAGCCTCGTGCACGAGTTGCAGCTCCTCGAACACGTCTCCTTTTTCAACGTCGCCGATCTCGCGCAAAACAACCTGCACCTCGCCGACTACGGCATCGATCCCGCGAAACCCCGCGTGGCCGTCACGTTCAAATCCGGTGAAGGCGCCGCCGAAACCAGCGCCACGCTCATTCTCGGCGACATCACAAAGGACGGCACTCGCCTTTACGTGCTCTCGCCTGACGGCAAACGCATCCACGTCGTCAACCGTTCCCTCGCGGACGACCTCGGGCTGCCGCTCGATTCGCTCCGCGCCGATTCGCTCATCACCGTGCCCGTGTTTGAGGCGCGGGCGCTGAGCGTGCAGACCGCCGGCGTGCGCGTCCGCATCCGCCGCGAATCCGCACGCTGGCTCTTCGACACGATCATTGATGCCCGCGCCGACAAGACCGCGCTTGAAATCGCCATCGGTGGGCTCAATGCCCTTCATCCGAAGACTTTCAATCCGCCCGGCGCGCCCGCCGCGCTCCCGTCGGTCGCGCCGACCCTCCGCGTCACCCTCGAAGGCAACAACCGCACCGAGACGCTCTTCCTCGGCGAACCGATCGGCCAGACCGCGATCACCACGGGCACCGCCATCGCGCCCGACATCGAATACTACGCCCAGCTCGATCGCCGCCCAGCGCTCTTCACCGTCGCCGTGCCCGCCGCGCTCCTCGACGCCTTGCGCAACGCCCCGCTAGTCCTCCGCGAGAAACGCATCCTCGAATTCGATCCGCACCTCGTGACGGCCGTCACTCTCGCGCAGCCGATCTTGCCCAACCAGCCGCCGCTCACGCTCCAGCGCCTTGAGCCGCCCGCCGGCAGCGCGCCCGATGCGCCCGCCGCGTGGCAAATCGTCCGCCGCGGCGCCGCTGCCCAAGGCCCGCAGACGCTCCCCGCCGATCGCGCCGCCGTCCAACGCCTCCTCGAACAACTCGCGTTGCTCGCGGCGAAAAATTTCCAAACCGACGCCTCCACCAACGCCGACCTCGAAAACTGGGGCTTCAAGCGCGCGGCCCGCGAAGTCACCCTCACGCTCGCTGGTGCCACCACGCCGCTCACCCTCTCGCTCGGCACCGATGCGCAGCGCGCCGCCTACGCGCTCGTCGGCACGCCCATCGCTGGCTCGTCGATTTACGCCATCGACCGCACAATCCTC
Source organism: uncultured Opitutia bacterium (assembly GCA_903840415.1). GTDB lineage: Bacteria > Verrucomicrobiota > Verrucomicrobiia > Opitutales > Opitutaceae > CAITWF01. The sequence goes on along the minus strand of CAIMFY010000082.1, from coordinate 66,934 downwards.
GATCGCGAACTTCCCGTCGAGGCGCGCGCCTGGCGTGAACGCCAACTCACCGATCTGCCTGACGCCGCCCGGCTCACCGCCCTCAAACTCACCGATCTCAACGGCAACCTCGTGCTGCTCGACGCCTTACTCGACGCCAACGGCCACGCGCCCGCGACGACCCCCAACCACCCCGCCGTCGAGACGATTCTCGCCGCGCTCCGCCACCTCCGCGCGAAAAGTTTTCCGCAGGACGGCTTCACCGACAAAGTCCTCGTCGGCGGCGATGAACGCACCTGGCGCTACAAACTCGACTACACCATCGCGCTGCCCGGCGGCGCCGGCGCCGAACAGACCAACGGAAGAACTCTCCTCCTCACCGAACGCGTCGGCGGTGCGCAGCAACTCGCCGGCGCCAAGGATCTCGATGCCGTGTTTGAAATCGAGCAATCGCTCCTCGACGCGCTCTGGGCGATCACCTACCGCGATCCCGGTCCGCCGGCTCCCGCGACCGAACCGAAAGAATAATCCGGCGTCGTCATTCGGCCCAATGTGCAGAATGACCCCACGACCATGAGCCGCCCGCTGAAACTTCTCTGGCAAGGCACGCGCTTCTGCGGCGCGTGTCTCGTCGCGTTCGCGGTCTGGACCCTCTGGCTCGCACTCGCGCTGCTGTTCGCGGGCCAGATCTATATCGCCACGCACAACGAGCTCGAAGTTCCTGGTTTCATTCTCCGCGCTTTTGAGGAACGGCTCGCCGCCTCGGGCGTTCACGTCGACTTCGGCCGCGCGTCGTTCGATCCGACCGGCAGCGTGCTGATCGAGGAAGCCCGCGTTTCGCTCCCCGGCTTTGCCGAGCCCGTCCTCACCGCGCGCGCCCTCTACACGCGCCTCGATCCGTGGGCGCTCGTCGCGGGCCGGTTTGAGCCCCGCGAAGTGCGCGTGACCGGCGCCAATCTTGCTCTCCCCGCCATGCTCTCGCGCTCCGGCGTCGCCGAGGAAATCCTCCGCGATCTCGATGCCAACTTTGTCCCGGGCGACCACGCGCTCACCGTCGCGCAGTGTTCCGCACACATCGCGGGCGTCACCGTCAGCGCCCATGGTTCGATTTTTCTCGCCCCCACAGGGGACACGCGGACCGCGCCGTTGCCGGGCGCCGATTTTCTCGCGAAAAATTTCGCCGCCATCTGCCGCCAGCTTGAAGCCGTCGGCACCCAGCTCGCCACGCTCGATCAACCCGAGCTCCACCTCGAATTGTCGCCCTCCGAATCGCGCGCCGCGATCGCCAACGTCACGCTGTCGGCCCACAGTTGGCAGCTCGGCAACCCGCTGCCGGTGCGCGTCACCGACCTGCGGATTGTCACGAAGTTTCCCCTGCTGGGCGATGCCCCGGTCGCTGCGCGGCTCGACTTCACCGCCGACGAACTCGCGCTGCCGTTCGAAACGCAGGTGCACCGCGTGCAGGCGTTTGTCCGCGGCACGCTGCGCCCCACCCAAATCAGTTTTGTGCCGCTCGAGATCGAGTTGAGCGCCGAGTCGCTGGCCACGCCGGATTTCTCCGCCGCCGCGCTCACCGCCCACCTCACGCCCGGCCCTTTGCCGCTGCTCGACGCGGATATTACCGGGCGTTTTCTCGGCGTGCCGCTGGCGGTGCGCGCCCGCGCCGACTTCAAGACCGAGACCGCGACCGTGCGCTTCGACGGCGCTATCTCGCCCGCAGTCATGGACACGATCAGCCGGCACGTCCACACCGACGCCCGGCGATTTTTCGATTTCAAGGAACTCGAGGCGACCGACGGTCTCGTCACCCTCGGGCCCGGTTGGAAATTTGAAAAAGTTTCCATGCGCGCCGCCGTCCGCGGCATCGACGCCTACCACGTCCACATGGAGGAAGGCCGCGCCGTGGTGGAGTTTGACGGCCGCCATTTCCGTTCCCCCGAAGCCTGGGGCCGCATCGGCGAGAATTTCGCCCGCGGCACCTACGACCACGATCTGGAAACGCGCGATTTTCGCTTTCTCCTCGAGGGCCAGCTCCGGCCGCTCGACATCTCCGGCTGGTTCGGCCCGTGGTGGCCGAATTTTTTCAAGGACTTCGAGCTCCCGACCGCGCCGCCGCAGGCGAGCGTCGATATCCAAGGCCGCTGGGGCGAAGGCCGCTATTCGAGCAATTTCGTCTTCGTCGAAACTACGCGGCCCGTGATCCGCGGCACGCCGCTCGACTTCGTGCGCGGGCGGCTGTTCATCCGGCCAGCCTTCTACGATGTCATGGAACTGTTCGCGACGTGCGGCCCGGGCGCCGCCCGCGGCACGTTCACCTACACGGCCGAACCCGCGACCTTCGCGTGGCGCCGCCTCGATTTCGATCTCACCTCGACGATCGATTTGGCGGTCGCGGGGCAGTTGATCGGTCCGGCGAGCGCGAGCTTGCTGGCGCCGTTTGCCTTTGCGCAACCGCCGGCGCTGAAACTCTCCGGCCGAATCGACGGCGCGGCGGCACCCGACGGCGCGCACCAGTCGATCACCATCGAGGCGCGATCCGCGGGCGAGTTTCGCCTGCACGATTTTCCCCTCGAAAACATCGCGTTCACTGCCGTGGTCCATGACGACGATCTCGCGGTGGACAATGTGCGCGCCGGGTTCGCCAACGGCGTGGTGACGGGCCGCTTGAAGCTCACCGGCCGCGGCGCCGACCGCCGCGTGAGCGCGGATCTCGCGCTGAAGGATGCGAGCCTCGGCGGCGTGGCCGAGATTCTGTTGGCCTACGCGGCGAAAACGCGCGGCCGGCCGCCGGCCCCGCCGGGAAAGTTCGTGCAGGAAAAGGCCAACGTCCGCCTCGATCTCACGGCTTCCGCGGCGGGCCGCTACGCCGATCCGTTCAGCTACCAGGGCGACGGGAGCCTCGCGCTCAAGGGCGTCGGGCTCGGCGAGGTGCCGCTGCTCGGTCTGCTGTCCGAGCTGCTGCGCTTCACCGCGCTGCGCTTCACCGCGGCCAGTGCGAAATTCAAAATCGAGGGCGCGAAGCTCGCGTTCTCCGAGTTCATCCTCCGCGGCGCCAACTCCGCGATCGAGGCGCACGGCGACTTCGCGCTCGACCGGAGCGAACTCGACTTCAAGGCGAAGATTCTGCCGTTCCACGAAAGCGGTAACCTCATCAAGCAGAGTCTCGAGGTTGTGCTCTCGCCGTTCTCGGACGTCTTTGAAGTCGTGCTGACCGGCTCGCTCGAAAAACCGCATTGGGCCTTCGCGATCGGACCGACCAACTTCCTGCGCTCGCTCGCACCCGGTGAGGCGCCACCGGCGCCAAAGTCCGACGCGCCCGCCCCCCCGAACGCACCGGAGCTCAAACCGGAAACGCCGCCAGGCACGAAACCGACCAGCTGATTTCCCGCCGGCCCGCGGATTCCACGCGAGAGCCGAAATCACGTTGCTCCGCAAGGCGGCGGTCGTTTTCGTTGAGGGAAACCCCTTATGGATCCGCTGCCCACATTGCCAAGAAGCTCCTGGACGGAGCGCTTTGCACTGATCTTTGCGGGCGCGATCACCTTCGTGGGTGCGACCAGCCTGCTGGGCTGGTCGATGCGGATCGAGGAGCTGCTGCAACCGTTCCCCGGCTTGCCTGCGATGAAGGCCAACGCGGCCGCCGCGTTGACGGTGATCGGCATCGTGCTGTTCGCGCTGGAGTTTGGCCGCCGGCAGTGGGGCCAATTTGCGCTCCTGCCGGCCGCTGTCGGCGTCGTCACGCTGGCCGAACACTTCCTCCACCACAGTTTTTCTCTCGACGAACTGATCGTCACCGACCACCTGCTCCAGCAAACGGAAAGTGCCGGCCGCATGTCCGCGATGATGGCACTCTGTCTGGCACTCGGCGGCCTCGCGTTGGCGTGGCGCAGCACCGAGCGCGGGGCGCGCGCGCGGCTCTTCGCCGAAGCCGTCGTCGGTTCGGTCATTACCTCGGTCGGATTTTCGACGGCGCTCGGCTATGCCGCCGGACTGCCGCCCGTTTACCGGTGGGGCACGGAGACTGCCACCACACCCGTGGACGCAATCGCGCTGATGATGCTGGGCACCGCCATCCTGTTGATCGCGTGGCGCGAAAGCATCAAGACCGAGGGCAGGCCGCCCTCGTGGTCGCCGATGCCGGCGGTCATCGGCTGCCTCACGCTCACGGTGATTCTCTCGATCGGGTTGCGCGAACGCGACCGCGCCTCGGTCCGCGAACGCACCCGCATCGTGACGGACTCGTTCGCCTTCGCGCTGAAAGGCACGATCGACGAGCAGGCCCGGCAGTTTGAGACGCTGGCTCGGCGCTGGGCTGAAAGCGTCGACTTTGAAACCACTTGGCCGGCCACCGCCGCCACGCAGATGTCATCGTCGTCGGATCCATCCAAGAGCTCCGGTCAGTTAGGCTGCGTGTCGATTTCCTACGTCGACGGCAATCATCGCACCGTGTGGAGCTTTCCCGCCGCTGGAAGCACCATCGGCTTCGATCATTTTTCGATCGAGGAGCGCAAGGAGGCGATCCTCATTGCCAACAAAACCGGCGCCGCCGCGCTGTCGCCGACCACCCGAATCTTCACGCCGAACGGGGCGGTGGAGCCGGGCGCCGTGCTCTACGCGCCCTTCACGCGCGCCGGCAAGAAAAACGCCGGTTACGTCGCGGCCGAATTCGTCTACAAAACGCTTTTCAAGAAAATCTCCGAACTGCGCCAAGGCCTCGACTCGATCGACACCAATTACCACCTCGAAGTCTCCATCGGCGGCAAGATCGTCTACACCTCGATCGCCGACGACCCGCTGCGCAGCGACGAGGATAACTACACGCACACCTACACCATCGCCGATCGTAACGTGCGGATCAGCCTCACCCCGTCGCTCGTCGCCCTAAAACAAGATCACCGGGATCTGCCGCAGCTCGCGTTGGCCGCGGGCATCGGCATCACCGTGCTGCTCGGCCTGAGCGTGCATCTCGCGCGCAGCGCCCGCGCCGGCCAGCGCGCCGCCGAGCTTTCCAACAAGCGCCTTTTCGGCGAGAACGAGGAACGCCGCCGCGTCGAGGCGCGCCTCAAGGTCTCCGACGAGCGGTTACGGCTCGCCCTCGATTCCACGCAGATCGGCATCTTCGAGTGGAGTGTCGCCGCGGGCCACGTTTACTACAGCCCGGGATTGTGGGCGATGCTCGGGTTCGAACACGGGCGGATGCCTTCCACTGTCGAGGCGTGGCAGTCGCTCGTCCATCCCGAGGATCTGCCGCTTTACCGCCGCCGGACCGAGTCGCAGCTCAGCGGTATCGCGACATTCATCGAACCGGAGTATCGGGTGCGGTCGCGTAGCGGCGACTGGCGGTGGGTTTACACGCGCTCGAAATCCGTCGCCACCTCCCCCGACGGCCGGCCCACGCGCATCATCGGCACAGTGCAGGACATAACGGCCCGGCGGGAAGCCGAGTTCGCGTTGCGCGAGAGCCAGGCCGAGGCGCGCAAGCTTTCCCTCGTCGCCTCGAAGACCGATAACCCCGTGCTCATCGGCTCGGCCGACGGCCGCATCGAGTGGGTGAACGAGGCGTTTTGCCGCGTGATGGAATATTCGCTCGACGAAGTCATCGGGAAAAATCCCGCGCATTTCATGATCGGGCCGGACACGAAACCCCGCACCGTCGTCCGCATCCGCGCAGCGATGGCCAAGGGCCAGAGCATCAGCACCGATGTCGTCAACTACTCCAAATCCGGCCGCAAATACCATCTGCACGTCGAGATCCAGCCCGTGCGCGGCACCAATGGGCGCGTGGAAAATTTCATCGCCGTCGAGACCGACATCACCGCCCGCGTCGAGACCGAGGCCCAACTCCGCCGCGCCAAGACCGAGGCCGACGACGCTTCGCGCGCGAAGAGCGAATTCCTCGCGTCGATGTCGCACGAAATCCGCACGCCGATGAACGGCGTCATCGGCATGACGAGCCTGCTGATGGAGACCAAGCTCAACGTCGAGCAGCGCGACTACATCAACACCATCCGCACGTCCGGCGAAGCGCTTCTTACGATCATCAACGACATCCTCGACTTCTCCAAAATCGAGTCCGGCAAGATGGAACTCGAACGCACGGCCTTCGAACTCGCCCTCTGTGTCGAGGAGGCGCTCGATCTCTTCGCGCTGCAGGCGTCGGCGAAGAATCTCGATCTCGTTTACCACATCGCGCCCGACGTGCCCGCGTGGATTTTGGGCGACGTCACGCGGCTACGCCAAGTCCTCGTCAACCTCGTCAACAACGCCGTCAAGTTTACTCCCGGCGGCAGCATCGCGCTCGAGGTGCGACGCGTCGTCCGCGAGCCCGATCCGCTCAGCTTCGAGCCCGTGGTCCCGCACGATCCGGCGCACACCATGCTCGAGTTTACCGTGCGCGACACCGGCATCGGCATCCCCGCGGATCGCGTGGGCCGGCTCTTCAAGGCGTTCTCACAGGTCGATTCCTCGACCACGCGCAAATACGGCGGCACCGGCCTCGGTCTCGCGATTTGCCAACGGCTGTGCGAGCTCATGGGCGGCGCCATTCGCGTGCAGAGCGCTCCCGGCGCGGGCTCCGAATTCATCTTCACGATCCAAACCGAACCCGCACCGGTCCTCGCGGACCTCGGCCTGCCGCCACTACCCGCGGCGCTGCGCACCGCCGGGGTGCTTTGCATCGAACCTCATCCCGTCACTCAGGCGCGCCTCAAGGCGCTCTTCGAAAGATGGGGCGCCCCGTGCCTCATCGCATCGAATGTCGACGCCGCCCTGATCGCGGCCAGCGGCCACTCGCCCGCGCTCGTCCTGATCGACGGTGGCGAGACCAGCATGCCCTCGCCGCTGCCGAAACTCGCCGCACTCAACTGCCCGCGGCTCGTGATGTTTCCCTTCGGTCAACTCCCGCCCGCTCCATCCGCCGACGGCCTGCCATTCGCCAGCATCACCAAACCGCTCCGCACGACGGCGCTCACCCACGCGGTCGCGACGCTGTTCAATCCCATCGCCGCCGCCGCCGCGGCCGCAAAAAAATCCGAGCGCCCCATCGCCGAGGAGTTTCCGCTCGAGGTGCTCCTTGCCGAGGACAACGCGGTCAACCAAAAGGTCGCACTGCGTTTCCTCGAACGCCTCGGCTACCGCGCCGATGCCGTGGCCAACGGCCTCGAAGTCCTCTCCACGATCGAACGTCACCGCTACGACCTCGTGCTGATGGATCTGCAGATGCCCGAGATGGACGGGCTCGAGGCGAGCCGCCAAATCCGCCTGCGCCTACCGGCCGATCGGCAGCCCAAAATCATCGCCCTGACCGCCAACGCCATGCAGGGCGATCGCGAGATGTGCCTCGCCGCCGGCATGGACGACTACATCACGAAACCCGTGAAGATGCACGAGATCGCCGCCGCCATCCGCCGCCAATTCGGCCCGCGCGACACCAAGCCCGCCGCGCCCCAAGTGATCGGGTGAATGAATTGAGCCAATGGGCGCGTCACGCTGCTTTACCGTACGGCACCATTTGATCATGGTCGCACCCATGCTGCAACCCGGTGCCCTGCTGCCATGACGATCGACTGGTTGAAGTTTCTCCCCGCGCTCGTGCTGCTGCTCACGCCGGGTGACCTCTTCAACGGCGGCAAGATCCGCTTCCGCGACGTCACGCGCGACTGGGACGGCTATTGGCTCCGCGCCCTCTCGCACGGTCTGCATACCATTGACCTCGCGCGCGCCGCGCTCGGCACCTGGCTGCTCCTCGACGCGCTCCACGGCGCGGTCAATCCGCACGGCTTCGCGAAATACGAGGTGCTGCTCTGGCAGGGCGGCATTCGCATCTTCGCCGTGCTGTTCCAAACCGTCGTGTGCCGCGAAGAGCATGCGGTGAACGCGCCCTTCACCTTCGTCATCGGTCTGCTGCTCGGCGGGATCTCGCCCGTCGTCTCGCTGTTCGCGATCGCGCTGGCGCTGCCGGTGGCACGAGGTTCGGGCGCGCCCGCGGCATTTTTTCCCGTCGTCGCGCTCGCATACCTCGGCATCGGCTTTTGGTTCAAAGGTAAAGGCGCTGTCCTCGGCCTGACTGTAGGTGCCGCCGCGGCCATGCTGCCGTTTCTCTGGTCGCTGCTGTTCCGCCGCGAGATGGTCGTCGCCTATCGCGCCAAGCGCCATGTCCCCGAGCAATTTCACTCGCCGCTGCGCTGAGGACCGGAGCACTGCGCGGTGAGTTGTGCGATCTCCGGCGCGCACGCCGGGTCGCCCGCGAGATTGTTCATTTCGAGCGGATCGCGGGCGAGGTCGTAGAACAGCCACGGCGAACCATCGTCGTTAAGCACCAGCTTGCGCTTCGGCGTGCGCACGCCGCGCCAGACCCGGTCGCACTGGTGCGGCAACGCGACGACGCTCGGCATCGAGAGGCGCGCACACTCGTTGGCGATTTTCGCCGGCCGCCCTTCGATTTTCGCGAGCATCAACTCCGGCAGATCCACGAGTGAGATCGCCGCCTCATCCCGCCGGGGCGCCTCGTCCGGCGTGCGCACGAGCAGCGGCACGCGCACACTCTCCTCGTGCGGCCAGCCTTTTCGGAACAACCCATGCGCCCCGTGCATGTCGCCGTGCACGCTGGTAAAAACCACGACCGTATCGGCGCGGCTCGCACCGGCGACGAGCCGGCCTACTGCGCGATCGGTGGCCTCGAGGTGCGCATGGTAACCTGCCAGTTCGCGCCGCGTCTGCACCTCGGCATCGCCGCCGCGCGGGACATTCGGTGGCAGGATGATCTCGCGCGGATCGCGGGCGACGACGCCCGCCGCCGGCGCGCCGTAAGGCGGGTGCGGCGCCTCGAGGCTGACCACGCAAAACCACGGCGATGGATTTTCGATTTTGGATTTGGGATTTTTGTTTTCCATCATCCATTGGGCCGCGCGGGCGCACACGATGTCACTTTGGTAGCCGGAATATTTTTCCGGCTTCGGCAAGTGCGAGCCGTGCAGCCACGGATCGTTCAGCAAAAATCCGCTCTCGAATCCCTCCCAAAATTCAAATCCGCCGCGCGCCTCCGGCGGCACTACGATCTGGGCGTGGGCCTCGCCGACGAGCGGCACAGCGGGATCGCGTTTCCACAAATGCCACTTGCCGAAAAACGCCGTCGCGTAGCCGCGCGCCCTCAACTCGTGAGCGATCGTGCGCGCCTCCACCGGCAGCGGATCGAAATAATCGCGCACGCCGTTTTCCGGCGACAGCACGCCGGTCAGCAGCGCCGCGCGCGCGAATGGCCCGAATGGATGCGGCGTGACGGCCTGCGCGTAGTTCACACTCTCGACTGCGAGCGCATCGAGGTGCGGCGTGCGGGCATTGGGATCGCCGGCGTAGCCGCACGCCTGCGCGCGCCATTGCGTCGTCACGATCCAGAGAAGGTTGGGCGGGCGTTTCATCGGAGAGAGCGGCGACTGCCAGTTGAGCAGAAAGGCAGCCCAGACGTCGAAAACCATTTGCCACCTTCCGTCAGCCGGTTTGGATCGACGCAATACCTTCGCCTGCGCGAAGCCACCCTCACCCCCGTTGCTGGTCGTCATGAAATTCCTCCCCGCCCTCGCCGCCTCGTGTTTGCTCGCCCTGCCGGTCCACTCCAGCCGCAGTGCCGTCTCAACTGGAACGCCGTTCTACGGCGATCCGCCGGACGCCACGCATCCGTGGGCCGTCCACGATCAGAACCGGCCGCAGCCCAAGCGCGTTGAGCCCGGCACCTTCAGTTCCGCTGCGCAACCGGGCAAGCCACCGTCGGACGCCGTCGTGCTTTTCGATGGCACCGCCGCGACGCTCGACAAATGGGAGGCGGACACCAAGCCCGGCGAACCCAGCACGCCCACCAAATGGATCGTTAACGACGGCGCGCTCGAATGCGTGCCGAAGTCCGGCTACGTTCGCACCAAGGAAAAATTCGGCGACTGCCAGCTGCACGTCGAGTGGGCCGCACCGAAAGCCGTGAAGGGCGACAGTCAGGGCCGCGGCAACAGCGGCGTCTTCCTGCTGGGCATCTGCGAAGTGCAGGTCCTCGATAATTACGACAATCCGACCTACGCCGATGGTTTCGCCGCTTCGGTCTACGGCATCAATCCACCGCTCGCCAACGCCCTGCGCGCGCCGGGTGAGTTCCAAGTTTACGACATCGTCTTCCGCCGCCCCGTTTACCACGACGGCCAGGTCGTGGATGCGGGTTACTTCACAGTCTTTTGCAACGGTGTGCTGGTGCAGGATCACACGCCGCTGGAAGGTCCCGGCGGCCACATGAAGCGCTCCGTCGCCGGCCCGTTGCCCGAGACCGGCCCGCTCGCGCTGCAGGACCACGGCAATCCGGTTCGCTTCCGCAACATCTGGTATCGCCCGCTGCCGCCGCGCTCGATCGAGGGCGGCACCGATGGTGCGCTCACCGTCGCCGCAACCACCACCAAGCGCCACGAGATCGCCAGCACGGTCCGGACAGACGCTGCGAAACTCACCGGCACCGCGCAGTTGCTGCGTTTCGCGGAATCGCTCGTTTACGAAAATGACGCCGCGACGGCCGCCAAAGTCGAAGCCTTCGCCTCCGGCTACGTGACCAACCTCAAATCGCTTTCCGGTGCTGCGCTCGAAGCGAAAAAGGACGAGGCGAAAACCGTGCAGCGCGATTTCCAATATCTCGTCAAATTCGGCTTCGTGCCCGCCACCTACGCACCCAAGATCGCGCTCGATCAGATCGTGAAGGCCCAAGGTTGGGATGAGGAAAAGAAATAATCCGACGCCGCAACGGACCGTTGGTCCGCTTTGATCAAGTTCCGCCACTCACCGTCTGACCACTGCGGTCTAGCGGTGATTTTTTGCCTGACTGTCATGCACTCGTATGACGGACAGGTGTCCGTTTTGATTTGACTGCCTCCCGCCGGCCAGAAACCTCCTCTCCCAACCCTCTGGTTCCCCATGTTTGCTTGCCGGGCACCGCATGCTCTATGCGGTGTATTTGCGTCGGATCCTCTTCCGCCGCGAACCGTCGCCGATCGTGAAAACCCGCGGGCAAAGTAACCCTGTCAGAAGCATCCCACATCCATGACCACACCTAAACTCGCTCGTTCTCCGCAATCCCTCGGCAGGTGGCTCGGCGCCGCCCTGTGCACCCTCCTGTTGGCGTTTTCAACCGCGTCGCTGCATGCTCAACAAACCGGCATCATCAGCGGCAGCGTTGTTGACGGCGCGACCGGCAAATACCTCGAAGGCGCCGACGTCTCCGTCGACGGCACCGCGCTTCACACCTCCACGGCGCGCGAAGGTGCCTATTTCCTCGCCGACGTCCCTGCTGGTTCACACACCGTCACCGTCGCCTACCCGGGATTGGAATCCAAGACGCTGCCGGTCACTGTCACCCCCGGTCAGGTCGCGACCACTCCGTTCCGCCTCGGCGCCAGCGAAGTGATCAAGTTGGCCGAGTTCAAAGTCGCCGGCACCAAGGAAGGCATGGCCCAGGCCATCGCGTTGCAACGCGTGTCCATCAACACCAAGATCGTCGCCGCAGGTGACCAATACGGCGATATCGCCGAAGGCAACGCCGCCGAATACCTGAAGTTCCTCCCCGGCGTCGGCATCGACTACAACGCCAACGACGCCCGCGCCGCCACTCTTCGCGGCATGTCCACCGCGTTCACCAACGTCACGATGAACGGCAACCCGATGGCGAGCGCCACCTCGGGCAATCTCAACCGCCGTTTCGAATTCGAACAAGTCTCCATCAGCAACGTTGAAACGATCGAGGTCTTCAAGACCCTGACACCCGAGATGGCCGCCACCAGCACCGGCGGCTCCGTCAATCTCGTGACGAAAAGCGCGTTCGATCGCGAGGGCAGCCTCGCGACTTACCGCGTCTACCTCCAGGCGATCAACGATGATCTCACCCTTAATAAGACCCCCGGCTGGGGCCAGGAACTGACTCGCAAGATTCTGCCCGGCGTCGACATCAACTACGCCACACGCCTGACGAAGGACCTCGGCATCAACATCAGCTACAAAAATTCCCAGCTCTTCAATGATTACCCCCGCTCCTCCTATACTTGGGACTACAACCCCGCGGACGGCGGCACGCCCACCAATCCTGTCCTGACCTCGTGGAATCTCCAGAACGAACAGAAGGACACCCGTCGTATGGGCTTTTCCGCCCAGATCGACTACCGTCTTGGTGAACGCACCAAGCTCTCCTTCCTCGGCGATTGGACGTTCTACGACCTCATCTTCACCGACCGCACCACTACGGTGAATACCGGCACCGTCACCGCGCTCGCCACCACGTCGACGCCGTTTACCGGCACCACCTTCAACGGCCTCGCCGGCAAAGGTTCTGTGACCTTCCAGGAAATCAACCGCTGGAAGTCCGGCGTCACCTGGGATTTTCCGCTCAGCCTCACGCACGACTTTGCCGATGGCTCCAAACTCGAAACCAGCGCATTCTGGAGCCAGGCCTATAGCAAATACCGCGATACGACCGGCTCGTGGTATTCCGACGTCACGATTCAACGCGGTGGCACCAGCCCGCAAACCAACACCGTCACCGATCCCATCACGGTCGGTTTCGACAACATCGGCGGCATTGTCCCGTCCTACCGCGTCACTGACGCCACCGGCACCGCCGTCAACCTCAACGACATCAGCAAAGACTATGTCACGCAAATCCGCAGCCGCCCGCAGACGGGTGTCGATACGCACGACGGAGCGAGCGTGGACTACAAGAAAGTCTTCAAGGCCGCGATTCCGCTGGCGCTGAAGGTCGGCGGTCGCGTCGACGACACCACCCGTAACATCTCTAATCCGATCTACAATCGCGCCGGTTACGGAACCGCCGCAGTTCCCGGTTGGGGCTTAAATGGCATCCCCGCGATTACGGGAGCGCAGCTCACCACTTTAGCCGACACGATCTTCGCGAACCACTCCATCGGTTACGGCCTGCCCGCCTACACCTTCCCGAGCGTGTATCGTGCCTTCACGAACCTCGGCGGCCTCAACTATCTGCCCTACACCCCGGCCAGCGACACTCAGGCTCGCTTCGACGACGTCACCAAGGCCGGCTACTTCCGCGCCGACGTCACGCCCATCGATAACCTGCTCGTCGTCGGCGGCGTCCGCTACGAAGATCGCCTCACTAAGGTCCAGAACCGCCTGCTGACGCTCGCCGCCCCGGTGAGCAGCCAGTTTGGCGACAAACGCTGGTTCCCCTCGCTCAACGCGAAATACACCCCGAACGCCAACCTCGTCCTTCGCTTCGGCTACGCCAAGTCCATCGGCCTCCCCGACTACAGCGATCTGTTGCCCGGACCCCCGACGATCACGGACCCCGTGGGCACCACTCGCGGCAAAGTTAGCATCTACAATTCCGCGCTTCAGGCCTACCATGTGGATAATTTCGATGCCAGCGCGGAATACTACTTCAACCGCTCCACCTTCGTCTCCGTCTCGGTCTTCCGCAAGAACCTGACGAATTTCATCGTCTCCGGCACGCAGGCCCTCACGGCCACCTCGGCCGCCGCCCTCGGCATCAGCCCGAGTTCACTGGGCTCCACGGTCGACCAATACGACATCACAACCAAGTTCAACGTGGCCGACGCCGGCCACTATAACGGCATCGAAGCCAGCTATGCGCAGAACTTCACGTTCCTGCCCAAGCCGTTCAACACGATCGGTCTTCAGGTCAACGGCACCATCCTCAGCATCGACCCGATCAAGACCAACATGGTGTTCAGCTCCACCGATGCCAACTTGAACGCTGCAGTTCTCCAGCAGGTCAACAAGAGCCTGGAACTCGCCTCGGTGAAGCAGGCGCTCAACGTCACGCTCAACTACAGCATCGGCAATTTCGGCTTCAACGTCTCGACCAACTACACGGGCCACGTGTTGAAGGCCGTCTCGCAGAAGACCGTAAAATATTCCGACGTCGCGGTGAACCAATATTTCAACGAACTCCAATATCAGTCGCCGCGCGAGCTCGTCGACATCCGCGTCGACTACAAGTGGAGCCGGAAATTCACGCCCTACTTCCAGGCGCGCAATGTTCTGGGTCGTGCGATCGTCACCTCGACTCCGACTCTCCCAGCCAATCGTGCCGAATACGGCGATCCGATTTACGAGCTCGGTGTGCGCGGTGTTTGGTAATCGCACGACTAGCGAATCGAATAGTTTCCAAGGCCCGCTTCGGCGGGCCTTTTTATTTTCCCCCTCGTCATGCCGCCCGACCTGGCGCAAAACTTCGCCGGCATCACCACCAGCACCCCGCCCCATTCGAAGCCCGGCTTCACCTGAATCATGCGCCCCCTCATTCTAGCCCTTGCATTCTTGGTTGTGCCCCTCGCGCTCGCTCAGTCTTCCATCGAACGCTGGGGATTATTCGAAGCCGCGCTCGACGGCCCCGCGGACGGCAATCCGTTCACCGACGTGACGCTCACCGCCACGTTCACCCAAGCCGAAACCAAGCACGACGTCACCGGCTTCTACGACGGCTCCGGCACGTATCGCGTGCGCTTCATGCCCGAAGTTTCAGGCGAGTGGCGCTACGTCACGCACAGCAACCGCCATGAACTCGACGGCAAGTCCGGCACGTTCACCGCCGTCGCGCCATCCGCCGCAAATCACGGCTCAGTGCGGGTCGCGCACACGTTTCATTTCGCCTATGCCGACGGCACGCCCTTCCGCCAGATCGGCACGACGTGCTACGCGTGGATCCACCAAGGCGACGCCCTCGAGGAAGCCACGCTAAAAACCCTTGCGAGTTCGCCGTTCAACAAACTCCGCATGTGCGTTTTTCCCAAAAACTACGAGTGGAACAAAAACGATCCCGTTTACTATCCGTTTGCCGGCACGCCGCCCACGACGTGGGACTTCACGCGCTTCAACCCGGAGTTTTTCCATCACCTCGAAAAACGCCTCGCCCAGCTCCGCGACCTCGGCATCGAGGCCGACCTGATTTTGTTTCACCCATACGACAAGGGTCGCTGGGGCTTCGACCGCATGGATGCCGCGAGCGACGATCGCTACCTCCGCTACGTCGTCGCGCGGCTCGCCGCCTTCCGCAACGTCTGGTGGTCGCTCGCTAACGAGTTTGATTTCATGAAGGAGAAAACCGAGTCCGACTGGGATCGGTTTTTCCAAATCGTCCAAGCCTCCGATCCCTACGCGCACCTCCGTTCGATCCACAATGGTTCGAAAATCTACAACCACACGCAGCCGTGGGTCACGCACGCCAGCATCCAGAACGGCGCCGCCGTCGTCGATCCCGAACGGGCCGTGCTCTACCGCGACGCCTACCGCAAACCGATCGTCTTCGACGAGGTGAAATACGAGGGCAACATTCCCTCGCGCTGGGGCCAGCTCTCCGCGGAGGAACTCGTCTTCCGCTTTTGGAACGGCCTCATCGCCGGCACCTACGTCGGCCACGGCGAAACGTTTCTCCACCCGGCCGACGACGTCCTCTGGTGGTCGAAAGGCGGCGTCTTTCAGGGTCAAAGCCCCGCGCGACTCGCTTTTTTGCGGCAGGTGATGGAGGACTCGCCCGCCACCGGCATCGACATGATCGACAAGTGGCAGGACGAACGCACCGCCGGCAAGGCAGGCGAATACTACCTGATCTACTTCGGCAAAGACACTCCGACGAACTGGCCGTTCGCGCTCTACAAGGAAGGCTTGAAGGACGGCCTCGTCTTCCAAGTCGAGATCCTCGACACGTGGAATATGACCGTCACCGCGGTGCCCGGCACTTTCGTCACGAAGAAGCGCGACGCCTACGTCTTCGAAGACGCTGCGAAGAAAACTGTCGCACTCCCCGGCCGTCCTTATCTCGCGCTGCGCATCCGACACGTGGCCGAAGGCACCCACTGAGCGCGGCAGCAGGCCGGCTCACTGCAAATTTATCGGCAACCCGCGAACCCGCGCGCTGAGATCGTCGAGGAGCGGACCGGTTTGTTGGGAGATGATGTCGTCGCCGGTGCGGATGGTTTTCGTCGGAGTGAAGTCCTTCAGCACCGCGCAATAGTCGCTGTTGACCATAATGCCGAGCAGTTCGCCGGTCTTGCTGAAAACCAAATCGCCGCGCGACGGCGCAAAGTCGCCGAAGAGCCGCTTGAAAATCCGGTTGTCCACGCGCACGAAATTTGGCTCGGCCGCATCCAGCTTGAAGCCGACTTCGCCGTAGCCTTTTCCGCCGCCGCTGATGAGCACGGCCTCGGGGAATTTGAACGGTTCCGCGGCGAGCGGATAAACCTTCGCCCCAAGCGCCGCCGCCTGTGCCGCATCGACAGGAATGACGATCACGCGCGGATCGTGGGCCAGGAATTGGAGCACACCGGCGGCGCTGCGATAGGCGGGCGGATGCGAGAACTCGATGGAGAATTTTTCCCAGTTGTCGCCGACTTCGCTGAACGAAAAAATCGTGTCAGCGACATGGAGGAGCGCGTAAATTTGGCGGCCGTCGGTGAAGAGAACCGTGCGCGCTTCCTTCGTGCGATTGGTCGGGCCGAGAAAGCCCTTGTGGGTCGCGGCAAACGTCGTGCTCACGCGATTCGCGAGGAAATCATTGAAGAGCACATTCGCGTTGATCGGGCGGTTGTCGCGGATCTCCTTGGTGAGTTCGCCGGATTTTTCGGCGAGCTGGCCGACACCTTGCGCGAGTTGCGTAGCGGTTTCCTGCACCTTGGCTCGCTCCTGGCGCTCGACCTCGACCTGGGTCTTCAGCGTGTCGGCCGTTTCCTTGAGCGTTTTCTTTTCCTGATCGGCGAGCGCGACCATGGTGTAGAGGCCGTTGATTTTCTTGTTCGCGTCTTCGAGTTCCTTTTGACGGGCGGTGAGCGCCTGGGCTTGACGAGCGCCCTCGGCCTGTTTGTCGGCGAGGTCGCGCTGGAGTTGCGCGAGTTGGTCCTTCGTCATGGTCGCTTCCTGCGCCGCAGCGGCGAAACGCTTGCCGAGGTCGGCGATGTTGCGCTGCGACTCCGTGAGCGAACTCGCGAGCGTGATCTTCTCGGCCGCGAGCGCGTTCTTCTCAGCTTGCGCAGCCGTCAGGCTTTGCTCGCGGGCCGCTAGCGCGGCGTCGGTCGCAGAAAGTTTTTCGGCGAGCTGGTTGCGCTGCGTCGACTCGTCAGCGAGCGACTGGCGCATCGCCTCGACGAGGTCCTGATCCTTGGTGACGGCGTTGGCGGCCATTTCGGGGACCGGCGCCTGCACGGGACGCGGCGGCTCCGCTTTCTCCCAGCGCGTGAGCGCGAGGAGATTCAGCAGGAGGAAGTCGCAGATGATAAGGAGGAGCGTCTTGTTCATGACGTCACGTCAGCTTCGACTCAGCCTGCGCCTCGAGGATGAGCTGCCGCTTGTAGTCGCGCACATGGCGGATTTTCACGAGTGCGACGCAGATGATGCCGAAGAGATTCGAGGCGTAGGCGGCGAGGAGGTTGGGCTCGATCACGCGGAGCACCTGCAGCAGGAGCGCAGTCGCCGTGCCGGCGATACCGACG
Source organism: uncultured Opitutia bacterium (assembly GCA_903840415.1). GTDB lineage: Bacteria > Verrucomicrobiota > Verrucomicrobiia > Opitutales > Opitutaceae > CAITWF01. The sequence goes on along the minus strand of CAIMFY010000082.1, from coordinate 49,463 downwards.
TAGAGGCCGCCGTCGAAGAGATTCTCCTCGTTCTCCATCAGCTTGAGCTTCACGAGCGGCGGCACGGACTGGCGGGAGACCTCGCGGATTTTGACGAGGCAGGTGAAATACATCGCGATTTGCAGCGAGGCAAACAGCGCGATGGAGAGAAGCGTGGAAGTGTCCATGGTGGTGGCGGGTTGAGATTTTTCGGGAACGGAAACTTCAGCGGAAACGACGAGGACGGGGAGGCGCAGGCGCAACTGGTATTCGGAGGGCGGCGCGGCGCGCAGCAGGAACGGCTCAGTCGCCACGACCAGCATACCGGCAAACACGACCGCCAGCACGCCACTGCGCAAGTGCGTGAGGGCCGGCAACGCCAGCTTCCGCTCCAGCGGGCCGACCACTGCGCGATCGAGGCCCCGCAGCACGAACCACACGCCGAGCGCGTAGCCGAGGTATTTGAAAGCCAGCATCAGCTGCGGGTGCAGCAGCGCAAAGGATGCAAGAACGCTGAGAGCGGCACTCGCGCCACGATTCACGGGCACCTGTCGCGCGAGCAATTCTTTCACGGCACCCTGGCCAAGGGCGAGCGCCAGCCGCAAATCAGCGAGCCCGTTTTTTCCGAACTGAATCAAGTAGCTCGCCACCGGATCGGCCGTATCGGAAAACAGCGACGCGGCATAAATGATCGGCAATTGATCGGGGGCCACCCGGGCGAGGTGCGCAAACTCGCCCACCGTCTTGGTGTTCTCGGTGCGGCGGAGCAGTTCGCTCAACTGCGTCCAATCCAGCCGCCGGCCGAGTGAAAGCAGATCCAGAAAAAAAGGCTCCAGTTCGCCGAGTTGCTTTTTATCCAACGCAGCCTCGGCCAGCGCGCGCAGTTCCCGCTGGAGCGGCGGAGAGAAACGTTCGCCTTGGTAAAGCAGCGACGTGAGCAGGATGAGCGCATCGAGCGGCTGGCCGCCGGCACGCGCGGCCGGCACAAAACGCCCGGTCGCGGTGAGATCACGCAACTTCAGGAGCGTCTGCACGCCGAGCGAGCCGGAGTTGGCGAGCGAAGCGCGGAGTTTTTCGCGCGCCGAGATGGGGATGAGGAAGGTGAGCACGGGCGTGCTCACGCGGCGGCCCGAGTCGGCCCGTAGGTTGAACAACGGATCGAGAAATGGATCCCAGCCGCCCCAAGCGACGAGCGCAGGTTGTTTCGCCGCGGAAGCGTCGAGTGCATTTGCCAATGCGGGGGCGCGCGGATCGTCAGTCGCGCGCGCCGCGGCCAGCACCAATGCGGCCGGGCCGATTTTCTCTAGATCCACCAAGTCGCGGCCGAAGCCGCCGAGGGTCGGCGTGTCCTCTCCCGCGGCCCGCAGCAGCGCCGGGTTGGTCGATTTGAGGTTGGCCGGCAGTGACCAAGCCGCAAAGGCCACCGCCAAGCCGACGAGCACCAGCGCGAAGGCGGTGAACGGCGGGCGAGAGACGGCGGCAGGATCGCTCATCGATGGAAAGTATTATGTTTGCGGGCGCACAGATGCAAACCCACGCTGGCCAACTATCCGACCGATGTCCCTGCCCATTGTTCGCTATAATAATCCACTTTTGCGCAAGAAAGGCGCGCCCGTGAAGGTATTCGGAGCGGATCTGGTCGCGCTGGCAAATGACATGATCGACACCATGCACGAGGCTCGCGGCATCGGGCTGGCCGCCCAGCAGATCGGTCGCGCGCTCCAGCTCTGCGTGGTCGATTTGCGCGAAGCCGAGCCGGATTTTCGCTGGAAAATCGATGGGGCCCGCCCGCCACTGGAGCTGTTCATGCCCTTGGTCATCGTGAACCCAGTCATTGCCGTCGCCCGCGGCACCGAGGAGTTTGTCGTCGAGGAAGGCTGTTTGTCGTTTCCGCAGATTCGCGGCGACATCGCGCGGCCCGACGCCATCACGGTGAAGTTTCAAGACGAACGCGGTGTGCCCCACCTGTTGGAGTGCGACGGATTGTTTGCCCGGTGCATCCAGCACGAAGCCGATCATCTCAACGGCGTGCTGTTTATCGATCGGATGGAGAAAAAAATTCGCGCCGATCTGGACGAGGTCATCAAGGCCCTCGCCAAGGTAACCCGCGAAGCTGCGAATAAAAAAAATACCTCATGACCCAGAAATCGGACGGAATGAACTACGCGCCGCAGGGCAAACCCAGCCCGGTCGTGAAGCCCGGCGAATTTGTTTTCGCCGCCGCGCATCTCGACCACGGCCACATTTACGGCATGTGCAACGGCCTGCTTGAGGCCGGCGCCGACCTAAAATGGGTTTACGATCCGGATCCAAAAAAAGTGGAGGCCTTCCGCGCCAAATACCCGCAGGCCGGCGTCGCCCGCTCGCTCGACGAAATTCTCGCTGAATCGGCGGTGACACTCGTCGCCGCGGCCGCCGTGCCCTGCGACCGCGGACCACTCGGCTGTCGAGTGATGGCAGCGGGCAAGGATTATTTCACCGACAAAACACCGTTCACGTCGCTCTCCCAACTCGATCTGGCGAAGGCCGCCGTTGCCCGCACCGGTCGGAAATACATGGTGTATTTTTCTGAGCGGCTGCATGTCGAATCCGCGATGCACGCCACCGATCTCGTCGCCGGCGGCGCGATTGGCCGCGTTATTCAAGTCATCGGCCTCGGACCCCATCGGCTCGGCAAGGCCGGCCGACCGGCGTGGTTTTTCGAAAAGGCGAGCTATGGCGGCATCCTCTGCGACATCGGTAGCCACCAGTTCGAGCAGTTTCTCACTTACACCGGAGCAACCGACGCCACCGTCACCCAGGCGGCAGTGGGCAACTACGCCAATCCCGATAAACCCGAGTTCGAGGACTTCGGCGAAGCGTCGTTGCTCGGCGACAACGGTTCCTCAAACTATATCCGAGTCGATTGGTTCACGCCCGATGGGCTTGGCACTTGGGGCGATGGCCGCACGGTCATCCTCGGCACGAAAGGTTACATCGAGCTGCGCAAATACATCGATGTTGGCCGCGAAAAAACCAGTGATCACGTTTATCTGGTCGATGAGAAGGGCGAGCAACACCTCAACGTTGCCGGTCAGGTCGGCTTCCGCTTCTTCGGCCAGCTCATTCTCGACTGCCTCAACCGCACCGAGAAAGCGATGACGCAGGCGCACGCCTTCAAGGCCGCCGAACTCTGCCTCCGCGCGCAACTCGCCGCGCGGAAAATCGCCTGAGGCGCTCCCGCATGTCGCGCTCGATCGCCACCCGCACCGGCGACGACGGCACGACCGGCCTCCTCTACGGCCAGCGTGTGCCAAAAGATCATCCGCAGATCGAAGCAGTCGGGGCGTGCGACGAACTCAACGTCGCCCTCGGCGCGGTGAAATCGCTACTCGCCCGCGGGCCGCGCGGCGCCACGGCGAGTTCGCTGCTGACTACCGTCCAGAAAAATCTGGTCGCCTTGATGGGCGAGCTCGCTTGCGCGGACGCCGACGCGAAGCGCTACGCTAAATCTAAGTTTGAAAAACTCGCCACTTCCGACGTCACGCGACTCGATGCTGCCGTCGCCGCGCTCGAGGCGCGCGGCTTGAAATTCGATAACTGGGCCACCCCCGGCGCCAATGCGCGCGCCACCGCCTTCGATCTCGCCCGCGTTGCGGCGCGCCGCGCCGAACGCCGGATCGCCACGCTCTCGGCGAGCGGCCGGTGCGTGCGGCTAGAGATCCGCCAATTCGTAAACCGCCTATCTGATCTGATGTGGCTACTGGCACGCGAAGCCGAGCAATGAGCCGCGCTAAAGTTAGGGCATACCTGACACACGCTGTGCTTGTCATCGCCCGCGTTTGCGCCCAGAAAAATTCCCATGCCTCTCGCCCTATTCCTTCTCGTGCTCGCCGCCGGCTGGCGCATTGTTGGCGCCCATGTGCCGGTGCTGGCTAATTTCGCCCCGATGATGGCACTCACGTTTTGCGGGGCCGTTTATTTCCGCGACAAGCGTCTCTGGCTCGTGCCGTTTCTCGCGCTGACGCTCTCCGATCTCTACCTCAATCACTACTACGCGACGGTGTTTCACGAGGAATGGTCGTGGCCCAGCGTGGCGACGCGCCTCGCTTGCTTCGCCTTTGCGCTGCCACTGGGTGCGCTGGTCGCCAGCGGCAAAAATTGGATGACGCTTCTCGGCGGTGCGCTCGGCTGCTCGCTCTTCTTTTACGTCGCGACCAACACCGACGCCTGGCTGCGCGATCCGTATTACGTGAAAACTGCCGCCGGCTGGTGCCAGGCGCTGACAATTGGGCGGCCGGAATTTCCACCGACGATTTGGTTTTTCCGCAACACCCTCGCGAGCGATCTGCTTTTTGCGACCGGTTTTACCCTGACAATGGAATACGCCGCCCAACGCCGCGGTCACGCAAGCTTGCTCGCGAAACGCGCCACGGCGTAAAGTTGGGCAGCGCGTTTTGCGCGCCCGCAATCGCGCCCGCGAGTTGATTGCCTACAGCAAGTCCGCCGCCAACTCGGCGAGCTTGGAGCGTTCGCCCTTCATCAGCTTCACGTGCGCGTGGATGGCCTGACCCTTCATCCGGTTGTGACAATAGACGAGACCGTTGCTGCGCGCATCCACATAGGGATTGTCGATCTGCGCCGGATCGCCGATCAGGACGATTTTTGAACCTTCGCTGATACGAGTGATGACGGTTTTCACCTCGTGGGGCGTGAGTTGCTGCGCTTCATCCAGAATGAAAAACCGCCGGGCGATCGAGCGACCGCGGATGAACGCAAGTGCTTCGATTTCCACGAGTCCGCTCTTCAGTAACCGCTCGTAGGGTTTAACCACCGCGCCGCCGTTTCCACCACCGTAGCCACCGTGGCCACCGTGGCCATTTTGCACCGGCTGCGGCGGCGTCATGGTCGCGTAAAGTTGGTCATCGCGATTCTTGTGTTTCTTCTTCGAAACTTTCTTCGAAGCGAACTGCGGATCTTTCGGCGGTTTTGAGGGGATGAGCACCTCGAGCGCGTCGTGATACGGCTGAAGCCACGGCTTCATTTTTTCTTCCAGCGTGCCGGGGAGAAATCCGATATCCTTGCCCAGCGCGATCACCGGTCGCGAAATCGAGACGCCATCGTAGTGGGAGTGATCGTCGTGGGTTTGGTGGAGCGCGCAGGCGACGGAAAGGAGTGTCTTACCGGTGCCCGCTTTGCCAAAGCAAGTCAGCAGGTGGATGCTGTCGTCCAGAAGCGCGTCCATGAAAAACTGCTGCTCCAAATTCCGCGCCCGCACTGGAATCCCACCAGGCGCTTTCACAAAATCCGGAATCTTCAGCCGGCGCACGAGGGCATCGCCGTAATACCGGGCCGGCATCGTCTTGCCCTCGTCGGAGCGGAGCAGGACATATTCGTTGAGCGACAGCCGCTTGGCCGCTTCGGCCTCGACTTCAAACAGGCCCTCCGAGCAGAAACGCTGCAATTCATAAACGTTGACGCTCACTTCCGCGTAGCTCGCCTCCTCGTCGGTCTCGGGCACCTTATCGTTGAGGTAGTCCTCCGACTCGAGTCCGACCGCACGCGCCTTGAGCTGCACGTTGACGTCCTTCGTCACGAGAATCGTCGGGGGCGGAAAGCGCTCCTGCACGAACAACGCCGAGGCGATGATGCGGTTGTCCTTCTTCGTCAAATCCGGCAGAATCGCTCGCAACCGATCCATCGCCGGCGAGCGACGACCCGTGTCGAGCAGATACGGGTTGATGATGATGGAAAGTGTGCCGCCATTCGCAAGTTCAACACCTTCGTGCATCGAGCGTGAATCGGGCAGCAATTCCTGCAGGATGCGGTGCACACGCCGTGCACTGCGGCCGCGCTCGGTGGATTGCTCGCCCTTGATGGAATCGAGTTCCTCCAGCACCTCGACCGGAATGGCGAGGTTGTTGTCCTCAAATTTGAAGATCGATTGGGGGTCGTGGAGGAGAACATTCGTGTCGAGCACGAACGTCTTCACCTTGGCCGTAACCCTCATCCGCGAAGTTGGGGCGTGCGCCCCGCGAAGGTTTTCCATCGTGTGGATTTCTTGTGAAGCAGATGTGAACAACTCTTCAGGGTTTGTCGATAATCGACTTTGTGCCAAATTGAGGGAGAATCACCACGACTCCATAGAGAACCTTGAAATCGACTCGGAGTTTGTGCTGTTTCCTTTCTATGAAAAATACTCTGCTAATGGGCGGTCTGATGCTGGTGCTGGTCGGCACCGAGAGTCACGCGGCAACTCCCAGTGGGGAATCGGCCCCGACAGCGCCAGTCACAGCTGACCGCATTACTGGCAAGGTGGTCGAGACCATGAATGTCGCGAGCTACACATATGTGCTGGTCGACACCGGCGCAAAAAAAATCTGGGCTGCAGCACCGGAGTTCGTCGTCAAGGTGGGTGATGCGATCGTCGTGGCCCAAGCCATGGCGATGACTAACTACACGAGCAAGACCCTGAACCGCACCTTCGATGTCGTGTATTTCAGCGGCAGCGTGACGGTAAACGGAGTGTCGCCGACTGCGGCTGTTGAATTGCCCAGAGGTCATCCGGCGATAGGCGGCGAGGCGACCCCGGCAGCGCCGGATCTGTCAGGCATCAAGCGGGCCGAAAAGGGTCAGACGGTGGCGGAGATCAACACCGACAAAGCGAAATTCGCTGGTAAACCTGTCGCGGTGCGCGGACGCATCGTAAAGTATAATTCGATGATTCTAGGCAAGAATTGGCTCCATATCCGTGACGGTTCCGGCACGGAAGGCACCAACGATCTGCTCGTGACTACGGCGACCGCCGCCAAGGTCGGCGATCTTGTGCTGGTCACTGGCGTGCTGGCGACCGACCGCGACTTCAGCAGCGGCTACAAATATGACTTGATTGTCGAGGACGCGACCGTCGTGGTGCAGTGACTGCCGGGTCCGCTCCGGCTTACGCTTTTCAGTAGGTGTAGCCGCTATGGTCTTCGCCATGGCACGTCAGTGTGCAGGTGCCATGACCGCTTCCATTGTCGGTGAAGGTTGGGCCAGCGTTTCGCTTGGTCGACTTCGTGACATAAGCGGTATTGAAGTTCATCAGATGCGTTGTGCTAGTCACGCCATGCGGATCATGGCAGGTGGTGCAAGCAGTCCTCACGTCCGATACATGCTTGCTATGGAGTTTAAAGCTAGCGCTGGAAAGAACGACGGTGCGGCTGTGGCATTTGTAGCAGAGGGCGTAGATGGTGGCGGATTCTGTCTGATTGTCGGTCAAAACCAACTGTCGCTCTAGCAGGGGAGTATAACTTGAGCCATGTGGCCCATTGGGTCCGGTGCCCCCGGCTCCAGGTCCTTGGTTATTGTTATGGCAATCGGTGCAATACATCATGCTGGCAGTCGTCCAAGGGGCGATCAGGCTGGGGCCGCTCGGATTCTTCCCAGCCGCGAGGACAGGATGATAGGATGCATTGGAACTTTGGAATTCCAAGCGAGTGTTGGTCTGCACGAATTGGCGCGCCACACGTGCCGGGCCGCGATTGGTGCTATCTCCGTGGCACCGGAAACAGAGTTCAAACTGGTTGGCTATGGAGTTGACGACGTTGCCCGTGCTACTGATGCCCCTGACGCCGGCGAGATCACCGGAAGCCGTGGGGGCCAAGGCCGACTGCGCCTTCGAAGCGTGCGGATTATGGCAGTCCTCGCATTCGACGTGCCGTGGCGAATTCACTGGATCCTCGGTGGGATCGTGAACGCCGGTCGTGGCCGCAACCGGGTGGACGCTAGCCTTGCTGAATTCGGCCTGAATATTTTTCGCCGCCACGTTACCGTTATGGCAGGTGTAGCAATTTGTTTCCTCGCCGGCGAAATTCATCAAACGCGGTTTGTTGCCCGCCGCGTGTGGTCGATGGCAGTTTTCGCAGGCGTTGGCTTGGACCGTGGTATTCGCGGTGTGAGGCCAGGGGTTGGTTCCGAGTCCGTTCCAGGTTTTCGTCGAGGTGTTGTGCAGGGTGGTGCTCCAATAGGTTTTGTTGTGGCAGGTGATGCACAACGCAGACGCCATATTGTTCATCACCAGAAATTTTCCGAACTGATTGTCGTGGGCGTCATGGCAGGTCGTGCACTGAAGTTGACTGTTGGCGTCTAAATGAATTGCGCCGGTCAACGTAGCAGGGCTGTTCAACTGGCCGTTAGCGGTCGCAAGCGCCGAATCGTAAGTAAACGAGATCGGGTGATCGTTGCTAAGATCGGTGCCCAATACGGTCGTGCCTGAAGGCAGGACTGTGACGCCTCCCTGCATCTGAATTCCGGCGGGGCGACTTAGCACCATGCCCAATGCAATCGTGCCATCGTGACAACTCAAGCAGAGCTTCGAGTCACCGGTGGGCTGGCCGGGATGAGCCTTGGCCGTGGAACTGGTGTAGGGCACATACGTCTGCCCCGAACTGGCTCGGTTCCACAAAGGAGCGACCCGACTGCTGTTATGCGGTGTATGGCAGAAGATGCAGATCTGCGATTCAGTAACCGCTTTGTAGGTGCCAGTTCCATTGACGGAGAGATTGTGCTTGGTGGTCACAATCGATCCGGCCCGGGCCACGGAGAGCAGAACTGAGAAGCTAAGAATGGTGGACGCAAATTTCATGGTTGGCCAACGTAACGTAGCACCTGAATCCTACCGTTATATGTATCGGCGATATAGATTCGGTTATCGCGGCCGATCGCTATTCCAGCCGGCATCCAGAATTCACCAGGAGCTGAACCGGACGATCCCAAGTCGAGGAGAAAATCGCCATCCCGAGCAAACACCTGGACGTTGTCGAAGAGAGCATCGGCCACATAGACATGGCCAAAACCATCCACGGCCACACCTTTGGGGCGGCTGAAATAACCCGAGCCGTCACCGATGCCTCCCAGTTCGCTGAGATAACGGCCGTCGCCGTCAAATAGTTGCACCCGCGAATTCATCGCATCTGTAACGTAAACACGGCCTTCCCTATCGGTAGCTACATGCGTGGGATAATTAAACTGCCCCTGGCCTACGCCGCGCGTTCCAAACTTGCCCAAAAGCCTCCCTTGCAGGTTGAAGCTGAGCACCGAATGCGCTGCGGAATCGGCAACATATATTTTATCGGCAGAAAGAGCGAGGCCCGCCGGCCGGGCGAACAGGCCCGTCAGGCGAAAGCGAGTTCGACCCGCCTCGTCGAACGCTACCACTTGGCCGAGTCCGGAATCAGCGACATAAAATATCCCATCAGCCTTGGCCACTGCCACTGGAACGACAAACCTCACTTTTTCGATTTCTTCCCAACGGGAAGAGCGTTGTCTCACGCGATCGAAATACCAGACAACTTTGGCACCCGTGTCGGTAATGCAAAGATTTCCAGCCTCATCCACCGCGACGCCAAATGGCTTGATCAGTTTTTCCCGTCCTCGATTTCCCCCGGCCAGCACGTTGGCGATCCGGTTAAACCATGTCGGCCCGATGCCCAGATCCTCGGGTGCCGAAATCGTACCTTCCGTCTTCACTCGAGCGACCGCAGGCGGAGAAGGCCAAATCCGCGGTTGAGCTACTTTGTTCGACAAGCTGTCGGCAATAAGTGGAGTGCTCATCAAAAGCAGTCCGGCCATCAAGCCAAGCATTTCGCAACCGGATGTTTGTCGCTGCTTCATGTCAGAAATTGCGTTTAACACGCAGCATGACATGCTGTTGGCGGTGGAGTTCACCGACTAGATTTTCGTCCTCAAAATCATAGCTCATATTCAACCTCAGCTTGCCATAGGTGAACGCGAGTGACGCACGGGCCACCTTCCGATCCTGATCGATGCCCAGCCCCCGTTCGCGGTGAAGTCCGCCCTCAATTTGCCAAGAAACGAACGAGGCAAGCTGTTGCTGGAAACGGGAGATGAAACTGCGACTTTCCCGCTCCAACCCCGTATCGGGAAAGCTCGTCCAGCTTTGCTCAGTATCCACAGTAAATGTAGTGCCTGCACCAAGCTCCAAGACACATGATTGATATAGTCGCTTAGAATAAAACGGAAACAGATTCGAATCCTGTCGGTCGCGCTCGGCGCCGATGACCAGCCAACGCCATTGAATTTCAGCGCCGATTGCACGATCTGATAGGTCGCGCAGCACGAGCGACTGGCCGCCGAAATTATCGACCCGATTCAGTCGACCATATAAACCTATGAGTCGGTCAAACAAATCCACACGCACAGAGTAGTATTGCATTATCGTTGAATAGGAATCGGTTGGAAGTGGCGTCGCAGAATAGTCTACCATCACGTTGCCACCCACCGGAATGTTACCGCCGGGCACGCGGCGGACTTCCATCACATTGGCGTGCCGCACCAGAACGTAATCCAAAGTCTCAACATAGGCGACCCCGACGGGATTGGTCACTCGGCTTACCTCCAAGACATTTGGTTTGCTCAGGAACGATGGTTTCTGATCACTCAATGTGATTGTCTCATTTGCCACATAGAGCACATGTCCCGTTGTCTCGCGTTGCAGCCGGTCGCCTCGCCAATTTGCGCTAATATTTAAAAAACCGCGCCCAGGAAGTTGTTTTGAATAATTCTCCACTGCGGCGACTCCGATGCGTTTCTCTGCCAGACTTGTATCCCGACTGCGTGATTCCAACGATGCCCCCTGCACAGTAAACGAGGAGGTCAGGCTCTTGTAAAGTTGATGCTTCACCGTAGCCCGTGCTTCTTGCGAGCGACTCGCTACATAGTCTGTCCGTTGGTCGCCGAAGTCATAGTAGCAGTCACCCGTCAGAATTTGACGGAATGGGAGCCCGAGATGTTCTTGGACAGCTAAACTTCGGTTATGGCTGGCGGAACTATTCAACTGGCTGAACAGACCGGTAGTATGGAGTGAAATCCACTCCTCCCTGCCAAATGAGAATGAATCAAGAAGGGTCGCGTTCTGGGCGGTGCCAGTTGACGGAGCGACGGCCCCTTCAATTCGATTGTAAGTATTTAAAACATAGGTGAGATTAGTCTTGTGATTCTTCTGTTCAGCGCGGCCTACGTTGAAAGAAAAAGTATTGTCGGCAACGTCGGTCGCCTGACCAAGACCACCTGTCGCTGTCTCTGCGACGTGCATCACGTCGCAAGTGAAGGGAAACGGACCGACCGTGTAACCCGCGTGGAATCCGTAACGCTCACTGTCCACTTGGACTCTGCTGAAGAAATCTAGGTCTCGGTGCGAGCGGCCTTGTTCCGCAAAAAAATGTGCCGCATAGGGTTTTGCCCGAAGCACGTCGAAACTGAGCTCGTAACGCTGAAGAAAATTCTGCGACAATCTGACACCGCCAGATGGATCCAACCTCATCACTTGCCAACTGGAGCCGAATTCCGGACTTAAATTGAATTCAAGAAGGTTCGGGTGATAAATCGAACCCCTTAGCGCAAACCCGATGGTCGGTTCAACCAAAACGTAGTCCCGGCGAATCGGATCACCGCGATTAGTTCGCTGGTCTGTTTGACCCTCCACGTTAATCTGAATATTTTCGTCACTTGCATGCACCCTCAACATTTGTGGCCCTTGCACATCTGGAGACCATTGAGCGGACAGTTCTGTTACACATGCTAAAATGACGTTCAGCCAAAGAATCAGCCGCGAGACGTGTAATCGAGCAGCCATAATGATTAAGAGGATGCAGTAGGAGCAACCGCTCGGACGGTCACTGTCTCTTTAAGAAAATACTTTTTCTGACCTCCGTGTGAATCGTGGCAACCGTGGCACGCGTCATTGCCGATTTGTGTGTGGGCCGGCGTGCTCAGCACACGGTTTTGATCGTGGCATTTGGCACAAACCTCCCTTTCTGATTGAGCGAGCAACGCGGGCTCGATACTCTCATGCGGTTTGTGACATTCTAGGCAGTGCTTCGCTTCTACAGGAGCGTGTGGAAAGGACCGTGGCCCGAACATGCTCTTATGGCAAAGTTGACAAAGTTCAGTGACATCTGCTCGCAACTTCTCTGAAAACTGTGATTCGTGGCATGAGAGACATTCACGATTCGCAAAGGGTTTATGACGCACACCCGGCGGGGCTGCTCTAGCGCGCGCATAGAGTTCTGACACTTGCAGACTCACCTCGTCGGACGCATTAGATTCAGCGACCACCAGAGCGTCAGCTTGTGGTGTTTTCTCGGAAGGAACTCCGTCAAATACCGCCGTCAGAATTCTTGTCCGGTGGGTGGCAGTGCAGGCAGTGAAAGAAATTAACAAGCCAATTAAAGCAGATATGTGCCGCCTGTCTTGTAGGTTCATGGCCCAGAACGAATCCGGGTCATATCTTGTGCCCAAATCCAAACACGCTGACTTTGCGCTCACCAATCTGGCTGGTGACGATCACCAAATGCTCGATCTTAAAATCGGGCGCCGCATAAGAGTCGAACATCGCAGTGTGTTCATAGTCGATCGCCACTTTTGCTGGCAGATCCAGGCCCGGAGAGCTTCCCTGCATTTCGCCGAAGTATAGCAGCAATTGTCCCTCGGGATTAAAAATCTGCACTACTTGTGTCGCCGCATCGACAATGTACACGAGACCCTCCCGATCAACCGCGACGCCCTTGGGTCGCGCAAACTCACCAGGTCGGTCCCCAGAACCCTGACCAAACTGGCGGATGAATTGCCCATCTGGGGCATATTGCTGCACTCGAAAAGCTCCTATGTCAGAAACGTAAATCCGTCCTTCGGCGTCAACAGCGAGATTGGCTGGAGCGAAAAGCTTACTCCTTATATCCGCTGTCGCTGGATCACGCGGAAGCGTGAACAGAAGTTTCCGCTTTGTCTTGTCATACGCCCGGACACAACGGTTTTTCAGATCAGTCACATACAAACGATCGCCGAATATCTGCACATCGGTTGGCTTCATTCCTTCTTCGGAATTTGACGCTGCATCGCTTTCAGTGGGCACCGGCATAAGTCGGGTATGCGCCCGGCCAGGTCCATTCTGCCGGCCGCCGATTGCTCCTTGAAAACTGTCGTCCCGACCAAATACGAGAATCTGGCCGCGAGCGGAATCGGCGATATATTTTGTTCCATCGCGATCGACTGCAATATTCGTTGGCGTAACAAGTTTGCCTTCACCGCCGGGGATAAAATAGCGCAATTCCCGAGTGCGGAGATCCAAGATATCAATCGCCGAGGCACCAGTGTCACAAACATAAATTTTCCCATCATGCAGCGCCACACCATATGGCTTGTTGATCGGTTTCCTGACTGGTTCTTTGCCTACTACAAACGTAGCAAACTGGCTCGGACCACCTCCAAGATCTTGTTCACCCGAATATGCGATCAAGAATTGAAGACGCGGTGGTAGCGGCGGCATTGGATAATATGTTGCCGGAGCCAATTCAACCTTTGGTGGAGTCGAACACCCTGAGATAACTCCCAAAAGAACCATACTCGCCACTAACAATCTGCTCTGTTTCAATAATCTTTTCATCGTTTTCAGTGTGTTTTCTAGAGTCGTCGGCACAGCAACTACTATTGCATATCTGGTCGCCTGAGCTATAGATTCCCGTGGCACGCTAAATCCTAGACTTCCATCGCGCCAACGCCGTAGTCTATATCTTTTGCTAGGGCGCTGGAGCAGAATCAATGCGGATATTTCTATTTATTGTGACAACTCAAGCAGAGTGCACTGCCCGCATTGGATTTTCGCAGAAAGAAGGTGTTCTGGTTATCATGAGCATCATGGCATGATGAGCACTCAAGTTTTCCATTGAACAATGGCACCGTTTTTGCGGTATCTACAAAGGCTGCACTTGCTGGGCTAACTATTCCAGGGTGAGCGGTAGCAAGATTTGTGTCATAGGTAAATGACACTGGATGATCATCGCTCAAATCAGTGCCGAGATTGTTAGCGCCGGAAATTTTTCCAGCTCCAGCAGGCGTCTTACCCCCGAAGGAGTCGAGCGCCAAGGTTCCATCATGGCAACTGAGGCACGCCTTCGAGTAACCGGTAGGCTGTCCTGGAACTGATTTCGCAGTAACACTGCTATAAAGCGTAAATTGTGTCGTCGTCGCGGCATGATTCCACAAAGGCACGAGTTGATCTGCTTGGGCATTGTGTGGCGTATGACAAGCGATGCAGATTTGCCCTGAACTGTTAGTATATGACGATAAGTCGTGTTTTGTGCCTACGATAGAGGATGCATTTGCGCAGGGTTCCAGCAGTGCGGAAGCGACTATCGCAATAGAGAACACTATGTGAGTTCGTATCGTTTTGTCTGTTTTCATACTGATCGGTATTATTGTTAGTTGTCTGTCATCACGGTAGCGCGGAATTGATTCGGATACCGTGTCTGGGTGGTTGTGGGCGGATGGGAAATCGAGTTATAGGTAACTTTGTATAGGTGGCTTACACTGCTGTCCAGTTGCTGAGTGTAAAATCAATCTAAAAACGCTTCACGTGACTATGGCGTGTGCGCTGCTTCTGTTATACACCTACGGTTACCTGTGTTTTGTCACACCGCGCAGCAGCGACTGCCGATGGTATTATTTTCTGCTATCCAAAAAGAATTTTGTATGGCAGCTGGAACAGGCGGAATCCAAGGGCTTCCAAACTCTATTTTTGTGACACTTCACACAGGATACATTTTCGTGATCGGCATTCAATCCAAAGCTCGCCATGGTGTTATGGTCAAACAGGAGATCTTCTCCTTTCCAGCCAATGGGACTGTGACATTGAGAGCAATTTGTGCCTAAAGTGCTCTTGTGCGGTTCATCCTTCTGATGACATGTGAGGCAGGTGAAATTCCGTCGGGCGGAATGATCTAGAACGGCAAAGATCTTGTCTGTGTGGCAGGCGCTGCACTTGGCCACGAAGTGCTTGCCAGCCAACTCGAATCGAGCGTCACGAGTATGATCAAAAGTCGGCTCCTTTTGAATCCAATTTGAGGGAGTATGACAGGCTGTGCAGGTGGAACCATACCATTCGGGATGCTTTATCGCATGACAACTTGAGCACGCAGTCTCGAGACTCTTAAACTTGGCCGAGGCAAGTGAACCGTCCTCTGCACGAGGCTTATGACATTTGATGCAATCAACCGACGAGTGTTTCCCTAGAAGGGTAAATTCTGTGTCACGATCATGCTCAAACTTAAGAGCGGTCACTGCCCACGTGTTTGGTGTTGCGTGGCATTTTGTGCAGTCACGTGCAAACTGCCCACGATGAGGATCCTGGTGACAGTCAGCGCATTCTGTCTTTAAACCACGAAACTGCGCCCGACCAAGGGGCTCGCCAGTCTTTAAAGGCTGATGACATTTTTCACACGCAACCTGAGCGTGACTTGCGACCAATAAAAACCTCGAGTTCTTATCGTGGACAAAATTTAGATTCTTCCCATGCCACCCGACTGGCGTATGGCAATCACTGCATCGGGTCGCAAACTGCCCACGATGAGGATCCTCATGACACCCCGCACAGTCCTTCGGTAGTCCTTTAAACTTGGCCAAACCAACTGAATCAGCAGTCTTGGGCGGTTGATGGCACTTCCGGCATTCCACCGTTGCATGAAGACCAGCCAAGGGAAATTCAGAGTCCTTCTCGTGTCGAAATTTTAGATTCTTTCCCGTCCAGCCAGCAGGGGTGTGACACGTTTCACACTTTGCTGCGAATTGCCCGGCATGCTGATCGCGATGACAATCTGCGCATTTGTCGTGTTTTAGCCCGATGTAATAAATTCCAGGCGTGTCGGGCTTTCGAGTCTCTTTGTGGCAATCTTCGCATTTCACTGCGGCATGCTTGCCCTCTAATTTGAAAAGAGCCTCATTGTGATCGAATTTGTTCCGGTCCAACGGCACGAGCGGCGCAGTATGCTCGCGATGTTCGCGGTGGCAGGACCGGCAATCTCCTTTGAGCGTGCCATGAAAGCCAATATGTTCCGCACGGCGGGATTTTACGTCGAGATGGCATTGCTCGCACTTCTGGTTTGGTATCTCTCCAGTAAAAAGATGACACTTCGTGCATGATTCAGCTGTGGGACCGATACGGTGCTTGGTGGTGAGTTGACTCGGCTGAATCAAGTCGGCGAAACCTTTATCAAATTGATTTTTTGCAGTCGCCATCCGTCCCTGACCGAACGCGAAAATTCCTGCGCCAGCCAGGAGAATGGTGCCGACGAGGACACCAACTTCTACCTTAGATACAAATACTTCCTCGGCGACAGCTCTAGCACTATCCTTTTCAGCGTGTGACTGTAGCGACTTAGGGAGACTCAGCGCGTGATGGTGCTCGACGTATTTCATCGGCGCCCAGCCATGAAAAATCCCCGCGATAGCGATGCGGGTGCTCGGATTGATCAACGCCAGAAAGAGATGGCCGCCGACCGATCCCATAGCGGAGAAAAACAGCGCCGTATGAATGTACCACGGGAAAAGAATCGTCCCCTTCGAGAACATTAACACACCTGTCGCGCCAAATCCGAAGTAATATAATATGACTAGGCAGGCATTGATCTTCTGACCAGTGTTAAAACGGCCGGCTGGTGGGATGACCGCCGACTTATTGTAAAGGCTACGCGCGGACTGGATCATCCATGCTGCGTCCTTAGCACCCCAAGTGAAGAAGGTGCGAATATTTCTCCAATGAAATTTGGGACGCGACGACAAGCTCAACGGCAGTCCGAGCAACCATGTGAAGGCACATGCCTTGTGTAACGTTACAGCCCAACTGAACAGTTGGCGATCGAGATGACTGAACCTCGAACCTAACATGACCCCACCGGTCACCATCAACAACAGAAAGGGAAGTGCGTTGACCCAGTGAAGTATCAACTCCGGTTTGATGAAACGCCGGAATTTCCGGAAGTGGAGGTGATACTGATTATTCCGGCAATGAACCGTAAGCAGACTGTCGTTATTACCCTGACATATTGCTTCCAGCGCTTGCTTCACTTGGACCAGAAGCGCTTCGGATGGGTCTCTATCACTAACGTCAAGATCCGGATAATACAAGCAAAGTGATTCTCGAAGCTCGTCCGGCGTTACTCCACACTCGCAATACATATCGCTTGCGGCCAAACGTTGAACTGAGATTGCACGAATTATGCGCCTCGCTATCGCTTTGGTTTCAACCGCTTCATTAGACCGCTCGACACGTTGCTCTAGCAAGCGGCTAAATTTTTGTACTGCAACTAACTCGTGCTCGTCACTGCCAGTCGGCACAATGCAGAGTTCATTCCAATGGTTATCATAGGCTATAATGCCAGGATCGTTCGTGGGCACCTCATCTTCCAATCGCCTTCCCACAGCCTCCGAAAGAATCTGAAAGTCAGCGACTCGCGCAGAATATCTTCCCAATAGACCGATGTAGTCGGGGTGAATTGGAAATAGATCAACAAATTCACCCATTCTCTCGCCCATCTGACTGTAAAACTTGGCAAATTTAGTAAGGTGTCGGTCGACTAATCCCCGTTGTTCAGGCGTCTTGTGCACCAATCGAGCGACTTTCGCAAAATGCAGGTCCTGTTTTTCAAGCACCACCTCGACGCATAGATGTCGTAAGCGTTGGAGGTGATTAGTAGCGGCGCTGAGTTGGGAACAATCGAAAATGGATTCACGAGCGGCCGCGATGAAACGGAATCTCAGATCCCGACTCGCTTCACACAGATCAGCAAGAAAACCCAAACTGTCGTCCAGGTCTTCAGCGTTTCTGGATTTTAAGAAATCAAGCAGGTCATCGATCACTACCATCAATCCGTGCTCCGGAAACTTCTCGTGAAATGCCGCCATCATATCGTCAAAGCTCGCCTTCGAATCTGGGCGCCTAAACTCAAGGGAAAAACGATACGAGATTTCCTGCTTAGCGAGGAATAGCTCAAACTGGCCAACTAGGAATTCTCGAAGCGATTTCGCCGCCAGATCTACCGTTGCGCGGATCACACAAAAGCGACCGGCTATTTTCCCCACTCCAACAACCCCCTCATCCTCGGAACCATCCCTAGTGATGAGCGCGTTCTGATTCGTCACATTTTCGGTCAACTCTCCACGCTCACCGATACTAGAAATCGCAGCCAACAGATGACTTTTGCCTACCCCACTAGGACCGACCAACAATAGCGCTTTGCCGCCCAAGGCACTGTCGAGTTGCAAGACAGGAAAGATCTGACTCTTGAGACGAGTCGCCATCCCCATTGAGACCGAATAGTGGGAGACAAGACGGCGGGCTTCGTCCTCGTGATCGGCTTCGCAGAGTCGGACTCTACGATCGGTCAGATCAAACTGGAAGAAATCGCTGTATTTCACACGGCATTTTCACGAGCGATTCAGCATCGCACTCGTGCTCCCTAGAAACCCCCAGAACTATTTGGCAAACGGAGGCTGGCGCCCTCACGAGGGACATTGAGCCCTAGCGGAAAGGCCCCAGACGCCATTTCGAGGTCTGAGTTAGAGCCGAGAATCTGCCAAAAGTTTTTCTGAGGCCGCACGAGCGGAGGCAATCCTCAGGTCATTTTACCGTCAATCATCAGGACCACTTGCGAGCCCTTTCCACCCAGTATTTAGATTCATTTTACGATCTGCCATCAACAAATGGCCCTATTTGCCTGCACGCATGGAGTTGTCGCGCCACCGAATCTCAATTACGTCTCTCGACGAACCCCGTTCGGCGACGATCAAAATTTGCCTGATTCCGCTCTGTTTCAGCCAATCGACCAAAGTCAGCTCTACTCAGCAACTGCGACCAGTCTACTTTTTGTGGCAACCCAAACAGAGATCGGCTTTCCCCGTGAGTGAAATCGCGGTCCACTCCTGTTTGGATGATAGCGCGTGGCAAGTGATGCATTGGACTTTTCCGTCTACCAACTGGAGTTTGGGATCCAACGCTGTTAGCGGCACAAACGCTGCCGGATTTCGCGAATGAGCATTCTCGTAGGAAACCAACACAGGGTGATTGCCTTGTTGGCTGTAGTTCGATTCTCCCAATCCAACTGGAAAGGCACTTCTTGCAATGACCCCATCGTGGCAAATGAGGCAGTCATTGGAGTTACCGAACGAGGCGGTCGATGTTGCAGAAGCACCCTGACAGCGAAGTTCGGCCGAACGCACATCGCACTGATGAAGTGGCCCAATTGAAATCACTCCAATTACCACGAGAGCTTGGATCGTGAATTTCATGTAAAATAGAACAGGCGCAATGGGTCGGTCAGGCAAGTCCAGATCATAGACCCGCAATTGCGGATTTTACCTATGCGTCTGATAGGCCCGCCACAGGACGGCGCGCAGATCCAGTCGCTTGTGGACATTACTCAGCAATGCACGCGGCACCATGCCTACCGTCACAACCGCGATTCAGGCTCGCTTGCATTCGGGCGATTCACTTCAACGATCACTGGCTCACGCCGCCATGCACCTCCAAGATCTCAAGCTTGCCCTCCTCGAATCCTACCGCAGCGACGGCGGCATCAATCATGTCGATGGCGTCAACCTCCCCTCGCAGGCGTCCGTCAACCAACTGGCCGTCGACTGCATGCTCCTACTCTTTCCGGGCTATTTTGAGGTCCAAGGCCTGACCGAGGTTGCCCTACCGACTTACGTCGCACAACTGATCTCCCAGCTCGATGAGCGCCTGGTCGCTGAAATCGAAAAATGTTTTCGCTTCGCCAAAGTGGAAGCTCCTGCCGCGCAGGCGAGGGAGCGCGCCACCACGTTCCTCGCCCAGCTTCCCGCATTGCGAAAGCTGATTCAGACCGATGTTGTCGCCGCCTATCAAGGCGATCCGGCGGCGCGAAGCGTTGAGGAAATCATTGTCGCGTATCCCTGTGTGCTGGTAATTTCACTACAGAGACTCGCTCACGTGCTCTATCATCTTGGTGTTCCTTTACTCCCGCGCATGCTCACTGAATATGGTCACGAACGCACCGGCTGCGATATCCATCCCGGCGCGCGGCTCGGCGACTACTTCTTCATTGACCACTGCACCGGCGTCGTGATCGGGGAAACTGCGACCGTCGGCTCACACGTCAAAATCTACCAAGGCGTTACCCTCGGTGCGAAATCCTTCGAGATCGACGAACACGGTCAGCCCGTCAAAGGCGTGAAACGCCATCCCGACATCGGCGACCACGTCACGATCTACGCGCACGCCACGATCCTTGGTGGCGACACTACGGTCGGCGCACACTCAATCATCGGCTCCAACGTCTGGCTAATGAGATCGATCCCCGCCGACTCCGTCGCCCTGTTCAAAGGTGACAGCGTTGTTATCCGTAGCCGTCGCAAGAACGATATTCTTGTTGGCCACGGTAGCCCCGTCGTGCCAGATGGCGAGTGGCAGATCTGATATTGAACTCAATGCGAGTTCAAAGTATCGCCAACCGCTTCGTGGGACCGAAAACCCTGACCGTCATCGCACTGCGTAACCAATCTCTTTTCTACCATCGTGCTCGGTTCACTGTGCGCCACGAGATATGACAGCAAACGCGTTTGCCGGGGCGCGAGGCCCTGCGCACGTTGCGCCTCCGTGAAATTTCTCCGCACCATCGCCTGCGTGTTCGACGTGACCTGTGTCACGCGCGCGTGCTGCTGCTGCTTCGACTAGACGATGGTCACTGCGGAAAAAGATTTACCCGCGGCTGACCTCGCCGCGGTGAACGCCTCGCTTGCGTCCGCTTCGGCCGAGGCTCGCGTTGCGTGGGCTGCCGCGGAATTCGGCGGCGCACTCGTCCTCAGCTCAAGTTTCGGTGCGCAGGCCGCTGCTATGCTCAGCCTCGTCACACGTGTCGTGCCGGGCCTCCCGGTCGTGCTTATCGATACCGGTTATCTGTTTCCCGAGACCTACCGCTTCGCCGACGAACTTACCGCCAAACTCAATCTTAACCTCCGTGTTTACCGGCCTACGCTTTCATCCGCGTGGCTCGAAGCGCGTCACGGCCCGCTGTGGACGCAAGGTCCCGACGCCCTCGCCCGCTATAACCACCTCGTCAAAGTCGAGCCCATGCACCGCGCACTCCACGAACTCGGCGCACGCGCCTGGCTTGCCGGCCTCCGCCGCGTGCAGGCCGGCTCGCGCGAACGCCTCGACATCGTCCGCCGCCAAGACGGCCGCGTGAAAATTCATCCGATCATTGATTGGACCGACCGTGACGTTCACCGCTACCTCGAAAAACACCACCTGCCCTACCACCCGCTCTGGCACCACGGCTACGTTTCGATCGGCGACACGCACACCAGCCGCCCGCTCACCGCCGACCTCACGCCGGAGCAGACGCGCTTTTTCGGCCTCAAACGCGAGTGCGGCCTCCACGAAGAAACCGGCGGCACGGGTATTTGACCGCTGCCTGATTTCTCGATTTTCTCCGTTCCATTTTACAGATGAGCCATCTCGACGAACTCGAATCCCACAGCATCTACCTCCTGCGCGAGGCGTATCACGCCTTCGGCAAGGTCGGCATGTTGTGGTCGATGGGCAAGGACTCCAATGTCCTCCTCTGGCTCGCGAAAAAATCCTTCACCGGCCACATCCCGTTTCCGGTCATCCATGTCGATACGACCTACGAGTTTCCCGAGATGCTCGAGTTCCGGGCTTGGGCGCAGCAGCACTACGGCCTCGAGCTCATCGTCCACATCAACACTGAGGCGCGCGCCCGCGGCATCGGCTACGAGACGACCGATCCGGTCACCGTCACGCACGAGCTGAAATCGGTCGCCCTCCAACAAGTCCTCGGCCTCCACAAGTTCGACGCGCTCATCACCGGCATCCGCCGCGATGAGGATTCGACGCGCGCCAAGGAGCGCTACTTTTCGCCGCGCAACGCCGAGTTCGAGTGGGACTACAAGGATCAGCCGCCCGAGTTCTGGAACCACTTCACGACCGAGGTCGGTCCCGGAGAACACGTCCGCGTGCAACCACTCCTCGACTGGACCGAAATCGATATCTGGCGCTATTGTGATCGTGAAAAAATCCCGCTGCCCGGGATGTATTTCGCCAGAAACGGCCGCCGCTTTCGCTCACTCGGCTGCATGCCGATCACCAAAGACGTTCCGAGCACCGCGACGACTATCGATCAAATCATCGAAGAATTGAAAGTCACCCGCACCTCCGAGCGCGCCGGCCGCGCCCAAGATCATCACGAGCGCAATGCGATGCAGAAGCTCCGGGCGAAAGGCTTCATGTGAGCGCGCCACACGATCACCTCTACCTCGTTGTCGTCGGTCATGTGGACCATGGCAAATCGACGCTCATCGGCCGGCTCCTCTTCGACACGAACAGCGTGCCCGACGGGAAAAAAGAGCGCATTGAGGCCGCGTGCAAAGCCGAGGGCATGGAGTTCGAATATGCGTTCCTTATGGACGCGCTCCTCGAGGAGCAGGCGCAGAACATCACGATGGACACCACGCGCGTGCCGTTCCGCACCCCGCGCCGGCAGTTCACGATCATCGACGCGCCCGGCCACAAGGAATTCCTCAAGAACATGATCACCGGCGCCGCGAGCGCCGACGCCGCGATCCTGATCGTCGATGCCAATGAAGGATTGCGCGAGCAGACGCGCCGCCACGGTTACCTCCTTTCGCTCCTCGGCCTGAAGCAGGTCGTCGTCGCAGTGAACAAGATGGATCTCGTCGGTTATGACGAGAAAATCTTTGCCCGCATCCGGGCCGAGCTCACCGAGTTTCTCGGCAAGCTCCACGTCACTGCGTCGCATTTTGTTCCCATTGCCGCGAAACACGGCGAGGGCTTGGTCCACGTGAGCACCCACACGCCGTGGTATCACGGCCCCGCGCTACTGGAGGCGTTGGAGCAATTCCGCGCTACTCCGCCGATCGCGGGCGCACCGCTGCGCCTCACGGTGCAGGACATCTACCGCTTTGACGCCCGCCGGATCGTCGCCGGTCTCGTCGAGGCCGGTTCGGTTTCCATCGGCGATCCGATCGAGTTTTCTCCCGGCGGCAAACGCAGCCGGGTGAAAACCATCGAGACCTGGCCCGCCGCCAACATGAGCGGTCCCGTTGGCGCCGGCTTGCCCGTGGCGATTACACTGGACGACGAACTCTTCGTCGAACGCGGCCAGATCGGGGCGCCGCCGAGCGCCTTGCCGACCGAGGCCCGGGAGTTTACCGGCCGCGTGTTCTGGCTCCACGCCGAGCCGCTGCGCGTCGGCGACACTCTGCCGCTGCGGCTCGGCACACAAGAGGCCGACGCGCGGCTCGTGGCCGTTTCACGCGTGCTCGACGCCGTCACGCTCGACGCCAGCCTTGCGCCCGCGACCGAGGTGAAGCGCCACGAAGTCGCCGAACTTCGGCTCCGCGTCCGCCGTCCGATCGCGTTTGACGCCGGCGGCAAGATTCCGGCCCTTGGCCGTTTTGTGCTTATGCGCGGCCGCCGGATCGCTGGCGGCGGCGTGATCGACTCCGCGGTGCAGCCAGATGCCGGGCGCGACGACACGCTGCCCGTGACGCCCGCGTCGCGCACCACGCTGCTCGGTCACCGTGGCGCGGTCATATGGCTCACGGGCCTTTCTGGCGCGGGCAAGTCCACGCTTTCGACCGCGCTGGAGCAGCGGCTCTTCCGCGCCGGCATCCTGCCCGCCGTCGTCGATGGCGACGTGCTGCGCGCCGGTTTGTGCCAAGGTCTCGGTTTTTCAGATACCGACAGGAAAGAAAATATCCGCCGCGCCGCCGAGGCCGCGCTGCTCCTCGCCGAGGCGGGCGCCGTCGTCATCACCGCGCTCATCTCGCCGTTCCGCGCCGACCGCCAGCTCGTCGCGGAGCTGTGCCGCGTGCGCGGCGTGCCGTTCGCCGAAGTCTTCGTCAACGCGCCCCTCGCCGAGTGCGAGCGCCGCGATCCCAAGCAACTTTACGTTCGCGCCCGCGCCGGCCAGATTCCGAAATTCACCGGCATCGATTCGCCCTACGAACCGCCGCTCGCGCCCACGCTGGAACTGCGCACTGATCTAGAGCCGGTCGAACAGTCGCTTGAAAAATTGTTCACGCTCGCCGCCACCCTTGCCCGCGAGTCGGACCAGCTGTTTGCAGATTCCGGCTCCGACATCTGAACAGTGCCCCACAACTTTGGAGATTTTCGCGCTACCGGCACCGTCTATCTCGTCGGTGCCGGCCCGGGTGATCCCGAGTTGCTCACGCTGAAGGCACTGCGTCTCGTCCGGGCGGCCGACGCGATCGTTTACGATCAACTCGTCTCGCCGCAAATTCTCGCATTTGCCCGGACGGGCGCCCAAACGATTTTTGTCGGCAAAAAGCCCGGCGCTTTCTGCTGCCCGCAGCGCGACATCGAGGGCACGCTCCTCCGCCTCGCGCGCGAGGGCAAAACCGTCGTCCGCCTAAAAGGCGGCGATCCATTCGTCTTTGGCCGCGGTGGCGAGGAGGCCGAAGCGCTCGCCGCCGCCGGGATCGCTTTTGAAATCGTCCCAGGCGTCACGTCGGCGCTCGGCGCGGCGAGCTACACGGGCATCCCACTCACGCATCGCGAACACAGCTCCGCTGTCGTGTTTCTCACTGGCCACGAGGATCCGAAAAAAACCGACTCCTCATTTCGCTGGGAAGACTACGGGCGGCTTGACGCGACGCTGTGCATTTACATGGGGATGAAAAATCTCGAGTCCATCACGCGCCGCCTTCAGGCCGGCGGTCTCGCGTCCGACACCCCTGCCGCAGTGATTCAATCAGCCACCACGGGTGCGCACCGGCAATTTGTCGGCACGGTCGGTGACATCGCGCTTGCCTCCGAGCGCGCGGGCTTCGGTGCGCCCGCCATCGTCATCGTCGGCAACGTCGTCCGGCTCGCTAGCAAACTCGCGTGGTTCGAGGCCAATCGCGCGCACGCACTCCCGTCATGATCGTCGCGCTCATCGACAACGGCTCGCTCGAACCCGCTGCACATCACAACCTGCGTGCGGTCGCGGCGGCGTTGGCGGCGCGAGCAGGCGTCACCGTCGAACCCATCTCGTGGAAACACAGCGACCGCATCCCGGCGGTCGCGCTCGGCGGGGTGCCGGCGTGGACGCTCGCGCCGTGGCTGCGCCATCACGTCGTGGAAGGCCAACGCGATTTTCTCTTCGTGCCGTTCTTCATCAGCGCTCAAGGCGCCATCGGTTCCGCGCTGCGCGACGATCTCGATAAAATTTCTGGCGAACTAGGCGGCGTTTCCTTCGCCTTTTCCGCGGGCCTCGCCGAGGCCGGCGCACTCGGCGGCATCGTCGCCGCCCGCGTGCACGAAACCATCGCGGCAAAAAAACTTTCGCACCCGCCCGTCATCGTCGTCGACCACGGCGGACCGTCGCCGACCTCCGCCGCACTGCGCGATCAAATCGCTGACGACGTCCGCCGCCTGCTCGGAACGGACATCGGCCCGCTCACCGCGGCGTCGATGGAAGGCCGCGGGCATCACCACAATCGCCCGCTGTTCGCCGACGCCCTCGCCGCTCCCGGTATTGATCGTGGTGACGTGGTAGTCGCGTCGCTGTTTCTCTCGCCGGGCCGCCATGCCGGCCCCGCCGGCGACCTCGCGCAGATCGCGCGCATGGCTTCAGCCCGCGTTCATTTCACTGAGCTTATCGGCGCCCATCCGGCCGCGCTCGACGCGCTCGCTGTCGCACTCCACCGCGCCCTCGCCTCCACTACCCAACCACTTTCCGCATGAACGTCCCCACCATTCCCGAGCCCGAAAAAGCGCTCTCCAAAAACGAGCACATCAAGGCCGGTAGCAATTTTCTCCGCGGCAACATCCTCCGTGACCTCGCCGACACCTCGACCGGCACCATCACCGACGACAGCGGGCAGTTGACGAAATTCCATGGCGTCTATCCGCAGGACGATCGCGACCTGCGCAACCAGCGGCGCAAGGAGAGCAAAGAGAAGGCGTTTTCCTTTATGGCCCGCGTGCGCGTGCCCGGCGGAGTTTGCACGACCGCCCAATGGCTCGCACTCGATGGTCTCGCGGACGAGTTCGCCAACGGCACACTTAAGCTCACCACGCGGCAGGCGTTTCAGTTTCATGGCATCCTGAAAGGTAATCTTTGGCGCACCGTAAACGGCGTAAATCGCGCGCTGCTCGACACGCTAGCGGCCTGCGGCGACGTCAACCGCAACGTCATGTGCAACCCGAACCCCGAGCAATCGGCGCTCCACGCCGCAACGCTGCGTGTGACGAAGGCCATCGCCGACCACCTGCTACCGCGCACCCGCGCCTACCACGAGATTTGGGTCGGCGGCGATCTCGTCGCTGGCGGCGAACCGGAGTCGGAGCCACTGTACGGCGCGACCTACCTCCCGCGAAAATTCAAAATTGTGGTCGCCGTTCCGCCGAGCAACGACGTCGACATCTACGGCCACGACCTCGGCTTCATCGCGATCGCCAATGAGTCCGGCAAAAAGCTCCTTGGCTTCAACGTCACGGTCGGCGGCGGGCTAGGCATGTCGCACAACCAACTCGAGACGTTTCCGCGCATCGCTGACGTGCTCGGCTTCTGCCGCGTCGATCAAGTGGTGGACGTGGCGGAAAAAATCCTCACCACACAGCGCGATTACGGCGATCGCACCGACCGCAAGCACGCGCGCCTGAAATACACCATCGAAGACCGCGGGTTGTTGTGGTTCCGTGACGAGGTCGAGCGGCGACTCGGCTACCGGCTCGCCACGCCGCGGCGCTTCGAGTTCAACCACACCGGCGATCGCTACGGTTGGGTCGAGGGCGAAAACGGCAGTTCGCATTTCACGCTCTTTATCATGAGCGGACGTATCAAGGATGGCCTCAAACACGCCCTGCGCGAAATCGCGTTCGCCCACCACGGCGACTTCCGCCTGACCGCCAACCAAAACCTGATGATCGCCGGCGTCACACCCGCGAACCGCCCGGCGATCGAGGCGCTGCTCCGCAAGCACAAGCTCGACTCCGCGAACCATGTCTCCGCCCTCGCGCTCAACTCGATGTCATGCGTCGCGCTGCCGACCTGCGGCCTCGCGCTCGCTGAAAGCGAACGTTACCTCCCCGACCTTGTCACCGCGCTCGAAGCCGAGATCGAGGCTGCCGGCTTGCGCGATGACGCGATCACACTGCGCATCACCGGCTGCCCAAACGGCTGCGGCCGCCCCTACCTCGCCGAAGTCGGCTTCGTCGGCCGCGCGCCAGGCAAATACAACGTTTACCTAGGCGCTGCGTTCAACGGCTCGCGGCTCAACACGCTCTACAAAGCCTCCGTGCCGACCGAGGAAATCGTTCCGCTCCTAGGCCCGATCATTCGGCGTTACGCCGTCGAGCGCACCGCCCACGAACACTTCGGCGATTTCGTCATCCGCACCGGCTACGTCACGCCGACCTTCACCGCCCACGATTTCCACGAAGAGAAAAAAGTCGTCCAAGCCTCCGACATCTGACGGCGCCAATCCGATCTTGCCTTCGCCGCCAAGTCGAAGCCTGCGGGATCATTGCCGCTGCGCCAAGATCTCGCCGGCCTTCGACATGTCGAGCGCTCCATCCCACTTGGCCACGACGAGCGTGCCGACGGTGTTGCCGATGAAGTTCGTCAAAGTGCGGATTTCCGACATAAAGCGATCGATGCCGTAAATGATCGCCAGGCTCGCGACGGGAATATGGCCCGTGGTCTCAAGGGTCGCGGCGAGCACGATAAAACCGCTGCCGGTCACACCCGCCGCGCCTTTGGACGTGATGAGCATCACGAGGAGCAGGCCGATTTGTTGCATGAGCGTCATCGGCGTGTCAGTCGCCTGCGCGAGAAAAAGTGCCGCAAAGGTGAGGTAGATGCAGGTTCCGCACAGGTTGAACGAGTAGCCCGCCGGAACGACCACGCCGACGATGGGCCGCGCGCACCCGATGCGCTCCATCTTTTCCATCAAGCCCGGAAGCGCCGCCTCCGAGGACGAGGTGCCGACGGCAATGAAGATTTCGTCCCGCACATATTTCAACACGCGCCACGGGCTGAAACCCGCGAGCCGCACGATTCCGCCCAGCACCACGATGATGAACACGGCGCAGGTAGCATACACGCAGAGCATAAGCTCGCCGAGCGATCTCAGGGAACCGATTCCATATTTGCCGATCGTGAATCCCATCGCGCCAAAAGCGCCGAGTGGCGCCAGCCGGGTCACAACCCACACGATGCCGAAAATCACACGCGCCAGTTCATTGATCAGATTGATCACTGGCCGTCCGTGTTCGCCCAACCGAGCGAGCGCCGCACCAAACAGCAGCGCGAGCAGCAGAACCTGCAAAATCTCGCCGTCGGCAAAGGCGCCGACAAACGTCTTCGGGATAATGTTCAGAAAGAATCCGACCGTCGTCTGCGACGCCCCCTGGTTCACGTAGGTCGCGACCGACTTGGCATCCAAGGTCGCCGCATTCACGTGCATCCCCGCTCCCGGGGTGAAAACATTGGCGATGATGAGTCCGATAATCAGCGCAATCGTCGTCACCACCTCGAAATAAATCATCGCCTTCACGCCCACGCGCCCGAGCCGCTTGAGATCGCCCATGCCGGCGATGCCCGCGACCACCGTCGTGAAAATGATCGGCGCGATCAGCATCTTGATCAGCTTGATGAAGCCGTCGCCGAGCGGCTGGGCCTTCACGCCCCACTCCGGCCAGAGCCAGCCGACGAGCACGCCCAGCCCGATGCCGGCGAGCACCTGCAGATAGAGTGTGTCGCGTTTCTTCGGCGCGGCGGGGTCGGGCGCGGGAGTCATCGAAGGGCGAGTTGAACGGTCTGCGCGGCCCGCGTCAAAGGCGGAAGGCTGAAATGTTATTCAGCTTGGTCGCCATCCGTGCGGCCCGGCGGGTTGAAACCCTGCGCCAGCGCCGGCGTCTATCCCCAAGTTCCCTTTCGCGCTCCCTGAAATTTCCCACGCCCATGTCTTCGCCGCCCGACGACCATCATCACCACACGCCCTGCTGCGGCCTCTCGACCAACATCGAGGACTATTTTCAAACCCGCCGCCAGTTCCTCAGCCGCATGGGCCTGGGCCTCGGTGCGCTCTCCCTCGCCGGCCTCCTCGATCCGAAATATCTCATCGGTGCGCCCGCCGGCCCGACGCTGATCGCGAATCCCCTCGCGCCGAAGCCGTCGATGTTTCCTGCCAAAGCCAAATCTATCATCCACATCTTTGCCCAAGGGGCACCCTCGCACATCGACACGTGGGATCCGAAACCGGCGCTCGCGCGCATGAGTGGCAAGTCTATCGACGGTGGTATCGCAATGGGCTCGCCGTTCAAGTTTCAGAAATACGGCCAGTCTGGCCTCGAGATCAGCGAGCTCTTCGCGAAGACCGCCGCCCACGCCGACGATCTCGCGATCATCCGCTCGATGTGGACCGACATCCCCGCTCATGAGGTCGCCACCGTGTTTATGAACACCGGCTCGCTCCGCATTGCGAAGCCGAGCATGGGCTCGTGGATGGTTTACGGCCTCGGCACCGTAAACCAAAATCTCCCCGGATTCATCGCCCTCCGCGGCGGCCGGCTCCCGCCCGGCGGCTCCGCGAATTACCAAGCCGCGTTTCTCCCGGGCATCTATCAGGGCGCGAGCATCAATACCCAGGCGCCCAGCGTGCCGCAGATGATTCAAAACATCCGCAACCAATATGTCGGCACCCGCGAACAGCGCCGCCAACTCAACTTCGTCCAGCAGCTCAACGAGCTCCACGCGCAAAACCTAGAGCGCGACGCCGCCCTCGAGACGCGCCTCGAGTCCTACGAGATCGCGTTTCGCATGCAGGCCGAGTCGCTCGACGCCTTCGACATCATGAAGGAGACCGCCGAGACGCGCAAAGCCTACGGCATCCCCGATCGCGGCCAGGGCGGCGACACTGCCAAGCAACTCCTCATCGCGCGCCGCTTGGTCGAGCGCGGCGTCCGCGTCGTCCAAGTATGGCACGACGGCTGGGATCATCACCAAGACCTCGAGGCGCGCATCACCACGAAGGCCGGCGAAATCGATCAGCCGCTCGCCGCGCTCCTCGCCGATCTCAAGCAGCGCGGGCTGCTCGATTCCACGCTCGTCATCTGGGGCGGCGAGTTCGGCCGCAAGCCGACGGTCGACAAAAACAACAACGTCACCGATGAAAAAGCCGGCCGCGATCACAACGCGAAGGCGTTCTCGATCGTCATGGCCGGCGGCGGCGTAAAGGGCGGCACGGCCTATGGTGCTACCGACGAATTCGGCGCCGCTGCGGTGAAGGACAAGGTGCATGTCCACGATTTGCACGCCACGATTCTCGCGGCGATGGGCCTCGATCACACGAAGCTCACCTACCGTTTCAACGGCCGCGACTTCCGCCTCACCGACGTCGCCGGCAACGTCGTCAAACCGATTCTGACATGAGCGTAATTTTTATTCGTCCGCGACAGGTAGGAGCCTGCTTGCAGGCGATTGCAGGGCGCACGAATCGCCTGCAAGCAGGCTCCTACCTGTCGTTGTTCGCCGCGCTGGCTGTTTTCTCCCGCGCCGCCGACCTGGCGTCGCCCGCGGGCGCGCAGCCCATTTCGCCCGCCGATCTCCAGTTCTTCGAGGCGAAGATCCGTCCGATCCTCGTCGCCAACTGCTACAAGTGTCACAGCCGCGAGGCCGACAAGATCAAGGGCGGCCTCAGGCTCGACACGCGCGAGGCCTGGCTCGATGGCGGCAACAACGGTCCCGTGATCGTCCCGAGCCATCCCGACAAGTCACTGCTCATCTCCGCGGTCCGCTATACCGACGAGGATCTGCAGATGCCGCCGAACGGTGAAAAACTTTCCGATGCGCAAATCGCCGATCTCACCGAATGGGTCCGGCGCGGCGCCCCCGATCCGCGCACACTCGTCGCGAAAGGCAGTTCGTCCGCCTACGGCGGTGTCGGCAAGGCCCTCTGGGCGTTTCAACCGCTAAAATTGCCCGAGATCCCCGCCGTCAGCAACCCCGACTGGGTGCGCACACCGGTCGACGCGTTTGTCCTCGCGAAGCTCGATGCCAACGGCATGGCGCCCAATCCGCCCGCCGACAAAAGCACTCTTATCCGCCGCGTCACGTTCGATCTCACCGGCCTCCCGCCGATCGAAAGCGAAATCGAAGATTTTCTCACCGATACAGCACCCGACGCCTATGCGCGCGTCGTCGATCGCCTGCTCGCCTCGCCGCACTACGGCGAGCGTTGGGCGCGTTACTGGCTCGATATTGCGCGCTACTCCGACACCAAGGGCGAACCGCCGAAGAAAGTCACCGATCGCGACGTCGATCCGCGCTTCCCGTTCGCCTGGACCTATCGCGACTATGTGATCGACGCGTTCAACTCCGACAAACCCTACAACCAGTTCGTCACCGAACAGCTCGCCGCCGATCTCGTCCTCAAAAACCAAATCGCGAAGGCCCGCGCGAAGGACAAAAACGCGCCGGCGCCCACCGACGAGTTGGCGCTCGCCGCGCTCGGTTTCCTCACGCTCGGCCCGCAATTCGAGGGCCGAATGGACGACATCATCGGCGACCGTATCGACGTGACGACGAAGGCGTTTCTCGGTCTCACCGTCGCTTGCGCCCGCTGCCACGACCACAAGTTTGATCCGATCCCGACGAAGGACTATTATTCGCTCTACGGCGTGTTCGCCAACACGCAGGTCCCCGACGAGCAGCAACTGCCCGCGCTGCATACTCGCCTGCCGCGCACGCCCGAATTGATCGACTACATCGCGAAGTCCGACGACCTCCGGAAAAAAAGCGATCAGGTGCTCGCCGATTTCGCCGAATTCCGCCGCGAACGCGCGCGCTCTAAGACTCCCGATCCCGAAAAACGCAAGGAACTCATTCGGCGCCAGCGCGACGTCGCTCGCGAAATCGCCGACCTCGACTCCACGCACCCCGGCGCGATCCCGCGCGCCAATGTTCTCGTCGATGTCACTCCACGCAACGTGAAGGACTATCCGGTCCTCCTGCGCGGCGAGACGCAAAACCGGGGCGACACTGTTCCGCGCCGTTTCCTCGAAATCCTCTCGCCCGATCCGAAGCACCGCGCCGAGTGGCGCGAGGGCAGCGGCCGCCTCCAACTCGCGCAGTCGATCGTCGATCCGAAAAATCCGATGACCGCCCGCGTGCTCGTCAACCGCATCTGGCAGCAACACTGGGGCGCTGGCATCGTCCTCACGCCCGATGATCTCGGCAACCAGTCCGCGCCGCCGTCGCACCCCGAGTTGCTGGATTATCTCGCCGCCACGTTCATGGCCAACGGCTGGTCGATCAAAAACCTCCAGCGCACGATCGTCCTCAGCAACACCTACCAGCAGGCCGCGACCACGAACCCGCACTACGCCGAGACCGATCCCAACAACCGCCTCCTCTGGCGCGCCAACCTCCGCCGCCTCGATTTCGAGGAAATGCACGACGCCCTCCTCACGATCACCGGCGAACTCGATCCCACGATGGGTGGCCGCCCGGTGCTGATCACGAGCGAGGGCTTCGCCTCGCGCCGCGCGATCTACACCAGCATCGATCGCCGCAGCCCGCCGGAGTTGCTCACGCAGTTCGATTTTCCGAACCCCGACACCGCGTCCGGCCGCCGCTACACGACGATCGTCCCGCAACAGGCGCTCTTCCTCATGAACAGCCCGATGGTGATCGAGGCCGCGCGCAAACTCGTCGATCGCGCCTCGTTCGCCGCGCTGAAAACCGACGAGGAACGCGTCGCCTCACTCTACCTCGCCGTCTATCAGCGCCCGCCGACGAAACAGGAAATCACGCTCGCCCTCCGCTACGTGAAGGCCAATCCCACCGGCGCCGCCGTCGATCTCCCCGCCCCGATCGCGAGCGATCCGCCGCCGAGCGTGAAAGAACTGCGCAAGGACGCGAAGCAGGCGAATAATCCCAAGCGCCCCACACCCGGCCGTTTTGCCGTGCAGGTCGGCGGCAACTTCGACACGCACGCGCCGCCCGACGCCTGGACCAAACTAGCCCACGCCCTCTTCCAGTCGAACGAGGCGATGTTTTATCAGTGAAGGAGCATAGTTTTGTCTTGCTGTAGCCGCGGTCTGTGACCGCCCACGAAAATCCAACGAGACTGATTCGGCGGTCATAGACCGCCGCTACAACCGAGCCTCGTTACGGCCCGAGCAATTTCGTTTTTTCCGCGTCGTCCCAGCCGCTGTCGCTGACTGTCACCGGTTCAATCGCCTCAACAAATTTCACCCCCTGCGCGAACGTCCACAACCAGCATCCACCGCTGCAGGTATCATGCACGAGCATGTAGTCCGGCATGAGTTCACGGGAACGGCTCACAATTTTGTAGTCCCCCTGCGTGAAGCGTTCAATTGCGTCCGGGAGCAACGTCATCGGTGGCACCGGATCGAGCGACACCGTCCAACTCCCGCCGATGGCGACCGGCAGGTCGCCGCGGAAATAGTAACCGAAGAACCGCGGCGGCATAAAATGCCCCGTCGCCCGGAGCCGTCGCAGCTGCAAATCGACGAGCGTGATGAACCCGATCCGCCAGGGGAAATCTCCGGGCAGGATAAAACCAGACAGCGGGATGAGCACGTTGTCATTCATAACAGCAATCACGTGCCCATCTTAACGGCTCGTTCTCGCCGGAGCTGAAGTCGAGATTGCGCCCGCGAGCTTGCCCGCGGCCACGTTCCTCGTGCAACCTCATGCCGTGACGCTCACCGAGAAGCAGCAGCAAGTGGCCGACGATCTCGCCATCATTGATGATCCGCAGGAACGGCTCGCCGCGGTTGTCGATCGGGCGAAACGTCTACCGCCGCTACCGGCCAGCGAGCGAACCGAGGCAAATCGTGTGCACGGGTGCGTGTCCGTGGTTTATCTGACCGGCACGGTCGACGCCGATGGTCACTGCCAGTTTCACTGCGACGCCGATTCGCCGCTGGTGCGCGGACTGGTCGCGTTGTTGTGCAATTTTTTCAGTGGCGCCACCCCGGCTGAAATTGCCGCGAGCGACACCGACCCGCTGGGCGCACTCGAGCTCACCCGTAGCCTGTCGCCGACCCGCCAGAATGGCCTCGCCAGCGCCCGCGCCGCCATCCGCGCCTTCGCCACGGCGCACGCCTAGCCGTGAAATTCTTCGACGCGCATTGCCACTACCACGATGCGTGGATGGCCGCGCACCGCGCCTGCGTCTTCGCGGATTTGGACGCCGTCGGCGTGCGCTGCGCCGTCGTCAATGGCACCTGCGAAGCCGACTGGCCCGCGGTCGCCACGCTTGCGCAAGAATTTCCCATCGTCGCCCCGAGCTATGGCCTCCACCCGTGGGATGCGGGCAACCGATCGTCAGACTGGGAGAAAAATCTCGGCGCCCAACTTGAGGCCAACCCGCACGCGTTCATCGGCGAGATCGGCCTCGACCGCTGGATCCTCGAACGCGCGCGACCGGACGACCCGCGGCTTGCCGGCCTGCGGCGCGCGCCACTCGCGGAGCAGACAGAAGTTTTCCTCCGGCAACTCGATCTCGCCACCACGCGAAACCGGCCAGCGTCGATTCATTGCCTCGATGCTTTCGGTCCGTTGCTCGGCGCGCTGCGTGAGGCGCGGCTGCCGGTGGGTGGTTTCCTGCTGCACGCCTACAGCGGTTCGGCTGAAATGGCGAAAGCCTTCGCCGATCTCGGCGCATTTTTCTCCTTCAACGGCGCGTTTCTCGAACCGCGCAAACTGCGCCTCCGCGAACTCTACGCCAGCCTCCCCGCCGATCGGCTGCTCGTCGAGACGGACGCGCCCGCGATGCGATTGCCGTCTTCGCACGAAAAATTCCCTCCATTGCCCGGCGACGACGGTGCGCTCGCCAATCATCCGGCCAACCTCGCTGCCACCTATGCCGCCCTCGCCGCGTTGCGCGGCACGACTCTGGAATCACTCGCGGCGCAGGTGGAATATAATTTCCAGCAGCTCTTCGGACGAATCGCGCCGACGGCTTAAGATCCCGACCTCACCGCAGAATTTCATAGAGGCTCGTCTGGTCATCCGTCCACAGCAACGGCGGTTTCGGATTCTTCGCCGGCACGTCTGTTGCGTCGGCGATGTCAGTTTGCGCGAGCCACGCCTTGTTTTTCGTCACGAGGATCCATGTCGTCTCGTAAAACCACCAGTCCGACTCGTAGTCGTCGGAAATCACCGCCAGGTTGAGAGCAAACCGCGCCGCGAGCGCCCGCACGACCGGCTCGAGATCAAGGTAGCGGTTGGAGATATGCACCGCGATGACGCCATCGGGTCGGAGGTGCTGCAAATAGAGTTCGAACGCCTCCTGTGTCAGCAGGTGGGCGGGAATCGCATCGCTGCTGAACGCATCCAGCGCGAGCAAATCGAACTGGTTGGAGTGGCCGGACGCGAGTTCCTCCTCGAGCGAGAGGCGGGCGTCGCCCATCACGACCTCGACCTTGGCCGGGCTGCGATCGATGTGCGTGAACGGATCATGCGCGAGCTTTTCGACGGCGGGGTTAATCTCATATATGCGCAGTGAGTCGCCGGCTTTCGCGTAAACCGCCGCGGTGCCTGTGCCGAGGCCCACGAGACCGAGGTGCCGTCCGCTGGCGCGCGGCAGGTGCTGCATCGCAAGCCCGATGCCGCTGTGCTCACCGTAGTAGCTCGTCGGCATGAGTGCTTTCGCCGGCGCGGCAAACTGCAGTCCGTGCGTCGTCGCGCCATGCATCAGCAAATAGTAATGGCCGTCCGGATCGTTGGGGGCGTAGTCGAAAACCTTGAGCGTCCCGTAGAAATTTCGCGACGCTCGCAGCACTCTCGCGTCGCGATCATGGAGCCATTGCAACATAAATACCGCCCCGAGGCCCGCGGCGAGCAGCGTCACGAATCCGCCCATCCGCGGCTGCCAGGCCACTTCCAAACGCCGGCGGCGCACGTCGAATACTGCGACGATGAAAGCCACGAGCCCGCCCAAAATGAACCAGAGGTGATCGCGGTAAAACGCCAGTAACTCGGCCCCGAAGCCTGCGCCGCCGCTGAGATGCGACCGCAACCACGGCACCAGCAGTGTGGTGGCGAGCGCACCTGCGCCCGCGCCGTGCACAAGAATCCAGCTCTGCTGGCGGACGGAAACGACCGCCACCGCCACCCACAGGAGCCACCAGCCGATTTGCAGCTCGCGAAATTCCGTGAAAATCGCCGGCGCCGCGATCGCGACAAGGAAGCCGCCCAACGCGCCACCCGCTGAGATGAATAGATAGTAGGCCGTCAGGTCGCGCGGCGACGGTTTCAACCGGTAGAGTTCGCCGTGCGCCACCATGCACGCAACGAAGAGCGCTCCGGTGTAACCCGCGATTTGCAGCGTCATCGAGGCATCGCCGCCCGCACTCAACAACTCGCACACGACAGCCGAAGCGATCGCCAGCAACGCCACAAACAACCCGCGCCGATACCACCGCGCATGATCGAAGCAGATGATGAAACTCAGCAGGTAGAGCGCCAGCGGCAGCACCCAGAGAAATGGGACGACCGCAACCTCCTGACAAAGCTTGTTTGTCGTCGCCAGCAACAACACCGACGCGAGTGCAGGCAGCACCAACCACAGCGCTTTGTCAGCCCACGGCGTGGACGTTGGGACCGTCGCCTCCTCCGCCAGCGCGCTGTCCAACGGTGCCCCCGTGGATCGCCACAACCGCAACGCGCAGTAAGCGCAGCACAACACGAACACGCCGAGGCCCATCGCCCACATCGCCGCTTGCGCGTGGCGAGAAAATTTCACCTCGAAGAAAAACGGGTAGCTCAACAACGCGAGCAGCGAGCCGACGTTGGACAACGCGTAGAGCCGGTAGGGCGACACGCCCGGTTGCGCGCGACTGAACCACTGCTGCATCAGCGGTCCCGTCGAGGACAGCACGAAATATGGCAGCCCCACACACACCGTGAGCAGCAGGAGGATGTGCCCGACCGGATTGCCCGCAATGTGGGCCTTCCAGCTATCACCCGGCGTGATCGGCAGCGTCGCGAGCGCCAACGCGAGCAATCCGAGGTGCACCGCGGCCTGGGTTTTCGGCTTCAGGCGCGTCGACGTGAAATGCGCGTAGGCATAGCCGCCGAGCAGCAGCGTCTGGAAAAAGAGCAGGCACGTCGTCCAGACGCCCGGCCCGCCGCCGAACCACGGCAGAATGAATTTCCCAATCAACGGCTGAACCTGAAACAGCAGAAACGCGCCGGTGAAAATCGTCAGGGCGTAGGGGAGCATTGGGGGCAGGACGCGCGAAAATCCGGAAAGGCGCGCGCCCTGGCGATCCGATTCTCTGCTAACGCGGGTGGACTTTCAGGACGGTGATCGAATAAGGCGGCAGTTCACGGGTGAAGCTGGCCGCGAGCCCTGTCACCTTCGATTCGACCGGAACGATCTTCATCGGGTCGGCGATAGAGTTGGTGTCCGTCAGGGCGGCGCCGCTCAACATGATCGCGTCACCGTTGGGCGCGACCGATGCAATGCCGGACAGCTCGACCTGCACGGGAAGCGGTGTGCCGGCGGTGTTGACGAGCTTCAGGAAGATCGTGCCGGACTTCGCGTCGCGCGTGGAATTGAAGAAGAAGGTCGGCACCGGTTGCGGCGGGGGCGCGACTTCGCTGTTGCGCGGTTTCGGCGGCTGCCAGGTTTCCATGGGAATATTTTCGGCAGCGGCCGCGAGCACGCCATCGCCGTGATTCAGGCTGAAAATTTTCTGCACGTAGTAGGCCGGCGAGCCGTAGCTGGAAAGCGCATCGTAGCCGATGAGATCGGTGCGCCACTGCATCCCGCCGGGGTTCACGTTCACGAAGAGCGGAGCGTAGCACGACATCACGATGAGATCGGAGTTGCGCTCCATGCCGGTCATCCAGGCGGCGTCGCCGAGCGCGGCCCCGAGGTTCGGCGTCGGCACGCCTTCGCGCGTGGCCCACTCGCCCACCATGATCTTCGGGCCGGTGCGATCGTAGGCGTCGTAGTGGTGGACATCGGCCTGAAACTGCTTCGCCGACTTGTAATAGTGATCGTCGAGCACGTCGGGCACGCGGCTGGTGACCTTTGTCGTGGCGATGATTTTCAGCGCCGGATATTTCTCACGAATGGCGTCGAAGAACTGCGCGAAGCGGCCGTCGTAACTGCCGGGCGTGCGATCAAAAAAATCCTCGTTGCCAATTTCGACATAAGTGAGCGGGAACGGATCGTGATGGCCGTCCTGCGCGCGACGCTTGCCCCACGCCGTCGAAGTGTCACCCGTCACATATTCGATCTCCTCGAGCGCTTCCTGCACGAAGGGCTGCAACTCCGGCCCGGCGGGAATCGGCTTCTGGTTCTGACGATCGAGCGTGAGGCCCGCAAACACCGCGAGCACCGGCTGCATGTGCAGGTCTTCACACCACTCAAGAAATTCGAGCAGACCCATGCCGTCGGACGAGCGGTATTTCCACGAGTCGTTGAGATGGCCAGGGCGGGCGGCGAGATCGCCGAGCGTTTTTTTCCACGGGAACCGGGTCTCGACCGTGTGGCCCTGCACGTAGTTGCCACCGGGGAAGCGGAGAAACGCCGGCTTCATGTCGGCGAGCAGTTGCATGAGGTCCGGCCGGTTGCCGTTGTGGCGATTGCGCCAGGTCGACGGAAACAGCGAAACGAGATCGAACCAAATGGTGCCCGTGCTCGTCGTGGAAATCACGAGGCGGTTCGTCGCGGAAGTCGGCGCGACTTTCGACGTGGTCAGCGTGACTTCGTATTTGTGCCAGCTCTGCGAAACGCGCGGCACTTCGGCGCTCGCGTGAATGAGCGCGCCGTCGTTGCTCTCCAGCGCAACCGTGAGTGTGCCGGAGAAATTCTTGTCAGCCTTCGCGTAGAATGATGCGCGGTAGTGCGTGTTCGGGCGGACGGGCACGCCCCAGAAGCCTTCGTTTGCGATGCCGACGCGCGCGCGGCTCACAACGTTTGAGGAGCCGGTTGCGGCCGTGGCCACATCGAGTTTGAATGAAACTGGCAGCACGTCGTTCAGCGGCTGCGTGCGGTCGAGCGCGATAGTGCCCGCGCCGCCGTCCTGCACGAGCGACCAGTGTTCGGGCGTGTCGGCGCTGTCCTGAAATGTGCGGTTGCGGACGAGTTCCGCGTAGAGCCCGCCGTCGTAGGAATAGTTAATCTCCTCGGTCATCAGGCCGTAGAGCGCGGGACTAACGTGCGCGGTGACTTTGGCCGCATCGACCCGCAACACCACTGGCGCGATCGGAGGATTTTGTGCGATAGCCAAAACCGGCAACAAAGACAGCAGAGCACAGCGGGGCTTCTTCATGGGAAATTCAAGGTAGATGTTGTACGACGATAAAATTGGAAAATTCCGCCGCCCGCGTGGCCGGAGCGCCGTCGCCCAGGGCGAAGAGGCCGAATGTCGTCGCCGTCCAGATGTTGCCCGAGCGGTTCGGCAGCCGCGGATCGGCGGGCGACGGAGGCGCGCCAGGCTCCTTGTAGCGCCCGACCCACCCGAGATCGGGATCGCCGCGCTCACCGTTGCGCAGGTGGTGGCCGCTCGCGCCGAAATAAATCGGGCCGCCGATTTGCGTCCAAGCCTCGCCGTCCGGCCCAAAGAAAAACGTGGCGTGCTCCTCGCCATCGACCGCAATTTTCAGGTGGATGGTCGCGCCGTGCGGGTTCGGTGCCGACCAAAGATCGGTGCGCTGGCCAAGGTTGTGTTTGCCGACGGCGATGATTTTTTTACCGTCGCGCACGGTCGAGGCGAGCCAGAGATTCATCAGCGGATCGTGGTAGAGGTGCAGTCCGGCGGCTTCGCGACCGTCGCGGGCGTCGAAGGTGACCTGCGTTTCAAAGCTGAATTTTTTGTCGATCACGCGCTGCTGGAAAATCGCCGGCAACGCGTCCAGCGCACTGAGGTCGCCGGACTGCGTGCGAACGACGAGGTGACCGGGTCGCTCGGCGAGCGACCACGACCGGCCGCTGAAATCCGGCGCGCAGGTGAAAAACCACTGGAGGCCGAGCATCGGCGCGGCGAAATTGTCCGATTGCGCGAGGTGATAGTCGCACGCCGGCAGGGACGGAGCGCGCGCGGTCAGCGGCGGAATTTTTCCGGCGACCGGCCGCCACCAGCCATCCGCCATCCACTCGATCGGCTCCATGAGCATTTGCCGGCCGAGGGAGTAGAATGCCGTTTCGTGTGCGTGAAACGTGATGAACCATTCGCCATTCGGAGTATCGATCAACGTGCCGTGCGCCGGCGCCTCAAAGGCCGCGCCGCTGCCCGTCGAAAACATGTTCGGATTTTGCGGATCCTCCTCCCACGGGCCGGCGAGCGTCCGGGCGCGGAGCGTCGTAATGGTGCTCGGCTCGTGCGGCAGCGTGCCGCCGTCGGAGAACAATAGGTAATACCAGCCGCCGTGCTTGAAGATGTCGGGACCCTCGAAATAACGGTGACCGGCGCGACTGAGTTTCACGATTTCACCTTTCACGCTGAGACCGTCGGGCGTGAGTTCGTTGATCACGAATTTGTTCGTGATGAGATAAAGCCGGCCGTCGTCGTCCGCAAAGAATCCCGGATCGATGCCGAGGATGCCGAGACTTTTCACCTGATACGGACCTTCGGGTTTGTCGGCGTAATAGCCGAAGAGTTCGCCGTCGCGCGTCGGCGCGTAGATGAGAAATTGCTTGGTGTTGGGATTGAAACCCATCTCGACACCCCAAATGCCGAAGCGCGTGTCACCGGGCTGAAGTTTCGGGTGCGTCGTGAACCCATGCCCGATGTAGCGCCAGTGAATGAGATCCTTGCTCGTGACGATGGGCAGGCCGGGCTGCCAACCGAACGACGAGCGCACGGAATAAAAATCGTCGCCCACGCGAATCACGCCCGGATCGCTCCAGTCACCGCGCATGATGGGATTGGTGAAATCAGCGGTAAAGCCGGCAGTAGTAAGCAGCGCCACCAGAGCGGCACCAGACGTGAGGGAGCGAAGTTTCATGGGCAATCGGTCGGGCGAGGCGCGAATGACGATTGGACGCGTTGGTCGCGAAGAAGCGATCAAGAAAGCAGCCAAGCTGAGCGTGCGAAATATTTTCATCCGGCTTGGCTCGCGCCTGATTTTGTGCAAAATCCGAACCACAAGTCGCAAACAACGCGGAGGCAGACCCGCCGCCCTTCGACTACGATGGACTCCAAGCCGCCTCCCGTTCTTCGGCCCAACCCCTCGCTCCTTCGTATATGAAAGATTATACTGCTCCGGATCTGAGAAATTTCGCGGTGCTCGGTCACGCATCCGCCGGCAAGACGATGCTCTGCGAAGCGATGCTCGCCTGCGCTGGTCGCATCGGTCGCATGGGCAACATCGCCGCCGGCACGACGGTATCCGATTATCACCCGAGCGAGAAGCAGCACCAGATTTCCGTGCATGCCTCGTTGCTCCATCTCGAGTGGATGGAACGCAAATTCAACCTCCTCGATTGCCCCGGCTATGCCGACTTCATCAGCGAGGGACTCGGCGCGCTGCGCGTCGGCGACTTTGCGCTCGTCGTCATCAACGCCGCGCACGGACTCGGCGTCGGCACCGACGCGGTGTGGAACTACGCCACCCGCTACGGCCTGCCAAAAATGCTCGTGGTCAACGCGCTCGACAAAGCCAACATCAACTTCGAGACTATCGTCGAAAACGCCCGCGAGCATTTCGGCAAAAACGTTTTTCCCGTCACGATTCCGCTCAACGCTGGCCCCGGGTTCAGCCACGTGCTCGACGTGATGCGCAACGAAATCACCACCTACACGCCCGGCGGCACCGGCATCTACAAGGAAACCCCCGCCGGCGCGCTCGCCGAACGCGTGCAGCTGCTCCACCGCCAGCTCATCGAGTATGTCGCCGAGTCGGACGACACTCTGATGGAGAAATTTTTCGAGAAAGGCATCCTCGCCGAGGAGGAATTCCGCGCCGGCCTCCACAAGGCGATCCAGAATCAGGTCTTCGTGCCGCTCTTTGCCGTGTCCGCGGAGACGAATGTCGGCGTCGCGCGCCTGATGGACTTCATCGCAAAATACGGCTCCTCGCCAATGGACCGCGCGGATGTCTCCGTGCGGGATACCGAGGGAGTCCCCGGCTCGGTGCCGCTCACGCAGCCCGAGCCGATTGCTTATATCTTCAAGACCATGAAT
Organism: uncultured Opitutia bacterium; assembly: GCA_903840415.1. Lineage (GTDB taxonomy): Bacteria > Verrucomicrobiota > Verrucomicrobiia > Opitutales > Opitutaceae > CAITWF01. The sequence goes on along the minus strand of CAIMFY010000082.1, from coordinate 7,471 downwards.
GAGCCCGGCGTCGGCGAACTCTCGCTGTTCCGGCTCTTCGCCGGTAATATCAAGGCCGGCGACGAACTCTTCAACAGCGCGCGCAATGTGACCGAGCGCCTCGGCCAGCTCTTTCTCCTCAACGGCCACGACCGCACGCCCGTGACGCAGCTCCACGCCGGCGATCTCGGCGCGGTCGTGAAACTCCGCGGCACCCACACCGGCGATACACTGTGCAGCCCGGGCCAGCCGGTCGTGCTGCCGCGTGTCGAATATCCCACGGCCAATATCCACGGCGCGCTCCGGCTTCGTTCGAAAGGCGACGAAGACAAACTCGCCGTCGGCCTCGCCACGCTCCACCAGGAGGATCCGACTTTCCACTACCGCGTCGATGACGAGATCCACCAGACCATCGTCTCCGGCCAAGGCGAGATTCAGCTCCAAGTGATCGTCGAGCGGCTGCTGCGGCGGTTTGGCGTGTCCGTGCAATTGGAGGAGCCGCGAATCCCCTACCGCGAAACGATCCGCGCGAAAGGCGACTCGCGCTATCGCCACAAGAAACAGACCGGCGGTGCCGGCCAGTTTGCCGAGGTCTGGCTGCGCATCGAACCCGCGGCACGCGACAGCGGCCTCGTCTTCAAGCAGTCGCTCGTCGGCACCAACGTCGACCGCGTATTCGTGCCGTCCGTCGAAAAAGGCGTTCAGACTGTGTGCCGCGAAGGCATCCTCGCCGGCTTTCGCGTGACCGACGTGAAGGCTGATTTCTACGACGGCAAGATGCACCCGGTCGATTCAAAGGACATCGCATTTCAAGTCGCCGGCTACCACGCGTTCAAGGAGGCGTTCCAGGCCGCCGCCCCGTGCCTCCTCGAACCGATCTACAACGTGCAAGTCACCGTTCCCGAAGATCACGTCGGCGCCATCATGGGCGATCTGTCAGCCCGGCGCGGGCACATCCTCGGCGTTGACGTCGATGGGCATTTCCAAGTCGTCCGCGCGCAGCTCCCGCAAAAGGAACTCTACCACTACAGCACCACCGTGCGCTCGCTTACCAGCGGCCGCGGCCGGCACGCGGAGAGTTTCAGCCACTACGCCGAGGTGCCGGCAGAGTTTGCCGGCAAGCTTCTCGCCGAGGCCAAGGCCCGCCGCGATGCCGGCAACGGCAAATCGGCGCCGTGAAAAAATTCTCCCTCCCACCATGACAACAACCTGGAAAATCGAAATCACCGAACCGCACAGTGGCGAACTTGGCGAAGCAATCCTGCACGAGGATCACGCCTTCGCGATGGAAGAATACACCTACGAAGCCGGCCACAAGATCGAGGTGGCCGTGCACGACACCCACGATCCGTCGTGGCACATCTTCACCGACCTCGACTCCGGCCACCGCTTTAAGATCCCGCCCGAGAAATACCGGAAGCTTTAAGCGGCACATTACGCGCTCTCAGTTGTATCTCATCTTCCTGTAGCGGCGGCCGACCGTCGCCCTACCATCCGAACTTCCGCGCCGCCACTCGGTCGAGCCGCAGCGCGAAGTAAACCCAGAGTCCGAGCATCACCGCGAGGCACCCATTCCCGAGGTGATGGTAGGTGTGGATGATGTCGCGCTGGCTCCAGCCAAACGCGTCGTGGAGCCCGTTCATGTCGCCGCCGGCGTCTTCCTCGCCGTAGATCATTGAGCCATACGGGATGCCCTCCTCGCCGTGATAGATTTTTCGCCACAACCCAAAGGTCTGGAAGAAACTCCCCGCCCCGATGAACAGGAAAAAATAGCGACAACCGCCCCACCGGAATTTTTCGGGAAACTGAAAATAGAACAACCCCACCATCGCCGCCGAGAGGTAAAACTCCCCGCCCACCCCGCCAAACGCGATCCACATTTCTGCCGTCGGCTGCGGCAGCCGCCACGTCATGAACGCCTGCACAACGGCCAGCACGACGGCCAGAATCATGGGCCACCGCTTCCGCTCGCGCAGGCCCGCGACGAACATCAGTCCGAGCAGAAACAGGACCCCAAAATAGACGAAGAATGATTTCTCCGACGCTATCGGCGTCCAACCGATCGGCAGCGGCAGCGCACGGTGTCCCGTCAGCCAGCCGATCGTCGCGTGGCCAAACTCATGCACCCACACGTGAAACCCCGTGAGCAGAAATGCGATCGGCGTCTGCTGCACCCCGATCGCCAGTAGCGCCACGAACGGCGGCGCGAGCGTGTTGATCTGCCAACTGTCGAACGACCACGGATGCCACGGGCTCTGTTTCGGTTCCTCCCACTCTTGCTCCATCTCCGTGGCGAGCTGCTCCACCTGTTTCTTCGGCTGCTCGATGCGCCCCGACGCCGTCGCTTCAACCCGTTGCAGCCGTTCGATCTCATCGAGGTGCGCGACGATCGCGTCGTGCGCCGCGCGAAGCTGGGCCCGCTCGGCCTCCGGCGCGCCTGCGCGGATAAGCGCAAAGTTTTTTTGCACGATCGTCTTCGCGAGCGTCTCGCGCGCCACGCCCGGCGCCACGCCAAGCAGCGCGTTGCAGCGCTCAAGTTCGCGGTGGTTCATGTGCGCCGCGCCGGCTTCGTCGCCAGATGCCACTGCCCGCAGAGAACACAGCGATAAGCGGTGCGGTGCCGCTCGACGCCCGCGATCAGCGCCGCGTCGAGTGCGTCACCCTGCGAGCAGTAGCGGCGCTTGCGGGCGCAGGCTTGCTGACGCCCCTCGTGCGTCGGTCGTTTCATCGACGCGCAGGCTTGCGCCCCACCCGGCCCGCGGCAAGGCGGTTCGCCCGGTGCCGCCGAAATTACGTGACAGCGCGGCGATTTTCTTTTCTACCGCATCCTTCCGATTTTCCCATGCCCGACCATCTCGACGAACTCAAAGGCCTTGTCGCCACCATTGCCACCGATCGCGCCGCACAAAAAGACAAAGAGAAACGCGAGTCGTGGACGAAATATGTCGCGCTCTCGATGATTGTCCTCGCCGTGCTGGCAGCGACCGCCACGCAGCGCGGCGCCGGTTACTCGTCCACCACGATGAAGCAGCTCAGCGTGGCCACTTTCGAGCAGGCGCAGGCGTCCGACCAGTGGGCGTATTATCAGGCCAAAGGTATCAAGCAGAGCATCGCTGACGAGGAACGCGACGTCCTCGCCGCCACGGCCAACGCCGACCCCAAGCGCCTCGCCGATCTCGGCAAAAAGGTCGAACGCTATGCGAACGAGCAAAAGGAGATCGCCGTCGAGGCGAAGAAACTTGAGGCCAAGCGCGACGAAGCCAGCACCTCAGCGACAGCCGCCGCGAAACGCGGCAGCGAGATGGGTCTCGCGACTACGCTGTTCCAAATCGCCATCTCACTCGGCGGTGTGACGCTCATCGTGAAGAAGCGCTGGCTCTGGTCCACCTCTCTGCTCACCGGCGCCATCGCCACAGTGCAGATGGCGCGTGTGCTCTGGTGGATGTAGCCAGCGTGGTAGAGTAGGCAGGAGCCTTTAGACGGCAACGCCGTTAAAAGGCTCCCGCCTACTCTACCGCCAGCGTGCTTCGAGCTTCAGTTGCTCCGATCACTTTTCGCGCGGGACCAGTTAACTGTGCGTGAGGCGCCCCACGCCACTGGGGTCGCATCGGTATCGGTCTTGCCCTGAGCATCCCACCGGCACTCTCGCGCCGTGAGTGTTTTTAACTCGGCATCGAAGGTCACGACCTGAAACGACAGTTTGGCTTCGTCCTTGCCCGAGTCCCTACCCTTGATGGGCGAGTCGGCGCGAAAAACATTCAGCGCAATGTCGCCGTCGGGACCGCTCCACGTGTAAAATTCATTCCAGTTCGAATTGCCGTGGAAGTAGCCGACAATGTTGCGGTGTGCCTTCAAAAAGGCCGCCAGCGCACGCTGCTCAATCTTCGTCTCCGCATCGACCGTCGTGCCGTCGGCACAAGTATCGGAGACGAGATTCTCGAATCGATCGCGACTGTTGATGTCATGGCTGCCGTTCGGATTGATCAAATGCTTCGCCTCGATGTCGGGTTGATCGTGGCAGAACACGAAGACCGGTGTCGTCGCCGGCACGCCCTTGAGATCGTTGTCGATCCAAGCTCGCGCGACGCTGTCGGGCCACATCGTGATGAAAATGCAGTGCGCGCCGCCAAAATCCTTCGCATAAAAAATCTTGTCCGTCGCATAGCGGTAGGTGTCCTTCGTTCGCGGCACCGCCGGGTGCATCGTGAGGTTGTAGATCTCCGCCATAGAGGTGGCGTCGGTCTCGGGCAGCAGCTTGCTCGGCGAACCGATCGCGTTGGAGACATCGTGATTGCCGGGCACAAGCAGCAGGGACGCGGGTTGACCCAACGCATCCTTCAACGCCACCCGGTTGAGAAAAGTTTCCTCAAACTCGCCCCACGAGGTCGTCGCGCTCTGAATATGAATCGGGTAAAGCTCCTGCCGGTTCGCAATGTCACCCGTGACCGCGACAAACGCGATCGGACCGACGGGTTGGCCAGCGCGGAGGCCGCCGTCCGACGGCAGCGAAGTCGCCGGCAGGCCGTTGATTTTCGCGATGAGCGCGGCGTTGACGGTGCGCGCCTCGACGTTGGCCGCGCCGCGAAAATATCCGCGATTTAAGCCATAGTGGAGATCCGACGTGAAAACGAAAGTGACCGGCGCCGCCCACGCCATCGCGCCAGCCAACACCCAGACAGCGGCAGCGCTCCACCAGCGGCCCGCCCACGAACGAACTCGCAAAATCGATTTCATATTTTCAAGCGTCTGGTCAAGCTCTCGGCCAAGACGAGCGAAATCACACATTACGTGCGCAGAAAGCTCGCCGAAGAGTTCGTTTCCACCAGAGTCGGTCCGTGCCGGCCGGTCTTTTCTTTTCCCCATGAAAAATACCCTTCGTTCTCCGCCACTTGATCGGCGCAAATTCATCACCACGCTCGGTGGCCTCGGCGCCTGCGCCCTCCTCGGCGGCAACAACCTCCGCGCCGCTGAAGAACTCCCTCAGGCCACGCACCGGCAGGGTCGACTCAAACAGGGTGTCTGCCGCGGCGTCTTTCGCGGGGTCAAACTCACCGACGAGGAAACTTGCCGCGAGGCGGCGAAAGCCGGTGCCTACGGCATCGATCTGGTCGGGCCGGAAATGTTTCCGCTCCTGAAAAAATACGGCCTGCTTCCGACGATGGTGCCGGGCGGCAGCGGCATCAAAGCCGGCATCAACGATCCCAAGCTCCACTCCGAGATCGACGGCCGGATGCGCACCGCGATCAAGGACGCCGCGGCAGCGGGCGCTCCCAATGTCATCGTGCTCGCCGGCGACCGGGGCACGTTTACGGACGAACAGAGCATGGATTCCTGCGTCAAGTTTCTCAATGGGATCAAGGCGCAGGCCGAGGACGCCGGCGTCACGCTCTGCACGGAGTTGCTCAACAGCAAAGTGAACCATCCCGGCTATGTGTGCGATCACACGGTGTGGGGCGTCGAGATGTGTAAACGCGTCGGCTCACCGCGCGTGAAACTCCTCTACGACATCTACCACATGCAAATCATGGAGGGAGACGTCATCCGCACGATTCAGCAGAATTTCGCCCATATCGGCCACTTTCACACCGCCGGTAATCCGGGTCGCCACGAATTCGACGACACCCAAGAGCTGAACTACACCGGCATCTGCCGTGCCATCGCCTACCTCGGTTACACCGGATTTATCTCGCACGAATACACGCCGACCAAAGATCCGCTCGGCACGCTCGATCGCATGATGCGGCTCTGCGAAGTGTGAACGGCGGCCCGCGAGTGTCCCCGTCGCCGCACCGGCGGCAGCGGAAGCGATCGCAGCGGCAATGAATAATCGTTCTAACCGGATGGCCCGCGTGCGCGTTGACCGGATTGGGAGCCGGCGGCCGCGATCGGCGTCGTGTTGGGAGCGGCGCGCCCCTAGAATGTCGGACCCGCGAATCTTATCCACGTCCCACCATGGCCCTTCCTCTCCACCGCCGTCCGGTTTCCTTTCTCCAACGCGCCTACAGCGACGACCCGCACGAACGCATCGACACCATCGGCGGAATCAATGCCGACAAAAGCCGCTGGACGATGTCGCAGGAGCAGGCCATCGCCGCGATCGAATCTCGTCGCACGGAATTTTTTGTCACCGCCGACACCGGTCCCGTTAAAATCGTCGTGCCCGCGCACGCCGGCCAGAAATACCTGCGGACCGAGCGCGAGAAAACCCACCCCGACGATCTGCTGCATCTGCTCGAACGCTGAAACCAGACTGGTTCACACCATGGCGGCTCGGCGCGCCATGCGCTCGAGGACCTGCACACAGAGTTCGCCGCCGCGGTCAAACTCGCGGCACACTCTCGGTCGGTTTTCGTAGATGGTGCAGAGCTTCGTCACCGGATCCAACGCGACGCACGCACCATCGCCGCGTTGCTCCAGACAGCGCAGACCATCATGCTCGACCACCATCGCCTCGGGCACCACATCGACCCCCGCCACGAGCTCAACGACCTGATGGCAGCACCGACCGCAGCCCGCACAGATCGGAACGAAAATGGAGTCGAGGGTAGGAATAAGGCCCACATCGACACCATGACGCGGCACAAGCGAACTTTAGTTTCGCCTCCGGTAGAAGCCGCGCGCCTCGCCCACACCTCGCGCACCGGTGAGGCCGGCTTTGATTCGCGGCGAGGTTTTTGCCGCCGCCAAGAGAAAACCGCGTTCGCGAGTTGAAGTCTCGTGACCAACGCCCTCAGTTGCACGCATGGCCTCGTCCACAATCAATCCATCTCATCAACGTCGCCTCGGCGACCACGGCCCCGCTGTCTCCGCCCTCGGCCTTGGCTGCATGGGCATGAGCGAATTCTATTCGCCCAGCCAAATGAACGACGCCGAATCGATTCGCGTCATTCACCACTATCTCGACGCCGGGGGGTAATTTTTTGGACACCGCCGATATGTATGGCTCGGGTCGCAACGAGGAACTCGTGGGCCGCGCCCTCGCCGGCCGGCGCGACACTGCCGTGCTCGCCACGAAGTTTGGCAACGTCCGCGGACCCAAGGGCGAATTTCTCGGCGTGCGCGGCGATCCGGCCTATGTCCGGGAGTGCTGCGAAGCCAGCCTCCGCCGGCTCAAGGTCGACACCATCGATCTTTATTATCAGCACCGTGTCGATCCGAAGGTGCCGATCGAGGAGACTGTGGGAGCAATGGCGGAACTCGTTCGCACCGGAAAAGTGCGGCACCTCGGCCTGTCGGAAGCCGCGCCCGCTACAATTCGCCGCGCCGTGAAAGTGCATCCAATTGCGGCGTTGCAGACGGAGTATTCTCTCTGGAGCCGCGAGGTCGAAGCCGAGATCCTGCCGACAGTGCGCACCGTTCGAAAAACCATAGGCTTTTATCGCAACGAGCCTGTGAAGGCGGGTTGAGATAAAGAGCCAATGAGGCCGCGCGAACAGCGAGTGCGGCCGTTAATCTCCGGGTTTGCACCGGACACAATGAGCACCGCGTCAGT
>CAIMFY010000081.1 GCA_903840415.1 uncultured Opitutia bacterium | reverse complement strand
GTGCACGGCTCGGCCATGTTCCAGCGCGGCGACACCCAGAACATCGCCATCGTCACCCTCGGGCCAACGAAGGAAGCGCAGGACATGGACGGCCTCACCGGCGGCGCGAAGACCAAGAGCTTCATCCTGCACTACAATTTTCCGCCGTTCTCCGTCGGCGAAGCCGGCCGTTTCATCGGCCCCGGCCGCCGCGAAATCGGCCACGGCGCCCTCGCCGAGCGCTCGCTCGTCCCGGTGCTCCCGCCCGAGGATGCGTTCCCTTACAGCATCCGCGTCGTCTCCGAGATCATGGCCTCCAACGGCTCGACCTCGATGGCTTCGATCTGCGGCGGCTGTCTCGCCCTCATGGACGCCGGCGTGCCGATCATCGCGCCCGTCGCCGGCATTTCCTGCGGTCTCATGACCGAGATGGATGCCACCGGCGCCATCACGAAGTGGACCACCATCACCGACATCCTCGGTGAGGAAGACCACTTCGGCGACATGGACTTCAAGGTCGCTGGCACCACGAAGGGTATCACCGGCTTCCAACTCGACCTGAAGATCAACGGCCTCCCGTTCGAAATCGCGAAGACCGCAATCTTTCAGGCCCGCGACGCCCGCATCGAGATTCTCCGGACGATGCTCGCCTCGCTGCCCGCGCCCCGCGCCGACCTCAGCAAATTCGCCCCCCGCATCCAGACGATCCAAATCGATCCCGAAAAGATCGGCCTGCTCATCGGGCCCGGCGGCAAGACGATCCGCCGCATCACGGAAACGACCGGCGCGCAGATCGACATCGCTGAGGACGACTCCGGCAAGGTGTTCGTTTACTCGAACAACGCCGAAGCCATGAACCGCGCGATCGCCGAGATCGACGGTCTCTGCGGCGGTGGCAGCGGCCCCGGTGGCGGTGGCGGCGGCGCCCCGATCGAGAACGGCAAGCTCTACAACGGCCGCGTAACCGGCATCAAGGACTTCGGTGCCTTCGTCGAATGCACCCCGGGCAAGGAAGGCCTCTGTCACATCAGCGAACTCGCCGACTTCCGCGTGCGCCGCACCGAGGACGTCGTAAAGATGGGCGAGATGATCTGGGTCAAGTGCATCGGCATCGACGAGCGCTCCGGCAAAGTCCGCCTCTCGCGCAAAGCCGCGATGAAGGAAATGGAAGGACAGAAGCCCGCCGACTCCGCGCCCGCACCCGCCGCGCAGTAATCGCAAACGCGGCTTCCAGCCGCTGCCTCAATCAAGCCGGAGCCGCCTCGCGCGCCTCCGGCTTTCTCGCGACCATTACCCGAGCGCCAAATCCGTTCGCTTCACTTCCTTCACTGCCCACTTCGTCACGGTCAGGCCCTTCGCCGAACGCGTGCTCACCGGCACGTTGGTGAGGTCAAAATCGATTTCGCGATTGCGCGCGCCACTGCGGCCGTCGAGCGACACGTGCACACTTTTCGGCATGTCCTTCTCCTTGGCACTCACCTCCAAGTAGACGACGCGTGAACCCTCGGACTTCGTCAGCGGGTAGAGTTTGTCGCGCGACAGGCCACCGATCTGGAATTTCTTGGCGAAGGCTTTGCCTGTCGCTTTGTCCTGATAGACCATCGTGTAAAAGTTGGTGTCGCCGTCCTTCGGCCAGACAGCGCAGTGGATGATCTCGCGACCCATGAAAACTTTCTCGCCCACCTTCGCCACTTTGAGCGAGCCGTCGCGCATGAGGCAGAGCGCGCTGTCGAGGATGGTGCAGTCCTGCACGAACTCGTGTTGCCGCCAGTTCAGCCCGATGAAACCATCCTCGCGGTTCACGTAGAGCCGTTGGTTGGCCGAGACGACCTCCGACGCGTCGATCTGCGCGATCTCGTCGTAACTCGTGCGGCGCTTGAGGCCCTTGCCGTATTTCTCCGCCAGCAACTCGAACCAAGCGATGGCGTAGTCGTTCAATTTCTTGAGATTCGCCTTCGTCTCCCGAATACCGTCCTCGATTTTCTTCATCGCCTCGTCGGCCTGAAAGCGATTGTAGGCGGAGATGCGCTTGATCCGGATTTCGGTGAGACGCGTGATATCCTCGTCCGTCACATCGCGGCGCAATTGCTTCAGGAACGGTTTTAGGCCCGCCCGGATTTCCGCGAGCACGCTCTCCCAAGTCTTCGATTTCTCGATGTTCCGGTAGATGCGCTCCTCGATGAAAATTCTTTCGAGCGAATCCCAATGCCACTGCTGCTCCAGCTCGCCGAGCTTGATCTCGAGTTCGCGTTTCAGGAGCTCTTTCGTCTGGTCGACACTGCGTTTCAGAATTTCGCGCACACCGAGAAACTGCGGCTTGTCGTCCTGAATCACGCAGGCCGCCGGCGAGAGATTCGTCTGGCACGCGGTGAACACGAAGAGTTGCTGCACGACTTGCTCCGGGTCACTGCCCTGCGGCAGGTGGACGAGGATCTCGACTTTGTCGGCGGTGTTGTCGTCGACGTGCTTGATCTTGATTTTGCCCTTCGCGTTGGCCGCGAGGATCGACTCGATGACCGATTCGGTCGTCGTGCCAAATGGCAGTTCCGTGATCACGAGGAGATATTTCGAGCGCACCTCGATTTTCGCCCGCACTTTGACTTTGCCGCCGCGCTCGCCGTCGTTGTATTCCGAGAAATCGGCGGTACCGCCCGTGGCGAAATCGGGGAGGATGCGGAAGGTTTTACCCTGAAGATGGTTCACCGCCGCCCGGCAGAGATCGTTGAAATTGTGGGGGAGAATCTTCGTGGCGAGGCCGACGGCGATTCCGTCCGCACCCTCAAGCAGCGTGATCGGAAACTTGGCGGGTAACGTGATCGGCTCCCGGTTGCGGCCGTCGTAACTGAGCTGCCACGTGGTGGTCTTCGGGTTGAAAAGCACGTCGCGTGCAAACGCTGTCAGTCGTGCCTCGATGTAGCGCGGTGCCGCCGCCTCATCACCGGTGAGCGTGTTGCCGAAATTTCCCTGCGGCTCTATCAGCCAGCCGCGTTGCGCGATCCCGACGAGCGCTGCACCGATAGACGCGTCGCCGTGCGGGTGGAGCTTCATCGTCGCGCCGACGACGTTCGCGACCTTGTGGAAACGGCCATCGTCCATGTCCCAGAGCGTGTGGAGCACACGGCGCTGCACGGGCTTTAGACCGTCGTCGAGATGCGGCACGGCGCGGTCGAGAATGACGTAGCTCGCGTAGTCGAGAAACCACGTGCGGTAGTGCTTCGCCAGCGGGGCCTCCTCGTCCTGCACCTTCACTCCCTTCTTTCGGCTGGGCGGCACAGTGCCCTCACTGCGCTCGGCCTCAACGCGCGGAGCGGGCATCGCACTGACCACGGATAGCGGCGCTTTCGGCTCCGGCGACGGCACACTCTCGAGCGGCAACTCGGGTTGATCGGAATTCTTCGGCGACTTCTTCTTCGGCATTGAAAGCGGGAATGGTTACGAACCGCGCAGGGCGCGCAAGGCTGCATCGAGATCCGGGTCGCGGCCGGCCCGCAAATCGTCGAGCGTGCGGGTCACTGCGACGTCGGGCTCGAGGCCGTGGCCCTCGAGCCGGCGGCCTTTCGGGGCCAGATAGTCCTCGCGACTGAGCTGCAGCTCTCCGCCGTCGGGCAAGATATAGAACCAGCTCGCCAGCACCGCGCCTGCAGTCTTGCGGCCGATGAGCGTCGCGCGGCCAAAATCCTGCAGTACGGCGGAGAATATTTCCGCGGCGCTCGCCGTGATGCCATCGATGAGAATCGCAACGCGCCCCGGATAACGCGCGGAGCCGAGTTGCCAGGAATTTTTTCCGCCCCGAGAACCGCTGCGCGAAATAAACGTGCCGCAGTCGACCGCATGATCGAAAAATTCACCAATCGAGATGCCGAGTGAAAACGTCTCGCCACCGGGATTCTGTCGGAGGTCGATCACGACGCCGGGCGCATTGTGATGGGCCTTGAGTTGCTCACTCAGCCAGCGCCGATCCGGGCCGTCGAAGCCGTCGAAACGCAGATAAACAAAGCCGCCCGGCAATTCGCGTGCCTGTTGCCGCGGCTTGGTCGAGAGCGGACGCGCCGTGAGCGCCAGTCGGACCGGCTGGTCGTGGCCGTCGAGAAACTCCCACTGCGCGACCTCGCCGTCGTGCGCGTGGAAATCGTTTCGCTCGCCGAGTTTCTGGCCGTTGCGCGAAACGACGATCCAGCCGCGCTGCACGCCCGCGGCTTCCGCCGGACTGCTGGGCACAACTTCCGCGACCGCCCACCGGCCGTCGAGCCGCGTCATATTGAAGCCGGTGCGGGCGCGCCGCTGTGTGTGTCGCTCGTCCGCCTGCTCGGGGGTGAGCGCATGGGTGTGACTGTCGTGCAGCGGTTCGAGCAGGTCGTTAATGGCGGCGTAGAGCGCCTTCTTGTCGGCCGCCGCGGCAGCCAACGGGCCAAATTTTTTTGCGGCGGCCGGCCAGTCGACGCCCTGCAATTTTGGATCGAAATGCTTGTCGGCAACGAGGCTCCACGCGGCGTCGAAGACGCGCAGATTTCGCGTCGCCCGATCGACCTGCGACGGCGGCAGGTTGTCGAGCGGCACACGCGGCGCTGGCGTCGAGACGCAGCCGGCGACCAGCAGGGTCGCAAACGCGGCGATGGCAAAAAAACGGAAGTTCCCGCGCCTCGTTTTCATGCTCCCGAGAAATGCCCTCGCATCCGCGCCACTAGCGAATCGGCATCGCGGGCGCGCACCGCAAACTCCGGCGACACTGTGGCGTCGTCCGCGACCCGCCGCCAAAACTCGCCCGCCCACGCCGCCGCTTCTCCCCACGCCGGCATCAAGCCCGGCAACGGCAAACGCGGCGCAAATGCCCGCTCCACCAATTCACCCTGGGTGCTTGGTGCCCAGACCATTGGCAGCATGTCATAGGCGGGCGTCGGTCTAAACGGCCGCGCATCATCGAGCCAAAATGAGAGATTGCCGAAGTGCATGTCGGAATTGCCGATCAACTCGCCGAAGCTGTGCAGCCGCTGCACCGCATCGAGCCCCGCCGCGTCGATCAGTGCCGCGCGCGCCAGACCCTCCGCCGCCGTGTGCCAGTCCGCCGACGCGCCACTACCGTCAAACGCCCCGTGCAACGCCTCCAGCGACACCACGCCACGCCGCCCATGCAGACCCACCCGATCATGCCGTGCCACCTCGAGAAAACGCCGCCCACCCGCGTCGAGCACGCGCGCCCCCGCCGTCGCGAGACCATGCTCCGCCAGCACGGTCAAGGCCTGAGCCTCGGCCGCGAGCAAATCAGCCCAACGCCGCCCCACGGGTGTGTCCAGCGGCGGAGAAAACTTAACGAGCACCGCCTGCGCTGCGCCGTCGTCGCGCTGCAGCACCGTCAAAAACTTCGGTTGCTCTCCACCCGCCGACGAACCCGCCGCCCCGCCTGCCGACGCCCGTGCCGCGAGTTCGGGATAGCGCACCACCCGCGCACTTTCGGTGATCGTTTCATCCGCCGCCGACTCGAGCACGCGCGCAAGCACGCGCCGCAACGGCGCCTCGCCCACGATCAAATTTCCCGGCAGATCGTCACCCTCCGCCTGGAGAAAAGCCAGCACGTCATCATCGCTCCACTGCCGTGGGTCCGCCGGCAAACGCAATGCCTCGGCCAATCGACGTGCTCGCTGCCGTCCGAGAAATCCCTGCGGCCGCATATCACCGAGGAAAAACGGAAACCCTCCCAAAAACCCTTCACGGTCCAACGCCTGCTCCGCCCAAGCCGGAGCCTCGCCAGCCCACTCGACCAAAAATCCGCCATGCAGCGCGTTTAACTCCGCCCATTCGCGCGCCCGGCCGTTTTCGTCCAGCCGATAAATCGGCCAGCGTTCGCCGATCGCGCGCACCGGCCGCCGCAACGCATAGCGCGCCCGCCGGGCCGCGCCGAGTGCGATGATCGAATCGCCCAGCCGCGACAACCCGCGAGAAACCGTCGAGCGATCCACGCCAAGTGCGTCCGCCAAGGCTTGCGCGGTCATGGCTCCACTCACCTGCAAACGCAGGGTGAGGTCAGAGGAGGTGAGCTGTGCATGGCGGGCCATAGCGGCTTAATTCGCACAGATACTATTGCAATTAAATATTCAGACAAGTCTTTTTATTATGTATTTACGAACATACTAATAATAATTATGCACAGATTTTCACACTGATTAAACTTCAACCAGATCTTTTTCGATCTTCAGGTTGGCGATGATGAAATCCTGTCGCTCTGGAGTGTTCTTGCCCATGAAGAACGCAAGCAACTCGTCGCTGCTGACGAGGTGGTTCATGTTCACTGGTTCGAGCCGGATGTCGTCGCCGATGAAGCCTTTGAACTCGCCCGCCGAAATTTCGCCAAGGCCTTTGAAGCGGGTGATCTCGTGGGTCGAGCCGAGAGCGACGATGGCCGCCTGCTTCTCGGCCTCGTTATAGCAGTAGCGCGTTTCCTTCTTGTTGCGCACCCGGAAGAGCGGCGTTTCGAGAATGAAAAGGTGGCCGTTGCGAATCACGTCGGGGAAAAATTGCAGGAAAAACGAGAGTAAGAGCAGGCGGATGTGCATGCCGTCCACATCCGCATCCGTTGCGATCACGATCTTGTTGTAACGGAGGCCGTCGAGACCGTCCTCGATATTGAGCGCTGACTGGAGGAGGTGAAACTCCTCGTTCTCGTAGATGACTTTTTTGGAGAGGCCGTAGGTGTTAAGCGGTTTGCCCTTCAGTGCGAAGACGGCCTGGGTCTGGACGTCGCGCGTCGCAGTGAGCGAACCGGCGGCACTGTCACCCTCGACGATGAAGAGCGTGCTCTCCTCGGCGCGTTCGCCGCGGTCGCCGAGATGCTGGCGGCAGTCGCGGAGCTTGCGGTTGTGCAGCGAGGCTTTTTTCGCGCGCTCGCGGGCGAGACTGCGGATGCCGGCGAGTTCCTTTCGCTCGTGCTCGTTCTCCTCGATCTTCTTTTTGATGATCTCGGCGGTCTCCTTGTTTTTGTGGAGATACGTGTCGAGCGACTGCTGCATAAACTTGCCGACGAATTCCTTGATCGACGGCCCCTCGGGCGCGACGTTGGCCGAGCCGAGTTTCGTCTTCGTCTGCGACTCGAACACCGGCTCCATCACGCGAACCGCGACGGCGGCGTCGATCGCCTGGCGGACGTCGGCGGCGTCGTAGTCTTTCTTGAAATGGTTGCGCATCGTCTCGACGAGCGCTTCGCGAAACGCCGCGAGATGCGTGCCGCCCATCGTCGTATGCTGGCCGTTGACGAACGACCAATACTCCTCGCCGTAGTGCGCGCCGTGGGTGAACGCCACCTCGATGTCCTCGCCCTCGAGGTGAATGATCGGATAGAGCGGCTCGCCGGCGAGTTCCTTCTGGAGCAGATCCTTCAGGCCGTTTTCCGAGCGGAACGACTTGCCGTTGAACGTCAGCGTAAGCCCGCGGTTCAGAAAGGCGTAGTTCCACAGCATGTCCTCGATGAACTCGGCGCGGAACTTGAAATCTTTTCCGAACAGGGCCTCGTCGGGCGTGAACTCGACAAGAGTGCCGTTGCGCTCGTCGGTCTTCGCGACGCGGTTATCCTTCTTCAGTTTGCCCTGCGAAAACTCGACGAGCTTCGTCTGCCCGTCGCGAAACGCCTGCGCCTTGTAGTCGAACGCGAGCGCGTTGACGGCCTTCTGGCCGACGCCGTTCAGGCCGACGGATTTTTGAAACGTCTCGCTGTCGTATTTCGCGCCCGTGTTGATGATCGACACGCAGTCGATGAGCTTGCCGAGCGGGATGCCGCGCCCGTAGTCGCGCACATGGAGGGTGCGCTCGTTGAGCTCGATCTCGATCTTTTTGCCGTAGCCCATCGTGAATTCGTCGATGCAGTTGTCGATCGTCTCCTTGAGCAGGACGTAGATGCCGTCCTCGGCGTGCGTGCCACCGCCGAGTCGGCCGATATACATGCCGGGGCGCAGCCGGATGTGTTCGAGCGAGGACAGCGTTTTGATCGAGGCTTCGGTGTAGGCTTGGGCCATGGAGCCAAGCGAGCGTCCGCACGCGGCACTGACAAGCGAAATTCATTCCCGGGTCGCCTTGCAACGTCGCAGGGTCCGGATAATATCGGCTTCCACTTGCGCGTATGAAAAAAATCCTGGTAATCGGCGGCATCATCGTCGGCCTCGGTATTGTCGGCGTGATCGTCACGTCATTTTTCCTCGGCAACATCGTCACCGCCGGCGTCAACAATTTCGCGCCCAAGCTCACCCAAACCAAGGTCGTGCTCACGAGCGCCAGCATTTCGCCGCTCTCGGGCCGCGGCACGCTCAGCGGACTCGTGGTCGGCAACCCCCAGGGCTGGAGTGAGGCCAATCTGTGTTCGCTCGGCCAGATTCACCTCGACGTCCAGCCCTTCTCAATCCTCGGCGATCACATCGTCGTGAACGAAATCTCCATCGAGGCGCCCGAGTTTAACTACGAGACGAAGATCGTTTCCAGCAACGTCGCCGACCTGTTGAAGAACATCGAGCAACTCACCGGTGGCAAAGACTCACCGCAAGCTACGACCAAGAGTGGCAAACCCATCAAGTTTGAGGTGAAAAAATTCCGCCTGCAAAACGGCTGGGTGCGCCTCGGGGTCGGCCCGGCCGCAATGAAGCTGCCGATGCCACCCATCGCACTCGACAACCTCGGCACGACCGAGGGCGGCATCACACCCGATCAACTGGTGCTGGCGGTCATGAAGAGCGTCACCAGCAGCGTCGTGGGCGCGACGACCGGCGCCGCGTTGAAGATCGGTGGCACCACCGGTGCCGCCGCGGCCGAGGGCGCGAAACAAGCCGTCGAGGGTATCAAGGGGCTGTTTGGCGGAAAGAAATAAGCTGTAGCGGAGTCTCCACCATCCGTCCGCACCTCACGGCACGATCCACGGAATCACGAAGGCGTAGAGCACAGTGATGAGTCCCATCATGCACACGAGCCCGACGCTGTGCCAGAACGTGAAACGAAAAAGTTTCGACTCCTCGGACGGTTTCATGCCGGTCGCCGCCGCCGCGACCGCGATGCTCTGCACGCTGATCATCTTGCCCATCACGCCGCCGGTGGAGTTGGCCGCGGCAATGAGGATGGGATTCAACCCGACGAGCCGCGCGGCCGTCACTTGCAGCGTGCCGAAAAGCGCGTTGCTCGACGCATCCGATCCGCTCAGGAAAACGCCCAGCCAGCCCAACACCGGGCTGAAAAAGGGAAACAGCACGCCGGTCGACGCCACCGCGAGCCCCAGCGTCGAAGTCGCCCCCGAGTAGTTCATCAGGAACGCGAGCCCGAGCACGGACACGATCGTCACGAGCGGCAAAAACATCATGCGAAACGTCGCGCCAAACACCTTTGCAAAACGACGCGGCGAAAGGCCGGCAAAGATCGCGGTTAGCACGCTCGCCAGCAGGCACGCCGTGCCCGGACTTGCGAGCCAGTCGAAGTGATAGACCGCGTCGTAAGGCGACGCCGCGGTGACCGTCGGCGGCATTCGCGTGATGAGTCGGTGCAGCGCTGGCCACTCGATCTCGATGCTGGCGCGCAGGAGCACGCCCTTGATCGCCGGGACGCCCCAGCACAGCACGCACACGGCGAGCAGCGCGTAGGGCAACCACGCGCGAATGATAGCCGCGGTGCGAGTTGACTCGGCGCGCGGAGTCGGCGGCGACGCCGCGGCCATCAAATCCTTCGGTCGCCACACGCGAAACATCACAATGAGGCACGCGAGCGCGACGAGCGCCGCGATGACGTCGGCGAGTTCCGGCCCGATCAAATTCGAGACCGTGACTTGAACCGCGGCGAACGAAACGCCGCACAACACCGAGGCGGGTAGCACGCTGCGCGCGCCTTTCCAGCCGGCGAGCAGCACGACCATGTAAGTCGGCACGCAGACCGACAGCGGCGCGCTGAGCCGGCCGGCCATTGCGCTCAGTTGCGCGAGCGGCAGATCGGTCGTTTTTGCGAGCGTGATGATCGGAAGCCCGATGGCGCCGAAGGCCACCGGTGCGGTGTTGGCCAGCAGGCAGATGCCCGCCGCCTTGAGCGGGTTGAGGCCGAACCCGGCGAGCATCGCCGCCGCCACCGCGACCGGCACACCCGAACCCGCCGCGCCCTCGATGAACGCCCCGAAGGCAAACGCGATCAGCAGCGCCTGCAGCCGCAGATCGCTCGTCAACATCGCCAGCGAGTCCTTGATGATTTCAAACTGCCCGCTCTCCACCGTCAGCCGGTAGAGAAAGATCGCGTTGAACGTGATCCAGCCTGTCGGAAGTAGGCCAAACGCCATGCCGTAAGTCGTCGCGGCAAAAATCCGCGACGGCGCCATCCGGTAGACGAACGCCGCCACGCCAACCGCCGCGCCTAGGCTCGCCAGCGCCGCGATCCACGCCGCCTTGCGTCGAATCGCCAGTAAAAAGAGCAACACGAACAGCGGCAGTGCCGCGACCAACGCCGACCAACCGATGCTGCCTGCCACCGGCGTATAATTATGCTGCCACATCGCGGGGTGTCGTGTGTGGTCCGCTCACTTTGGCTCGACGGCGATCGCCCAGAAATTGGTGGTGCCGATGTTTTTCCCAACGTGTGTCTGCCCTTTGCGCCACAGGCTGTCATCCGTCTGAATCGACGAATCTTCCTCGTGACCGTCCGGGAACGCGTGCCGCAGTTTCGCTCCGGAGAAACACACCACGACACGGTCGTGGTGCGTGTGCAGCGGCTCGCTGGTGCCAGCCGAGATCTTGATATCGTAAACGCGGGCATACCGGTTTTCGATCAGCAACTGGTAGTTGGGGGACAACCCCGTCCGGCCCCAGACGTCGTCGAGTCCCGCGCCGGGAAATTCGATCCGCACAAAGCGCACAGGCGTGGAACCGGCGGCGCTGATACGTGCCGCCGTCGCATCCCGAAAAACCGTCACACCACGGTTGACCTTAGTCGTCGCCGTTTTGTCCGCTGGCGTTTTCACGATGACGCCATCGGAGAAAAACAACGTGACACTCGGAAAACCACCGCCCGCCGGCTCCGTTTCGCCGGGCTGGAGCGTGATGTCCTGCACGACGACTCGACCATTCTTCACTTTCTCAACAGGCGCGGCGGTCACCAGGGTCCACGCGCATAATGCGGTGAAGATCAGGAAGGGGGATTTCATGGGGGAATGGTGTTGGGGTTTGGAGTTGGTCTAAACGAGATTGCCTTCGCCATCGAAAGCCAGCTCACGCGGCTCGCTGATCGCGGTGAACTCAGCGCGGCCTTTCACGTCCGCCCAGAGCGCCTCGGAGACTGCGATTTCGGTTAGCGACAGCGTGTCGGCGATGCGGACGATGCGCGCGGCGCCGCAATCAGGCAGCGGCAACGAAACCAAGGCGCGTTCGATGGATTCGCGGTCGGTGTCGAAATAGACCGGCAGCTTCGCGCTCTGCGGCGTGAGGGCCGTCATCGCGTTCACGAAGGAAATCTTCACGTCCATCGCGCGCGCGAGTCGCGTCGTGGTGATGTCCGCGAGCCCAATGCCGATGGCGTTGCCGTGCGTTTCCGGCGTGAGGTCGCGCACGAAGATGCGCCGGATGAACGGCGACGGCCGGCCGTCGCGCCGCACTAAGCTCGAATAGCCGTCGATTGAGCGCATGATGACGTTCGGGTCCATGCCGGTGCCGCTAATGTTTTTTCCGATGCGATCGACGATGAGCAGGTCGATCTCGTCGAACGGCAGGAGCGGCATGAGCCGGCGCGCTTCGATGAGGAGCGCGTCCTCGCTCTCTTCCATTTCCTCGCGCAAGAGCACGGAAATTTTAGCCGTCTCGTGAAACTGGTTTTCCAAAATGGCGAAACCGCCGAGAAGCGGTGTTTCGCGGATGAGCACGCCCGCCATCGTGCGGATAGCGCGCTCGTGGCCGAGTTCGCTCGCCGCAAGGTGCATCGCCGCGGCGCCGGCGCGTTTGCCGAGGCCGACGACGGCCATCTTCAAAAGCCCGCTGCCAAGCTCGCCGGAGAAATCCGTGTGCGGCTTTACCCGGTTGACGAGCACGATGCCATCGGCCGCGAGCGCCTCGAGGCTGCACCACACCGGCTTGCCGTCTGGTGTCACACCGACTTGCCGCACCTCAAGCGAGGCGCGAATCGGTGTGCGCATCGATTCCTCGGTGATGTCGTAGCTCGCCAGGATCTCGCGCTGGCCCTCGGGAGTCGCCCCGCCGTGGCTGCCCATCGCCGGAAAAATAAATGGCTCGGCGCCGGCTGCTCGCAGCAACGCGAGCACCTCCGTGATAATTGCCTTGAGGTTCGTGATGCCACGGCTGCCGACTCCCACGGCAATCCTCGCGCCGGGCGCGATGCGCGAGCGCAATTTTTCAAATTCGGTGCGCAGCACAACCGCCAGATCGAGCGGTGCCGGCCGGGAGAAATTCTGCCGCACGCGGAGGAATCGCGGAAACGAGCTCATGGAAAATCGTCCGTTTTCGCCGGGCTCAGCGGTAATTCTTGTCGTCGGCGTGACGCAAATCGGCGCCCTCTGCGAGCACGCCCAGCGTGACTATGGCGAACGTGAAGACCGTCGTGCCCGACTCGAGATGACCGCCAAATGCACGGTCCGGATTCGCCATTGTGATGTGTGCGTGCAGCACACCGTCGATCACGTAGCCATTCATGCTGACGAGGTCAGCCGGCGCCTCCGGATCTTTGACGAAGATATTTTTCGACGGCAGCGTGCGGTTGCTAACGGTGTGAAAATGGTAGCCGCGCAAGGAACCGACCGCGGAAAGAATGACGGCGTTGCGGATCTTCTGCTCCTTCACCATGCGCTCCATGCCCCCGAGCAGATCGGTGTCGTATTTGAAGCGGAGAATCACCACGCGCTCGAATTTTCCATCGATGGCGTAGACATCGGGCACGGCGCTGCTGTTCGGCTTGGCGTCCTCGGCGGGCGTCGTGGTGCGCGTAATCTCGGTCCGGGTCTCGACCGCCAAAATCGAGCTGAGGGAAAAAAGCGAAAGGGCGCAAACGGCGGTGAACAATTTCATGATGCGATCGGGACTGAGGTTTTCGGGCCGCCCAACTTCACGGTAACAGCCGATCTGGGCGACTACAAAAAAACCGCGGGTGTCCGCCAAACGTGCGTTCGTCGATACCGGCTCCACCGCGGTCGCGCGTTGACGCCGCCCGTGGGTCGCGCTCCGCTCGGCCCGCATGAAAGTCACCTACTTCCTAGAGGTCACGTCGTCCTGGTGTTTCTGGTCCGAGCCCACGTGGGCCGAGTTGAAGCGGCGCTATGAGGGCCGCGTCGCGTTCGACTGGAAGATCGCCAAGATGCAGCCGGGCGACTGGCCGGTTTCGCGCGAGCAATGCGAGTGGTTCTACCGCCGGAGCGGCACGGTCGTGCGCTCGCCGTTCATGCTCAACTCCGGCTGGTTCGAGCCGGTAAAGCCGGGGGAATATCCCGCAGCAAGCTACGTCGCCGAAGCCGCGAAGGACTTCGGTTTCATTGGCGACGAAATCCGCCTCGCCCTCTCGCACGCCGGCGAACGCGACGGCGAGAAAACCGGCCGCATGGAAGTGGCCGTCGCCGTCGCCGCGAGAACCGGCGGCAAGAAACTCAACGCGAAAAAACTCCGCGCCGCCGCGGAGTCCAAGGCGATTGCGGCGCGTATCGAGGCGAGCACGCAGGAATTTTTCTCGCACCAAATCAACCAGCGTCCGGCGTTCGTGCTCACCGACGACATCGGCGACAAAGCTGTCTTTTCCGGTCTTGTGAAAATCGAGCCGCTGGCCGCGACGCTCGATGCGATGCTCGCCGACGTCGCCGCCTATGCCTCGTTCAAGGCCCACTTCGGCGGCCCGCCGACAAGTTGATCGCTAGTTGGAGAGTAACACTTGGCCTGCCATCCGGAAGATGCGACGCCTAGCTAACGACAAGCGATCCGCGCACTGCGTCGCCAGGTTTACAACGAATCGCGTGGCGGAAAGACCCGCTTCGCTCTAGCTGGGAGTCGAGCCGTGGATCGCAGCTTGCCGGTGGTCGAAAACACCGCTTTTATTTGAAGAAATTCTCGGCCCCACAGCGCCTCTACGGCACAGCGTTTCGACCGGTGATTGGAAACCCACCCATTCAGCTCAGAAAAGTCGCTCGCCGTGGTCGTGCTCTACTTCCATCCCCCCAAGCCATTTCGGCCGGCCACACGATAGCAGCCATTGCGCAACAGCGGGTGCCGCGAGAATCGCGAGCAATGGATCGAATGGCAGGCGATAGCGCGTTTCCCCTGAAGTTGCCGCATGCAGGATGCAAACGAGCGCGAAGAGCGAGACGACCGGCACCGCAAACGAGGATTCGAGTTTGGAAAACAATCGCCAACGCCAAAGCCGTGCTGCCGCACCGCCGAGCACGAGAATGACAGACGGAACGCTCACGAAGGCCCAACGGTCCCAGACAAAATCTACGAGCCGTAAAGAGTTGCCGCTTGGCACGACGCGCCCGTAGCCGAATGGCACGTTGACTGGCGAGAAAAGCATCGCCGTTTTCAGCGCTGCTTTTGCCATCCAGTTTGCCGGTGCGTTGCGAATTTCCACCGAGGCTTGCACGCGCCAAAAAGCATCTCGGGTGTCGGGCGAGTTTGCACCAGCCCGCTCCGCTTCCGCTGCAACCCACGGGTCAAGGAGATCTAGATCGATCCACGGTGCGACCGTCCAAAACTCGGGAATCGCGCCTTTGAGCACGGTATTGCCGCCCTCGCTATTCGACAGCTCCAAATGCCCAAGTGCTCGCACGGTATAAACCTGCCAAGCACCCACTGGAATAGCTGCAACCAACATTGCCAGACCCGCAGAACGAAAAACGGGATGAGCTAGCGATGCGCGGGCAGCCCAAATCCAAGCTGGCAGAATGACCACGACCAGAAATCCGGTCGGTCGCAGCAAGTAAGCGGCGCCGGCCAGCCCACCTGCCAGTGCCAGCGACGCCCAGCCGATGCGTGTCCTAGTCAACGCCACTGCCATCCCAACGATCACTAGGCTGAAGAACGCCGTTTCCCTGAACGCGAGCGCCTCGATGCACCATCCGAGATGGAAGGCGAGCAGTAGGGCGCAGGTCCACGTAATTGCGGTCGAACGATACAGTCGAGCACACAAGCCGGTGACGAGGCCGCTGCACGTGACAAGGGCGAGCGCGTTAAGCCCAACGGACCACCACCGCCAACTTGCACCCGCAAGCCGCATGATCGCCGCGAGCACCAACGGATAAAGAGGCATTCTCTCCGCCATTTGCGCCGCGCCCGAGGTCGCGAACACTCCGTCACGGGAAAAGTGTAGCGCAATCCGTGCGAAGCTCGTGCTGCCCGGCCATCCGACAAAATGAGGAAATAGTTTGGCCATCACTGTGACCGTGGCGATGGCGGCAATGAGCGAGCTGATCGCACCCAGAAAAAAAGGATGCCGGGTCAGCCACTGAACACGCAACACGACTAGCGCTTTAATCATCGCAATTTGGCCTTGGCCGAAGAAACCAAGAGCAATTGGTTTGGCCAGGGGCACCGAAGAAGATGGGGTCGAAGCCGGCATCTAGTGTGACTGTGCTCATGGAAAACCGTCTTTTGAATCACAATCTTCAGAAAGAAAATATAGACCTTACCGGGCGGTTGTTCTAACCAAACCTCGAAAATTGCTTCAGAAGGAACGGCTCAGCGATAGGCAAGACGCCATCAACAGCAGATTTGCAAAGCCGCATGGGTCCGCCAACGATCAAGATCTTGCATCTCACACGCCTAGAGCAACGAAATGACCCGCGTTGACCGCGCCGCGCGAACCGAGTTCGCTGCCGACGCGATGCAACCCAAGTGGCACCTCTCCCATGCGCAAGGCTACCTCGGCCTTGGCATGGTCGCGGAGGCAGCCGCGGAACTCGATCACATCTCCGCGCCCGAGCGTGACGAGCCCGCCGTGCTGGTGGCCCGAATCGCTGTGCTGCAGGAGCGCAGCGAGTGGCCCGCGCTCCGCGCGCTGGCGGCAGAATTCGTTCGCCGTGTGCCCGGTGAAGCCGGCGGCTGGATCACGTGGGCCTACGCCGAGCGGCGCGCTAAGTCGCTTGCAGCCGCGGAAAAAATCCTGCTCGAGGCCGAACGGCTCCACCCGCAGGAGCCGACGATCCAGTTCAACCTCGGCTGCTATGCCAGCCAGCGCGGTGCGCTCACCGAAGCGCGCCGTCGGATCGATCGTGCGATCGCGCTCGACCAAAAATTCGCCGCCCTTGCCGCCACCGATCCCGATCTCGCACCGCTGCGGGCCGCGCATCCGGACTGTCAGTCGGGCGCGTGATTTGACAGTGGACGGTCTGCGCGCCGCCATCGAAACTTCCCTGTCGCTCCCGCCCCGATGTCACCCGCCCCGCTGCTGCAACTTCGCCGCCTCGTCAAAAACTACGGCGGTGTGCGTGCGCTGCGGGGCGTCGATTTCGATTTGCACGCCGGCGAAGTCCACGCGCTCCTCGGTGAAAACGGTGCAGGCAAAAGCACTCTCATCAAGGTCGTCACCGGCGCGCACGCCCCGAACGAAGGTACCATCACGATCGCGGGCGAACCCGTTTCAGGCCTCACGCCAACCAGTGCCCGGGCGCTCGGCATCGCGTGTATTTACCAGCAGCCCGCGCTCTTCCCCGACCTCACTGTCGCGGAAAACATCGGGCTGCGGCTCGAGACGGCGAGCGCCACGCGCCGCGTCGATTGGAAGGCCCGCCGCGAACGCGCCGCGACGTTGCTCGCCCGGATAGGCGCGGCGATTTCACCCGACGCCGAGGTCCGCGCGCTCTCGATGCCCGAGCAGCAACTCGTCGAGATCGCCTGTGCGCTCGGCGCCGGTGCACGGATCGTCATCATGGACGAGCCCACGGCATCGCTCACACAGAAGGAACAGCATCTGCTCTTCGCCGTGGTCCGCGAGCTGAGCAAAAGCGGTGTCGGCGTGATTTATATTTCGCACCGGCTGGAGGAAATCTTCGACCTCGCCGATCGCGTGACAGTGCTGCGCGACGGCGAGAGTGTCGGCACGCATCCGGTCGGTGCGATGAACGAGGCGTCGCTCATCCGGCTGATGGTCGGTCGCGAAGTCGCGCAGATTTATCCGCCGAGCGAGTCGGCCGCCGGCGAAGTCGTGCTGGCGTTGCGCGCCGTCGGATGCGCGGCGTCCGGGGTGCGCGATGTGACGCTCGAGGTGCGGGCGGGCGAGATCCTCGGTCTCGCGGGGCTTGTCGGGGCCGGGCGCACCGAACTCGCACGAGTGCTTTTCGGTCTCACTCCCGCCGACGCAGGGGATATTATGTTGAACGGCCGGAGCATCGCCCTGCGTTCGCCGCAAGATGCCGTCGCCCACGGCATCGCCTACGTACCTGAAGATCGGCGCCGCCACGGCGTCGTGCTTGAGATGCCGATCGCCCATAACATGACTATGGCGATCCACCGGAGGCTGTTCATTGGCGCGTGGTTGCGGTTTGGGGCGGAGCGGTCGCTCGCGCTCGAGTTCATTCGCGATCTCGCGGTGAAATGTGCGGGACCGGATGCGCCCGGCGGCAGCCTGTCGGGCGGCAACCAGCAGAAAGTTTCCCTCGCCCGCTGGCTCGCGACGAAACCGAAGCTCCTCATCCTCGACGAGCCGACGCAGGGCGTGGACGTCGGCGCGAAAAGCGAGATTCACAAAATCGTGCGCCGGCTCGCGAAGGAAGGACTCGGGGTGATTTTGATTTCGAGCGACCTCCCTGAAGTCATCGGCATGAGCGATCGCATCGGGGTGATGGGCGGCGGCACGTTGCGCGCGATCCTTCCGGCGAAGTCCGATCCGCACGCGGTGATGGCCGCGGCGCTGGGCACCACTGAGAAAGGCGCGGCGTGAAGCGCTACTTCCGCGAACTTTCCGTCGTTGCCGCGCTCGGTGCCGTGCTGCTCGGGCTCGCGATCTTCGCGCCGGCTTTTTTTCAACCACAGCCGCTGCTATCGCTGGTCACACGCGAGGCGCCGACACTGGTGGTCGCGTGCGGCATGGCGCTCGTCATCATCTGCCGGCAGATCGACATTTCCGTCGGATCGATGTTTTCCGTGTGCAGCGTGTGCGCCGGCCTGCTCGCGGCCCGCGGCTGGCCGCTCGCGCTGGTGTTGCCGGCCGCGGCGGCGCTGGGCGCGATCCTCGGCGCGGTGAACGGGATTCTAGTGGCGGGACTGCGGCTGCCGTCGATCGTCGTCACACTCGCAACGATGGTCACGTTACGGCAGGGCTTGAATCTCGTGCGGCAGGGCGAATTCGTAAACCTGCCCGACTCCGTGCAATGGTTCGGTCTGAGCCAGAGCGCCGGCCAGTGGGCGCTCGTCGTGGCGGCCCTCGCCTTGCTGATCGCGCTCGGAGTCGCGATGCGTCACCTCGCCATCGGAAGATTTGTCTACGCGGTCGGCACCGACGCCGAGGCCGCGCGACTCGCGGGCATCCGCCCGCAGCTCGTGACTTTTTTGGTTTTCGTTTTCATCGGCGTTCTCACGGGACTCGCGGCGATGATGAACATCGCGCAATCGCCGCAAGTGCAGCCGCTGTCGGGCATGGGCCTTGAGTTGAAAGTGATCGCGGCCGTCGTGGTTGGCGGCGTGGCGATCTCCGGCGGACGGGGTAATCTTTGGGGAGCGTTCGCGGGTCTGTTGCTGCTCGCCTGCGTGGCACCTGCGCTCACGCATCTACACATCGAGGCGTATTGGGAGAAAGCCATCCAGGGCGCCATCATCCTGCTCGCGGTCGTGGCCGACGGCGTGCGCAGCCGCAAAGGCGGCGGCAACACATGAACGCGACCGGGAAACGCGACTGGAATGCGCTCCTGCTCCGGCACGAGATGCTGCTGCTCTACGTGCTCGTGGCCGAGTGGCTGTTTTTTTATTTCGCGGGCACGACAACGAACCGCCGCGGCGTGATCGTCGGGTTCGGCACGCTCGATCGGCAGTTCGACATCCTGCGGCACTCGTGCGAAATCGGCCTGCTCGCGCTGGCGCTCACGCCGGTGATTCTCACGGCGGGCATCGATCTTTCTGTCGGGTCGCTGCTCGGGCTGTGCGCTATTTTGTTCGGCAAGTTCTGGCACGACGGCGGGCTCTCGATTCCAGTCGCCGCCGCGCTCGCACTCGGTTGCGGCGCGATCGGCGGCGGACTCAACGCCGCACTCATCACGACCCTGCGGCTGCCGCCGCTGATCGTGACCCTGGGCACTTATTCGCTTTTCCGCGGGCTCGCCGAGGCGATCACGCACGGCGCGATCACCTACACAGATTTCCCGGAGAGTTTTCTTTTTCTCGGTCAGGAACGCTGGCTCGGATTGCCGACGCAGGCGTGGCTGTTTCTCGGCGTGGCTGCGGCGGTCTGGGTGCTCGTGCATCGGACGACGTTTGGCCGTTCGATTCGTGCGATCGGATTCTCGCCCGAAGGTGCGCGCTACGCCGGGCTGCCGGTCAACCGCCGCCTCGCGCTCGTCTATGTGCTCGCCGGTCTTATCGCAGCCCTCGCCGCGATCATCTACACCGCGCGGCTCGGGCAGGCGAAGGCGGACGCGGGCACCGGCTACGAACTTTTTGCGATCACGGCGGTCGTGCTCGGTGGCACGAGCATCTTCGGCGGTGCGGGCAGCGTGCATGGCACGTTGCTCGGCGTGGCGGCGATCGCGGTGTTGAAAAACGGCCTCGCGTGCCTGCCGGTCGTCATGCGTATGAACGCCGCCGAGGAAATGTCCGGCCTGCTCACCGGCGCTCTGCTGCTGCTCGCGCTGACTGTGAGCGTGTTGCCAAAAATCTTGCCGACGCTGCGGCCGAAGCGCCACGCTGGCTGAGACTTTCCTTTCACCCTTCACTCAAAACTCCCCATGAAATCCCTTCTCTTACGTCTCTGCTTCGCGGCCGCGTTGCTGCTCGCCAGTGTTTCCGGCGCCTCCGCCGCCGACTCCAAACTCGTGGTCGCGTTTCTCCCCAAATCGAAGGGCAACGCCTATTTCCTCTCGTGCAAAGCCGGCGCCGACAAAGCCGCGAAGGAACTCGGCGTCGAACTACTTTTCGACGGCCCGACCGACAGCAACGCCGCCAAACAAAACGAAATCGTCGAAAACTGGATCACCCTCGGCGTCGATGTGATTGCCGTCGCGGCGGAAAATCGCGAGGGCATCTCCACGGCGCTCCGCAAAGCGCAGAAGCAAGGCATCAAGGTCTTGACCTACGACGCCGACGCCATGCCCGATGCGCGATCGTTTTTCGTCAATCAGGCGACGCCCGAGGGGATCGGCTACGCGCTCATGGACGAAGCCGCCCGACTGCTGAACAGCGAGGGCGAGTTCGCGGTGATCACCGCCTCGCTCACCGCCGCGAATCAGCGTGAATGGCAGAAGCACATCGAGGCGCGCCTCAAGGACAAATACCCGAAGATGAAACTCGTCGCCGTCCGCCCCTGCGACGATCTCAAGGACAAGGCGCAGTCCGAGGCGACCGCGCTCATGAGCGCGAATCCGAATCTAAAACTCATCCTGGCCATCTGCTCGCCCGGCGTTCCCGGCGCGGCCGAGGCCGTGAAGCAGGCCGGCAAGACCGGCAAAGTGAAAGTCATCGGCCTTGGACTGCCCAACGAGAACAAGCGCTACGTGCACGAAGGCGTGACCGACAGCGTGATCCTCTGGAACACCGGCGATCTCGGCTATCTCACGATTTACGCCGGCATCGCGCTGGCAAAGGGTGAACTCAAACCCGGCGCCAAGAGTTTCAAGGCCGGCGCGCTCGGCACCTTCGCGATCGCGGGCGACAATATTCTCCTCGGCAAGCCCTTCATCTTTAACAAGGGCAACATCGACCAGTTCGACTTCTGAGTTTTGCGGGGCGCGCCTCTCGCACGCGCCCCACATCAGACTAGCGGACGGACGGCCGCGGAATTATTTCCCGCCACCGAGCCGATAGATCTCGCTGCCCGCGAGCAGCAGCGCGCCGACGCCATAAACCTCCGTCGCATCCTCGTCGAATTTCTTTGGATCGGCGCCGATCGGTTGGACGTGCGTGAGCTTGCCATCCGCTGCGATGCAGGTGAGGAGCGCCGCCCACGCCTTTTCCGCGGCGGGCGCATAGGTCGCACGATTGAGCAGACCGTGGTTCACGCCCCAAGCGAGTCCGTAGCAGTCGAAACCGGTGCCGCTTGTCTCCTTCAGCGGATAATTCGACGGGTCTAGCAGGCTCGCGCGCCACATGCCGTCGGGTTGCTGCAACTCGAGCAGGCGCGCCGACATCTCGCGGAACTGTTGTTCGAAGCGCGGGCGCGACGGATGATCCTTCGGCAGGTATTGCAGCACGCGCGCGAGACCACCCGTCACCCAGCCGTTACCGCGGCCCCAGAAAACTTTCTTCCCGTTGGCCTCACGTTTGTCGAAGTAGGTACTGTCGCGAAAATACAGGTGCTCGTCCTTGTCGTAGAGGTAGGCCGAGGTCTGCCACCAGTGGTCGACCATAAAATCGAGGTAGGCCTTGTTGCCAGTCGCGATCGAGAGCTGCAGCCAAGCGGGCGGCGCCATGAAGAGCGCATCGCACCACGCCCAGCGATCGGTCTTGTCCTTGGTGGTAAACACTAGGTTGGCATCCTTCGGATGGGCGAGCACGTAGTCGAAACCCGCGATCGTCGGCGCCAGCATCTTCGGGTCCTTGTGGCGGAAATAAAGTTCCATGTATGTCTGAGCGACCGCGTGGTCGTCGCCGTGATAGGGTCGCGTGCCCAATTTCCACTGGTTGCCCTCGGCCATCTTCATCATCGCGTCGTGAAAGCGCGGACTCGGCGAAATCTCCGCGAGCGCCATCGCACCGGCGTAGAAGGCCGCCTGCGTCCAATCCGTCGTCGCGTGCTTTGACGGATGGGCGAGCTGCCAGTCGGCCGCGCGCTCCATGGTAGCCAGCACATCGGCAGGCGGCGGCGCGGCACGCAGGGCCGCGGGGCACGTTGACAGACACAGTGTGGCAGCGAGGGGTAGCAGACGGCGCATAGGAACGCCGAGCGTGGTGGACCCTAAGACGGCGGCAAGGCGAGTTTTGCCTATATGCTTAAACACTACGCAGGCGAAAGCCTCTCAACGACTGGGCAACCGATACACTTCGCTGCCAGCGAGAAGGAAACAGCCGAGACCAAAGTCGGTGAAGTCGGGCTTGTCGTCGTAGCCGACGGGTTGCGGTGTGCCGCTCTTGTCGATGGGCCGGCCCTCGGACGGCTGCTTGCCGGTGCCCTGCACATAGCCGAGGAATCCGTCGGGGTGCAGCGCCTCCGTCGCCAGCGCATGCCACGCCCGCGCCACGATCGGCAGGTAGGTTTTTTCATCGAGCAGCTGGTGCCGGATACCCCACGCGAGGCCATAGGTGAAAAGCGCCGTGCCGGTGGTCTCCTTGCCACCGAAATGATTCGGATCGTGCAAGCTCGCGTTCCAAAAACCGTCGTCGCGCTGGCAGGCGGCGAGCGCGGCGGACATTTCCTTCACCGTCTGCTCATATTCGGCGCGGTGCGCCGCGTCAGTCGGCAACTCCTCCAGCACGCGGACGAGACCGGCGAAGACCCAGCCGTTGCCGCGCGACCAATAACAGTTCTTGCCGTTCGGCTCCTTGTAAGGCGGCACAAAATCCTTGTCGCGCCACCAGAGATGCTCGGTCGAGTTGTAAAGTCCGCTGCCACCATGCTTGGTCCGCATGTAGGTGTAGATCGCGTGGGCTTTCTCGAAATATTTCGCGTCGTGCTTGAACGCGCCGAACTTGGCCATCGCCGGCATCGCCATCTGCATCGCATCGACCCACGACCAGTCGTCGATCTTGTCGCTCGCGACCATCGCGTCCATATTCGCCGTCAGCGCCAGGATGCGTTCCGGCTTGGGATCGATTTTATAGAGATCGAGGTAGGTCTGGAGGCAGCACTGGTCGTCGGCGTTGCGCGTGAGATCGCCGGAGCGCATGCCCCACTTGTGAAACTCGGCCCACCGCACCGCGTAATCGTAGTTGCGCGGGTCGGGTGCAATCGCCTGGAACGCCATCAGGCCCTCGTAGTAAACGGCGCGCGTCCAGATATTGCTGGGACGCTCGCGGTTGGTGATGATCGTTTTGCCGACATCGGGCCACTCCTCCATGAAGTGCGTGTTGGCGACGCGCATCGACGCGAGAATGGCGCCGGACTTGGGAAGTTCCTGGGCGGAGAGCGAGGCCGCGCTCAAAGCCACGGTGGCAGAGATCATTTTCATGGGGAGCATAGGGGCTGGTTCCAGCAAGGCCGGCGCACCCGCGCCCGGAAAGCCGCGCTCCGTCAGACCGTCCGAAAGCGTCCGCACGATTTCGCTTTGCGGCTAACAGATCGGCGGTTCACATCGGTCACCCCATGAAAATCCGACTTCCCTTCCCTCGCCTCGCATTGCTCGTCGCGGGCCTGTGCGGCGCGCTGCTGTTCACCGCCTCATGCACCACCACGCCGCAGATCGATCCGGCGCTGCTGAATCCAGTGACAAATTCCGCGCTCCGCCCGGAGCCGCGCACGCCCGGCTGGGTGAAGCGGCACGAGGGTTTCGTCGCGATCGCGAAGCAAGGCAGCGTGGACGTGCTCTTCCTCGGCGACTCGATCACGGATTTCTGGCGCGATCGCGGCAAGAAAGTCTGGGACGAAAATTATGCGCCGCTCCACGCCGCCAACTTCGGCA
Source organism: uncultured Opitutia bacterium (assembly GCA_903840415.1). Lineage (GTDB taxonomy): Bacteria > Verrucomicrobiota > Verrucomicrobiia > Opitutales > Opitutaceae > CAITWF01. The sequence continues at coordinate 4,912 of CAIMFY010000081.1, read as the reverse complement.
TCAGCGGCGACCGCACGCAGCACGTGCTGTGGCGGATGCAAAACGGCGAACTCGACGGCCTCGCGCCAAAGCTGGTCGTCCTGATGATTGGCACCAACAACACCGGTTTCGAGAACGACAAAGTCACACCACGCAACACTGTGCCGCAGACGATCGAGGGCGTGAAGGCTGTCGTGCGCGGGCTGCGTGCAAAACTTCCCGGGGCAAAGATTCTGCTGCTCGCGGTGTTTCCCCGCGGCGAAAAGCCTGACAATCCCCAGCGTCTGCAAACGATCGAAATCAATCACGGCATCGCGTCGCTCGATGATGGGAAATTTGTCCGCTACCTCGACATCGGCCCGAAATTCCTCACCGCCGACGGCACGCTGACAAAGGAAATTATGCCTGATTTCCTGCACCCGAATCTCCACGGCTACGAGATTTGGGCCGAGGCGATCCGGGCACCGCTGGCGGAAATGCTGAAATAGACAAGCGCCGGCAAAATCCGGGGCGGCGGGATAATCCGCCCGCCGAAAACAAAAAAACCGCCGAAGAATTTCTTCTCCGGCGGCGGAAAACTGGTGAGCGTCGGACGCGAATGCGTTACTTTGCGCGAGTGGCTTTCCAGTCGCGTTTCTGCGCCGCGCCGTCGCGGCCGGGGGCCTCGATACTGCCGGTGAGCGTGTCGCCCTCGAGCTTAGCCGAGTATTTTGCCGTGCGCTTGTTGCCGTTGAATTCCGTCGTAATGGTGAACGAAACCGTGCCGTCCTTGAACGCGCCATCGGCGATCGCCGCATCGGGAATTTCAAACTGGCCCATCGTCGCGCCCTTGAGCGTGCCGGTGAGAGCGCCACCCTTGAGGTCGAGGATCAGAGTGCGTTCCGTGCTAGGGTTTCCACCACGACCAGCTTGGGTAAACTTCCAAGTACCGGCGGGCGAAGCGTCGGCCGCAAGCGCGGCGACGGTCATGAAGCAAGCGGCAACGAAGGCCGCGAGGGATAAGCGTAGTGATTTCATATTTTTGGGGGCACCAGCGAGACGAACCACCGGCGAATTGGTTGCCGGATTTTTCCGGGATCAAGTCCGGACGCGCCTGCCGGGCATCGGGAGCGGGCCATCGCGCGCGGGCATCGGCGCGTAGTCCGGCCGCGGCACGCCCGAAACCAAATCGGCCACGCGCACCTGCGCACCGGTTTCAAGACAGCGGTTGGCGGCGATACCGACGAGAATCGAACAGGCGCCGGCGCGCTCGTCTGCCGCACGGAGATATTTGTCGGCCGGCGGCTTCGGCAGGAAAATATCCTCCAACATCAGCCGATCGCCGCCGCCGTGGTCGCCCGTGGAGGTCCATGGCACGAGGTCGCGCGCTTCACCGCGGAGCGGAATCACTCGCGTCGTCACGCCGCCGTCTGCGATGCCACCCTGCACGGTCTCAGTGCCGTTAACGTAAACCGACTCGACGATCCGGTGTTCGAGCCGGCCTTTCGTGCCGTTGAACGAAACCATGTAACCCTCCCAAGCGTTAAACGCGTTGAGCGAGTAGCTCAGCGTCGCACCGTTGTCGTAGCCGACGAGGACGTTCATCGTGTCCTCAATGTCGATGTCTGGGCGGAAAACGCAGCGGTCGCGAAAATAGCCGTCGTAACTCTCGCAATCGAGGTAGAGCGCCTTGAGCGTCGGGCTCGCCGCGAGGTCCATGAAAAAGCCGCACTGCTTCTGCTCCGAACACGTCAGGCAGCGTTCATGCGCGCCCGAGAGCCCGAGCCGCCGCGCCATGGCCGGCGTGTAAAATTGCCGCCGACCGCTTGCCATCACCGTGACCGGCACCGCGCCCAGCCACCAGTTGATGAGATCGAAATGGTGCGTCGATTTGTGCACCAGCAGGCCGCCGGAATTTTTCTTGTGGCTGTGCCAGCGGCGGAAGTAGTCGGCGCCGTGGTGGGTGTTGAGCAGCCAGTGAAAATCAACTGACAGCACCTCGCCAATTTCGCCGCTCATCAGCACTTCCTTCACCTGCGCACGCGGCGGCGAGTAGCGGTAGTTGAACGTCACCCGGCAATGCCGGCCCGTGCGGCGGCACGCATCGAGGATTTGCTGACACTTCGCCGCGTCCGTCGTCATCGGCTTCTCCGTGATGACATCGCAACCCGCCTCCATCGCGCGTACCAGATAGTCGTGGTGAGCCGCATCGGCGGTCACGACGATCACGACATCCGGCTTGGTCTCAGCGAGCATCTGCCCAAAGTCCGCCGCACGATAGCCGGGCGGCACGGGCGCGCCGTTTTGCGCGGAGCGTTGGCGCGCCAGCTCGACGCGGCCGGCATTCGCATCGCACACCCCAACCAGCTGCGCATGAGCCGCGTGCACCTTCTCGATCCCGTCCTGATAAAGTTCGTGGCGCGAACCGAGGCCGACGATCGCGTAGCGGCGACGCGACGAAGCGAAGACAGAGGGAGAGGACGTTGAAGCGGACATGCGGCTGGGTGAACCTGGGGCTGAACTGGCGATTCGGACACGAGTCCGTGACGCCGAGCAAGGTGCAATTGCCGTCCTGCCCCCGGCGGGACGCAACCGTCGTTCTTGCCAGACAGTTCGGCTACGCCGCCCAGAAAAGATGCGCTACACCTCTGCGCGCAACTGCTGCAGCAGCGCCTGAATATAGCCGAAGCAAAACGCGAACGCCTTTTGCCCACCCGTGTCGCCCGCGATCTGGGGCACGTGATCCGGCATGACCATGCCATCGAAACCGACCTCGCGGTAGGTGCGCAGGGCGCGCGGCATATCCACGTCGCCGTCGTCGGGCAGCGTCTCCTGAAACTTGAGGTAGCCGCCGCGGATGTTGCGGAAGTGAACGTTGAATATTTTTCCGCGCGACCCGAAGTAGCGGATGACGTCGTCAATCTGTTCGCCGGGTTTCTCGAGCATCTCGGACACCGTGCCCTGGCAAAAATTCAGCCCGTGAAAGGCACTCGGCACCGTGTCGACGAACCGCTTCAGGCCGTCGACGTTTCCCAACACCGTCTCGACTCCGCGCCAGCCGCGGCCTCGCGGCATCGACGGATCCTGCGGATGCAGCGCGATCTTCACTTTCGCCTCCTCGGCGACCGGCACGACGCGTTTCAAAAAATATTCGATGCGATCCCAGTAAACAGCCTCGCTGATCGGACCAGCGGCCGTCAGCGGCGGCTCCTCCTTCGCCACGGCGTAGTCGAATTCGCTCAGGCTCGCCCCTCCCCGGCCGGGCACACGGCCGGTGCGCACCACGCCGATGAACGTAAGGTTGTATTTCACGAGTGGAATTCCAGCGCGACCGCAGTTCCGAATCATCTGGCAAATATTTTCGATGGCCCGGTCGCGCGCCGGATCTTTGGCGAGCAGGATTTCGGGCAGCTCGGCCTTTGTGATTTCACTCGAACTCAGCGGCAGCGGCACCGCATCGAGCCGCACGCCGAACGACTCGACGTGCTTTCGCAACCGCGTCAGGGCGTCGACTGACCACTCGTCCATATTCGCCGAAAGATGGCCGCTACAAATGTTCGTCACGCCAAACGCCGCAAGTGCGCGCAGCGTCGGCTCCGTATGATCGTGCTGGTGGCCCGCTTTCATCAGCACCGGCTTTTTCGGAGCGTCCGCACCGGCCGCCATAGCGGTTATGCCGCCCGTCAGGCCAACCGTGGCCGCACCCGCGGCCACGCGGCCTAAAAATTCGCGACGTTTCATGGCACCAGTCGTGGCTTCACTCGTGGCCACCGCGATAATTCTTCTCGCCCGCCGGCACAGCGAACGGCAATCGGTTCTCCTTCGGCGGGAGCGGACACGTCGCAAACGGCGTAAAGGCGCACGGCGGGTTTTGTGCCCGGCCGAAATCGACCACGACTTTCCCGTCCACCGGCGCATCAGCGTAGAGGAAGCGCCCGCCACCGTAGGTCTCCTTGCCGGTCGTCGCATCGGCGATCACGAAGAACAGCGGTTCGCCCGGACCCTGATCGATCGGTAGCAGCTCGAATTTTTTCCCGTCGCGGTCGAAGACCACCTTACCGTGCACGATGGCCGGCTCCAGCTGGCCGAGGACGTTCGTGATCGAGAGATTCCGCGGCTCGTCGAACTCCACCCACTGCGCCTCGATCCGCCATGCCGGATCGATCGGATAATAATCGAGCCCGAGAAAATGTGTGCGGCGTTCTGAACCGCTGTCTTTCGCGCGCAGTGCTTTTTTCCCACCGCGCTCGATCACGAAAAAACTCACGGTGCCGGCCGACACGATCGAGGGCCGGGCGCCCTCGCGCCACGCCAACTCGCCTGCGAGCACCGCCTTGCCGTCGATTCGCGCATCGGCGGCGGCGGAGAGCGCAACGGTCACGGTGCCATTCGCCGCGACGGTCACTGTGCCGAAATGCGCGGGTCCCTTGGCGAGCACGACATCGTTGTCCGCCGCGCTGCCGACCGTGTTGTCGCCGTCCTTCAAAAAGTGCAGCCCGATCAACGTCAGCCAGCCGTCCGGCTTCGTCAGCTGCGCCAGACGCTGCGCGCGCCAAGTTTCGGTCTGTTGGGTGTAAACGGCATCGTCGGACGCAGCCGCCGCGCGGGTGGAGAAACCGACTCCAAGGCTGAGCAGCAGAATCGCGTGGGTATTCATCGAGGATGAAAAGGCCGTCGATTTTGAACGGGAGTCAAATGCAAATCCGGCGCCGCGCCCCAACAGGACGCGACGTCTTTCCCCAGTCTTTTTCTTTCCTCGTGGCGGAACTCGCCTCAACCTGCCCCTGCAATGAATCGTCGCTGGCTGGTAATCGCTTGGAAGCGTCCCTGTAGTCGTTAAAAGTTAGCTGGGTGGATGGTGGTTCCGCTGCCAGTAAAGGCAGAGGGAAGTCGAAAACCCAAAGAAACCACCATCCATGAAGATCAACGACCAGACATCGTCGGCAGCGCAAGC
>CAIMFY010000080.1 GCA_903840415.1 uncultured Opitutia bacterium | reverse complement strand
TACAAATGCCGCTCTCGCTGCACCATCTCCTGCAGCACGGTCGGCGCATTACGGCCGCGTTGCGAGAAAAGCGCCCTCTTCGCCCTCGGCAGGCGGTCAAACTCCACCGTTTGACTGTTCGCTTAGGTTAATGCTTATGGGTGTTTATCCCGAGCGGGGGGAGGATTCTGGCACAGTCGAATCTGCCTGTAGAAAAGAAGAAAGCGGCCGAACAAATCGACCGCTGTGCGGTAGGGCGCTACTGCGCTACTTCGGGATTTCGCGACGACAGGCGCTTGAAAATGAAGGTGTGAGCTTCATCGGCGAGCTTCGCCACCAAGGGCAGGTCGTCTCGGCCGAAGCTGCTGGCGTCGTGAAAGTGCTTCTCTACATCCAGGTAGCCATCCGCATTGCCGGGTCATTCACACCTTAATTATTTTTCTGCCCCGGCTAGGAAATACGGATGCCTCCGCCAACGCGTCTTCCAAGTAATGGCACCGTTGCGACGGTCGGCGCAATTGCTTTTGACCGGCCCTCGAATTCTTGCCGCCATTCGCCGAACTGCCGCCGCTGCTCCACCTCGGGCAACCTCGCCAACGGCATCAACCTCCGCAGGCTGAAAAAATACACGGCCTTCGGATCGCGCAACGCAGCGAGGTAGCTGCGAATTTCCGAGGCGAGCCGGAGCAATTTGAAATGGTGGACCAGCGATGGAGCCACCTCCCCTTCTCGCTTCGCGAGACCGCGAAGGCTCAGTTGTGGATTTTGCGTGAGCTTTTTCTTCCAGTCCAAAGCGCGCAGGATCGGATGCTGGACAAATGCGGCCGACTGGTCGAGCGGAACCGCCGCGGGTTGAAGTAACAACTCCTCGTCGCCACACCGGAACGGTGAGAGCACGATAGCTTGGTTGGAACGCCCTTGCTGGCCCAAGGCAACATGTGCCGACAGAACCAATCCGCGCGCCATCTGCGGCGTCCCGTGGTCGTCGGTGACAGCGCCACCAGCCATGCCTTCCACCAGCCGGGGCACATTCAGCTTAAACCTCAGTTCTAGCCGGCGAACCGCTACGGAGTGCGATACACCTGCGCTATCTCTGGCAGGAAAAACATCAATGCGATCCACAAAGAGACCGACGAGGGTCTTTTGCTCATCTGGCGAGAGCCCCTGTAAGACTTGCCCAAACCGCTCCACCGACTGGCAGACGCGGGCTTCATCGAGAATCTCGCCCTCGCACGCCGACAACTCCTGCGCGAGCCGCTCGCGCCGAACGACCGAGCCTTGCTTCCAATCCTTCAGCACCGCGACCTCCTCGACTAATTCCTCCGCGATTTTTTTTCCACCGGCAGCAATGGCCTCGACACAATTGCGGATGCGCTTGTTGGTCTCCGCCGACTCTCGATCCAGCCTCCCTAGTTCGCTTTTTAGCTCGTCACGGCGTTCGTTCCGTCCGGATTTGGAACTTCCGACCGCGGCACCGATGATGTCGGGATGCCGGCCAATCCCGCCCAGGAATTGCACGACCGCGCTTTCCAGCGCGCCGGCGGCGATGCGACGCACCGAGCAGCGAGAATCGGTCCGCTCCTTCATCAGATGGCCGCAATAGTAATAGCGATAATAGCGGCCCGACTCGTCCCGATTGCCGCTGGCGTGCGGCACAAGCGCCCGGTGGCAACAGCCGCAATTCACCAGACCCTTGAGGAGATGAAAATGTTTATCCTGATCTAGCTTTTGCGGGTGGACCGGGCGAACGGTCTTGATCACGGCCGCGTTCGCCCGCTCCCAAAGTTCTTCGGACACCAGCGGTTCGTGCCGGCCGGGATGTTCGAGGCCGGCATAGCGAATCACGCCGCGATAAATCGGATTTGTCACCATTAGGCGTAACGCGTCGGAGCGGAATCGCTTCACCCCGACCGTATGCTCCGTTCCATCCGTCCGGCGGAACAGTCTCGCCCGCGTGCGCAGACCCTCGTGATTGAGTGCATCAGCGATTTTTTCGAGCGTCACCAATTGCGCGGCCAGTTCGAAAATCCGCCGCACCACCGGTGCTTCCTCGGTGTGCGGCTGCAGAGTCTGCGTGTTCTTGTCGTAGGCGTAGCCAAACGGCACCGCGCCGCCGTTCCAATAGCCGCGCTTCGCCTGCTGCACCATTTTCACCTGAGTTTTCTCGGCTGTATTTTCCCGTTCATATTGCGAGAAACTCAGCATCAGATTATTTTTCAGACGACCCGACGGCGTAGTTTCGGAAATATCTTCCGTCGCACTCTCCAAACGGCAGCCGTGCTTTTTAAGGAAGATCCGGAACGGCCCCCACTCGTCGATATTGCGCGACATCCGCTCCAGCTTGAAGATCAACACCACCTTGACTCCGCCCGTCTCGATTTGGCGCATGAGTTGCCGAAGTCCTGGCCGGTTCATCGTGCTGCCGGAAACCGCGGGATCGGAATAGTGCGCGACTTCAGTCCAGCCTTGTCCGACGTGCTTACCGATATGGTCGCGGCAGATGGCAAGCTGGCTTTCGCACGAATCAAAACGCCCGCCCACCTGGTTGTCGGTGGACACCCGGGTGTAGATCGCGACCGGAACAACGGCTTCGGGTTGGTCGGCAGACTGGATGGCCGCGCCCATCAGTTACGGGACGGATCGAAATCCACCAGGCGATAAGCCGCGGCCGAGGTCCGGCCACCGTTCGCGGCAATTTGCCCGGATAATAGCAGCCGTTGCAAAGCCCGGTAAGTTCGCGACCGCGACAGGTTCAACACCGCCTTGATCTCCGCCGGCGAAGCCGTCCGGTGTTTTCTCAGATAGTTCACGATCCGCGGTTCCGGCTCGTCGGCGTCCGCCGTAATCGCGGCCGGCGGGCCGCCATCGCTCCCGCGCAACGCCGGCGAGCGCAGGATGCCCTTGCACAGCAGTTCGCCAATCAGGTGAATCCGCTGCTCCTCCGAAAGGCCGCCAACCAGCGGCATCCGCGCACTCGTGGTTTCGTCCCTCATCCGGTAATCCTCATCTGCCCAGGGTCGCCCGGAGCCAATCGCACCGTGGGCGTGGCCGATAGGAGTGAATTTGTTTTCGGCGCATACTTCATGCCGTTTCAATCGTGATTCGGCGGACCTGCGGGCCGGGCCGTGCGCCCGTGGGACGCGGGAAGTTGACCCGCAATTCGCACAGCCGGCCGAGGTCGAGTGCCGCGCGAATCTCGGACAGCTCACGGCCCTCGATGACGATTTCCTCTTTCCCGGTCTTGATCGTCAGCAACTCCGGTTCACCGATCGCGTGCTCCCAACGCGTGAATTGATCCGCCGGAAAAGACACCCAACGGTCTACGAGTGCGAAACGCACCACCGGCGCCGGCCGGTCAACGGGCGAGATTTCGCCCCAGTTCGGGGGCGCTGACCGCACCAGCGGCTTTGCTCCGGCAAAGATTTCGATGCTCATGCGGCTTGGGCACGGACAGACGGGACGACGTGCGCCGCCCAACGCGCGCGCCAGGACTTTCGAGGTGACGGGTTCTCGGGCTGATCCGGGCCGACCATTTCGAGGGCGAGCTTACGGTCGGCGAGACGCATCATCGAGTCGCGGGCAGCCTCTCGATCCGAGGTGTATATCACCTGACTTTCGCGGAAACGGGAATTCGAGACGTAGGCTTGCTTCAAGTTACCACCGGTGATGCCCGCATCGGCCATGAGCAGAATGCCGCGATCCACGGTCTTGCCTTGCGCGGAGTGTGAGGTGGTCGCGTAGCCGTGAGAAAATTCCCGGAACCACTCCGGCAACTTGCGGCCGTCTTTCAGAATAATTCCGCCGTCCGGTGCGAAGCCCGCCACCGTCGCCAGGTCGCCGTTCCGCAAACCCGCTGGCTTGAGGTTGGCCCGCAAGAGCAGCCGGTCCCCGACGGCGACGGGAGTTTGCTTGGCGAGCCCGACGCTAAACCCGCTGGTGCGGCGCGGGTCGATGCGGCGTTCGTGCCCGTCCGCCTCTTGCACCACGAGTAGCCGGTCCTCGCGCCGAACCACGGTCACGGCGTCGTATTTTGAAAAGGGTCCAGTGGCCCGGTGGAAACTGAGCATGTCGCCCGGTTGGTAGTTCTGCACCCGACGGCGCTCCTCGTTCGTCCACTTTAGGGAATCGACGGTAGTATATATGTGCTCGTCCCGGGCGATCAGTGCAGCGGCGCGCAATTGCCGACGAACCTCATCCGTAAATTGGTGGATTTCCGACCAGACCGGCGAAATCGCCAGACATGATTTTCCCAACTGCACCGTGCGAACGTAGTCGTCGGCTGCAGTGGCAAACATGACCGGCAGGTCGCGGACCTCCCGCACGGCGCCAAGTCGATTAAACTGGTTGAATGCGCCGAAGGCGTCGCCCCGCGCCAGCCGGGCGACCGCGTGCCGATAGGCAGAGTCCACCTGCCGACGGATACCCGTCAGTTGAAATACCGGCACCCGGGCAAACTCCTGCAAACAGCGCAGGGCGTCGCCCGCCTCCACGGAGCAATGCTGCTTGATGTCGCCCACCAGCAGGAGGCGGTTGTCGTTGCGGGCCGCCAGCCGGCACAGGTCGCGCATCTCGCGCACCGAAACGAGTCCGGCCTCGTCCACCAGCAAGACCCGGCCACGGTTAGACCGCTGAAGCGACTCGCTCACCAAAAGCTGTTGGAGCGTGTCCGCGTCCGCCGTCACTTCCTGTCGCAGCACTTCCGTGGCTCCCGAGGAAGGCGCGCAACCGAACACGTGGCCGCCGGCCTTTTCGATGCCGGCCACCACGGTTTTGAGACACGTCGTCTTTCCGGTTCCGGCGTCACCTTGAAAAATGACTACACCGGAGAACGACCCGAGCAGGTCTCGCACAGCGGCGTTTTGATCTGCCGCGAGCTTCATGCCGGCGGGCACCTTGCCCAACGGTCGGCCACGCTTCAGTTGCCCATTCGCCCAACTGGTAAATTCTGCTTCGGCAGCGAGGCCGTCGCGCGACGCGATTTCATCGGCGGCGCGGACCAGCGCGCCGGAGCGTTCGCGCGAAACCAACGCCCGTTTCAATCCTTCCAATGTGACTTGGGCGCGGCCCGCGATGAGGGCTTCGCGCAGGAACAGCCGTTCATCCACGACCGACTTGCGCTCAAAAACATGGGCCTCCGCCGACAAGACCGCGTCCAAGGGGGCCATAGGTGCGGATGGCACGGGCCGCCCATCGGCGGCGGCCACGGTGGCCCGCAATTGCGGCAACTCCGCTCCCGCCTCCTTCAGCCACCCGGTGCGAAGGTCAACCGCGGTCGCGTGGGTTTTCGCCTCGCGGCTTTCGCCGGCGATGGTGTGCAGCGCGTCTTGAGTGGTCGCTCCCACCGCCTTGGCCCGTTCGAGGATCGTCCGTCGCCGTTTGCTGAACCGCTCGCGCAGTTCCGCCGGGACGCCCTTGAGATTGAAACCCAAGCCCCGCACCGCCTCCACAGTGTAACCCGCGCCGAGCATTCGCTGCGCGAGCTTGTTGTAGCAGACCTCACGGAAAAATCCCTGATGCCGGAAATAGGCCGACGGCTGGACGCCCTTCCACCGCGCCTCCGCCGCATCATAGGTCAGGTTCATGATGCACACGTGGGTGTGCAATTGAGGATCGAGCGAACGGCTGGCATCGTGGGTGACAATGGCTGCGATCATGCTGCCCGTGGTTCGGTCATCATTCGCGCCGGCCCGCCGAACGCGCGTCGCCGTCGAAGCCTCAATTTCACGCAAGGTGTCGGTCACGGCCTCCTGCCACCACGCGCCGATCCGTTGGTCTCCACCGACGAGATAGAGTAGCGACACGTCTTTGGGTGGGGAGATTTGGCCAAAGTAACACACCCGCCGGTGCGGCCCTTTGTCCCGGACCATGAGCTTCTCGCCAGTCATGGGATGCAACCCCCGACAAAGATTCTCGAAGTGCTCCACCTGGCAGCAGCCCTCTAAACCCAATTTCTTCGCGCCCTCACCCACCCAAGTCATTTCCGCCCTACCCTCCTGAGTGAGGTAGTCGCCCAAAGCCATGTGCTCGCGGAAATACTCCACGGCACCTTTCACGACCAAACAGGGTTTATCGAATCTGACCATAATTTGACCCTACCTTAAACCCATACGATTGCCAGCCTAAAAGCCATACAACACCGCAGGAAATACCGAAATCAGGCGATTAAGTGACCCTGTCGGCACAATAAGATCATCACTACCGTTCAGTGTGACGAAGAGCCTCAGAAGCGGCACCAGCCGCACATTTTACCTCTACAAGTCGGAACACGCCACCCCTAGCGTCCGCTAGGAAAATCTCACGCCGCCACCACTACATCACTACTCCACCACTACTCGGCCACTACTTTACCGCTACTCGCGGGCACGCCCTTGGAAGCTATTTTTTGATTTACTTAAACCCATACGTTGCTAGATAACGGGCGATGACAGAAACCACTGAACTTCACGCCCGCCTCATGGAGGACGCCCGGAACTACGATCCGGCCGCGCACCACCGGGGGCTGCTCGCGCCTTACCGCGACGTGCTGCTCCTGTGGCGGGCGAAGTTCATGAGCTACGAGCAGATCGCGGCGACGCTCAATTCCCACGGGATCAGGGTCTCGCCAGCCAGCGTCGGCGTTTATTGCCGGGGTCACTTCACCAAGTCCGAAATCGAGCGCGCCCGCCGGGAGGTGCGCGAGGCGAACCGCTCGGCCGCGCCGGGCCGGGTTGCCGCCGCCACCGCGCCGGCTGCCAGTCCGCGGCCCGCTGAATCCACCACCAACCGGCGCGGACCAAAAATTGCCCGCGACAACTACTAAACCTCATCCCATCCATGCCCACCAAACGGATTATTCTCTTTCCCCAGGACAAAGGCGGTATCGGCAAGAGCTTTGTCGCCACTTTGCTCCATGACTACCTCACCGACGCCGGCATCCACTTGAAGGCGTTCGACCTCGACCACGCCAATTCGACGTTCAACCGGCTGGTGCCCGAGGCCGAGTTCATCGATACCGATGTCGACGCCGACAAGCTCGGCGTGCTCGACCGGATCGTCCACGCACTGGCCGAGGTCGACCTTGTTCTGGTCGACAACCGTGCGACCGGCGGAAGCAAGGTCCTCGCCTACCTCGATGAGACGCGGTTGCCCGAGTTGCAGGCGGAGTTCGGCTGCACGCTGGTGTTTGCGGTGATCGCGACCGACGACAAGGACGCGAATTCCCAGATCGCGGAGTTGCTCGACTCCCATGGCCCGCGGGTGCGCTGGTTGGCGGCTCGCAATCTTCGCGACGGCGGAAATCTCGACCTCTTTGGCCAGAGCAACGCCCGGAAGCGGCTGGCCGACTTCGGTGCCGTGGAAGTCGATGTGCCTTGTTTGGCCGAGGTCACGAAGAACCGCTTGCAGCAGGCTAATCTCACCGTCGGCCGGGGGCGTGAATCCGAGGCCCTCCACCTGCTCGATCGCTCGCGCTGCATCCAGTTTCACGCCCGGATGAAGCAGGAGTTCGATAAAGCCCGGGAGCTATTGTTGCCATGAGTGCTTCGCTCAAGCCCGAGGATTTGCTCGAACCGGGAAATTTCCCGGACGACCTGAAATGGGTGCCGGCGCACTACAAACTGCATCCGACGGACCCGGTCTACCTGCTCATCGCGTGGCATTGGCGGCGGGTGAAGCAATCCGAAGACACCCTCAAGGCTGCGATCGTGGAAATTAAAAAGGCGCTCGACGATCGCATCGGGCATCTGGTGGAAGCGGCTGAAACCGTGGCGGGCGTAAACGAGGCACTGGCGGATGTGCAGGTGACCTTGGAGGAAAAGCCCGCAGAGTTGGAGGCACAACTGGACGCTAAGCTCAACAAGCCGGTGGCCGACGCACTGAAGCGGCTTCAGGCGCTGGAAAAGACGCTCGCGCCTCTCGCCCGCAGTCTCCAGACGGCGCAGCGCCGCCAACTCCTCGCGACGTTTATGGTTGGCGCCACGGTCGGCGTACTTTCCGCCGTCACCATGTTCCTCGCGTGAATCAGCGCACCGTTGGCCTCGCCGCCGTCTGTTTCGGCGTTGCCGTCTTTGTCCATTTCACGGTCGCGGCCCCAGTCGGCTATTGGTTGCCCATTCTAACGATGGGCGTCGGTGCCTGGCTGATTTATTGCGCGTTGATTGCCGGATTCGAGGCCAAGGCGGCAGTGGTCCTCCGGCTGTGGGGACTCGAATGGACCCGCGACGAGGCGTGTTGCCACTTTTTCATCACGGGGGCCACCGGCACCGGCAAGACGGCGCGCGCCGTGGTGCCGATTGTGCATGGCCTTCGCTCGACGCTGCCGGATACCGGCGTTCTGGCTATCGATTCCAAGGGTGCCCTCTGGAAACCGCTCGCGGCGATGGCTGAAAAACTTGGGCAGACGGAAAGTCTTCGGCTGATTCGGGTTCGGCCGACCCACATCGCGCCCGACCAATGGGCACCGCCCCTTCGCCTGAATATATTGGGCGACGCCTCGGTCCCGTGGAGCACCTATGCCAAGATCGTCGTGGACACTGCCACCGCCTCCGGCCAGCGAGGCGGTCAGGCGTTCTTCAAGGAAACCGCCCGCGACGTCATCACCCATGCCATGCACGCGCTCGAACTCGCCGAACTGCCCGTGACGCTCGCCAACGTGCATGATACCATCTGCATTTCCACGGAGACGGCCCTGCTGCTGACCCGTCTCGCCGAGCACCCGAGTCCGGCGGCCGAGGTGGAACGGCAATACTTCAGCGACTTCGCCGCGCAGCCGCCCGAGCAGAAAAGCGGCACTGTTTACACCGTCGCGAACTATCTGCGGCCCTATACTCCCCCCGACATCCGCCAGGTGGTGTGTTCGATCGAGCCCAACTTCACGTTGGCCGAAGTCGATGCCGGCCGGCTCATCTGCCTGTCGGTGCCGCAGACCTACCAGGTTGAACGGCGTTATTTGAATTTGCTCTTCAAGCAGCTCTTCTTTTTGCACGCATTCCGGCGCTTCGATCTCGAGCCCGACGCGATGCGCCGGCGCAACCTCATCGCCCTCGTCCTTGATGAAGGCCAGAAGACCACGCTCGTTTCCGAGGACGGATTCTCAGATCACGCGACCGTCGATGAACTCCGGGAAGCGGGGGTCAGCTTGATTTCCGCCACGCAGACTCCGCTTTCACTCTACGCGGCATTCGAGACCGAACGGAAGGCCGATGTCTTCATGGCCAATTTGCGGACGCAGATCCATTTTAGGGCGGCCGACGAGAAGGGTGCGAAGATTCTCTCCGAGAAAATGGGCGGGCGGGAGATCCGCAAATACAGCGGAGGCGTGAGCAGCGGCCAGACTTCGCGCAACTGGCAGCCGATGGACGAACCGTGGTTCAAGCCGACATCGTTCCTTTCGCTCGCGGACGGCAATGCCGTCGTAAAACACCCCAGAAGAACTGGGCGCCCGCTCTTGCGGAAACTTCCGTTTACCTCGTTTACGAGAGCGAACGAGTCCGAGCCCCGGACGAACGACGCCTGACTCCTGCCGGCGCGCCTTGCCGTTTTATCGCCGATCGGAGAATCGATGTCCAACCGACGCTAATTGCGCGTGGGATCGAGCGGTTGTGCCAAATGCAGGAGGCCCTTTCGCGTCTGAGCTACTCCCACCTGCCCCTTTCGCTTCGATTGTGGCCGGGGCCGCCGCAACGTAATCACCCGGCCGCTGTCGAGCGGCCAGCCGATTGAATCAAGATAATCGTCGGCCACGCCCGTTGCATCCCGGCCAGCCAGCAGGGCCTCAATGAGCGTCACCGCGGTAGGAGCGTCAGCTTTCTTGATCCGTGCGATAAGCCGGGCGGCCCGAACATAGGACCGATAGTCGGACACCGAGAGCAAAACATCGATTTGAATGGGAGGAGAATGGGACATAGTGGGTCGGAATTTACACCGCCAGCCTACCAAAATCCCCGCAGAACCGGATCGGACGCGATTGCTATTCCGTCTGACGGCTGTGCTTTTTCACGCGCGGCAGAAACGAACGCGGCGGCGCGTGCAGCACCTTCTTGAACACCCGCGTGAAGTGGCCGAGTTCACTGAACCCGAGCTGATAAGCCACTTCCGTAAAATTGTAGCGGCCGGTTGCGAGCATCTCCTTGGCGCGCAGGATGCGACACCGGTTGTAATATTCTCGCGGCTTGAATCCGGTCTCGGCTTTGAACTTCCGGCAAAAATGCGACCGGCTCATCCGCGCGACCTTTGCCAGGATCGGAAGCGAAAACGGCTCGCTCAGATGCTCTGCAATGTAACGTTCCACTCTCGCCCGATCGGCGGCCCGCATGGGCGCCGGCGACGCCGGTGCATGGTGCGGTAAGAAATGCGACCGGATCACGAATGAGGCCAGGAGCGCACCGACCGCGCCGATATGGCCTTCGTGGTCGAACTTGATTTGCTGCGCCTGCCGGCGAAGGTCATCACACAGCATTCCAATGGCTGGTTCCCGTTGCGTGTAGTCGCGAATCGGGCGAATACTGGGAGTCACCGGCAGCTGCCCGCAAAAACTTCGGATGGTCGCAGGCTCAGCGTATAAAACAATCAAGTCGGCAGTCTGGCGCCAACGGACTTCCTGCTCCATGGCCGCGGGCAGGATCCAAATCTGGTCCGCCTTAATTTGCTCGTTCACCCGCCGGCCCTTGGCACCGGCCCATGAGGCTTGGTAGTCGGCCCCTTCGAATCCGATCATGATCTGGACCAGGCCGTGGGTGTGGCTGGGCCAGAAATTCGGTTTCTGGTGGTCGCAATACACCCAGACTCCATCGCCCCACACCAGGGGTCGCCGTTGAACCCGCAAACCGGGCGGCAGGAGGTGATTCGGGGCGCGACGAAAACGTGGCGAAAGCTTATCCGCCTCCGCCATGACAACTGCCTCCCGCTGTACCGGACATCAGACGCATAGAAGCGCTGAGGATACCAGCGCATCCGACAACGGGTAGTGACGCTATTGCTATTGATTATGACGTGCTTGCTCGACGCGGAGCCAGCTGGAGATCGCCATCGGTGTTTGTGGCCCAGTTGATCGCGGCGGTAACGTGGGCAGCCGTCGCATCGAGGATGGGCAACGCGGAATCGCCGTCACCCAGGGCCAGACGAAGTTCCGCGGCCGCCAGCACGACCATCCGAGAACCGTCGCGTCGAAAATCCGAGCATAGTCGAACGAGTTCGGCCTTGGAGGCTCCGTCGACGAAACCGCGGCTCAACTCCTCCTTCACGATCGCGCTGACCCGCGCAGCCGCGTCGGCCGGTGGTCCGGCGGCGATGAGTCCACGGTCCGCGAAGCGTTTTTGCCAAATCGCATCCTCGGAGGCGAATCGGACCCCGAGGAGCGCAATGCGCCGAATTCCCGTGGCTGCGGCCACCGCCAGGGTCGCGTCAACCAGATCAAGCAAAGGAAGGTCGACAGAACTTCGGATGGCGTCGGCGCCGACGTGAAGCTGGCTGTTCCCCAGCAAAAGGGCGTCCACGCCCGCCGCCGCACATTGTTGCGCGGCCTCGACGCAAAGCCGCCTCACTTGCGCCGATTCTTTGCGCTTCATGGCGTCTTCGAAGGCCTGTCCGTTGATGCTGTTCACAAATATGCCAACCGGATTGGCCGCGGCGAAGCGCTCTGTCATCTGCTCGTCGAATTGACGCAGGTAGAGAACAGTTGCTTCGGTGCGAAGCCCGGCGATCAGACCGACGCGTTTCATGCTGTCCTCCCAGGCGGCATGAGGGGCACGGTCAGATGCACCACGGAGGATTCAGGGGACAAAGCATGGAAAATTTCAGTTGTGGGTTCGGGCCACGGGCCGGGTGCAAGAAAGTTGGTCAAACTTTCACCCGCAAGATCACAGTCCCAGTCGTGTCAACCCGCCCGTCCAAGGCGTTTCGCCCCTGCCACCGGCCAGTCCACCGCATCGAGATGATCGTCAACAATGCCGGACGCATCGCGGCGACCGAGTTGCGCTTGGATGATGGTGCCGGTGGCGGGCGCCTGCGCACCCATTATTCGGGCGAGAATTCGGGCTGCTGAAACATAAACGCGATAGTCGGCCGGCGTCAGCGTAACGCGGACGCGAATCAATGGGTGGCGGTGGGTCATGGGCCGAGGGGCGGTTATGGGGCGTGGCCCCGACGGCAATTCTCGCAGTTATCCCCAAATTGCGGGAAGAAATACGATTGCCGGGGCATGGCCCGCAGGGTGGGAAGTTTGTAACGGGATTTCACGCGCCTGTAATTTTGGTGGGCAGCAAGTATTCCGACAATGGCTCTGCCGTAATTTTTCCGTAACCGCGCCAACGTTGCGCCGCCGATGCTCGCGCGCCAGGCGCCGGACTTGCCTCGAGGATGGCGAAAGGTAGTCTCCTTGCGTGGACGACCGTTGGGAGGATGATGGGGCGCAGGCTGACTACTGGAAGGACCCTAACCAACGGGCCCAGGAGGCGGTTGCCGCCATGAAGGAATACCTCGATGAGGCGTTGCGGCTCGTCGGTCCCGCAAAATTGCTCGAGATGCGCGCCAAAGTTGCCCGCGATCCGGCTTGTGCCGGCCTCGTCGAAATGATCGACCGCCATCTGAAACGGTCCGGCGGTCACTGACCATACGAGCAAGTCAGTTTCGTCCCGACCGGCTCGTCACATCTTTTCGCAGAGACTGAAGAACTGCTCGGCGCGGCCGCCCGTTGGCGCAATTATTCCGCCCCGCCTGTTTTTCCATCGTGCCACGCCGGTCAAGGTAGTCCGCGCTGCGCGCGGCTCCACCTTTCCGGGCGGGCGCTTCCCCCTCGTCGCTAGCGCTCCTCGGCGCTTCCGCCCGTGACTCGGCGTGCCGGGGAAAGCCGGGCGCGGTTGCACCGCCGATCTCCCGGAAGGGTTCCGGGAACGCGCACGGCAGCCGCCGCCCGACAACCATGAGGATCTACGAAGCCAGCATCGCCTACAATATCGTCCAACTTGGCGACGTGCAGGCCATGACGACGCCCGACAAGATCGCGGAATATCTACGCGACGCTTACGCCAAGAATCCCTGCCAGGAAAGCCTGTGGGTGATCTGTCTCGACCGGAAAAACAAACCCATCAGCCGGACGATGGTCACGTTAGGGACGCTAACGAGCTCACTCGCGCATCCGCGGGAGGTGTTCAAAATCGCGATTCTGGCGTCCGCTGCCGCGATTGTCGTCTCACATAATCACCCGAGCGGCGACCCGACACCAAGTTCGGCCGATATCCAGCTCACCCGCCAACTGCGGGAGGCATCCAAGATCATCGGGATCGACCTGCTCGATCACGTAGTCGTCGGCACCGTGGAGGACGATCCGCTCCGTGTCGGATACTACTCGTTCCGTAGCGCCGGGATGCTCTAACGGGGTGGCATCAGGCCACTCCTATTGAGACGTGTCCGTGGCGCAGTTGATTTAGCCGAATCAAACTGCTTTCTTTGGGCGAAACATTTGGTTCTATGCCCGTGCTTGGTGAATCATTCCGAATACCGATGGCCCACCTGAAATTCGCTGACGTGTGATTGCGGAAGGCTGCTGCGCTGAGAACCACCTGCAGCAGGTCGGATCGTCGCCGGCGCTACGACCATGCTCGCGCAATCCGCTTGTTGCCCAATCGCTGGCGACGCTTGGCGTCATGGAGCAACGCGGCAGCGGTTATGCCCGCATGCGCAACGCGATGCTCAATCATGGATTGGATGAGTCAAAGATCACCAGGAAGACGGTTTTTTCGTCGTGACGCTGCCCGGGCCGGCGGGCAATTACGACCGGCTGAATGTGCCGGCGGGCGTGACCGGACCGATTACCCCCGCCATAGAGGCGCAGCTCAACGACCGCCAAAAAAAGATGGCCGGGCTTTTGGCTGGAAGCGTCCCTGTAGTCGTTAAAAGTTAGCTGGGTGGATGGTGGTTCCGCTGCCAGTAAAGGCAGAGGGAAGTCGAAAACCCAAAGAAACCACCATCCATGAAGATCAACGACCAGACATCGTCGGCAGCGCAAGCT
>CAIMFY010000079.1 GCA_903840415.1 uncultured Opitutia bacterium | reverse complement strand
TTCCGACGAACAATCCCGCCTGCTGCTGGCCTGCGTCAACGAGCGCGACCGCCTGCTGATCTTGACCGGTCTGATGACGGGCTACCGCGTGACCGAGCTTCTAGCGATTACTTGGACGCACCTCCTCAATCCGGTCACGGGCGCGGTGCGGGCAGAGCTGACCATGGCACGGCGCGACTTAAAGGGCGGTCGCGGCGCCACGACCCGTCGGCGCGTGCGCAGCCGCACGGTGCCGCTACACGCCGAGCTTCGGCTGGCGCTCACCAACTACCACGCGAGCGTGGCGCCGGTGGAGCCGGCCACGGCCGTCTTTGCGTCGAAGGGGAGGGGGGAGGGGATTTCGCGGGTGCAGGCGCACCGGATCATCAAGTCCGCCGCCACCCGGGCGGGGCTCGATCCGGCGCGCATCGCCTGCAACAGCCTCCGGCGTTCTTTTTGCCAAGACCTCTTTGAGCGCAGCGGGCATAATCTCGTCCTCACCAGCCGGGCGATGAATCACGCCAATATCATTACCACCTCCATTTATCTTTCGGCGAATGAAGACGCGGTCAGCAACCTCATCCTCGGCGCGGCTGCACCTAATTACCATCCATTCCAGCAGGCAGAACCGGTGCTGGTGGTGCCCGACTCCACCACGCTCGTCCCCGCCGGGCCGGCGCGCGCTGCTCTCTGAAGGTTGTGGGTAATCTGGCGCCGTGCAGGGCCGGCATGGAGCGGGTGAAAGAAGGCGTTCGGCCACGGGGATCGGCATGGGGCGATGACGCTGGCCAGCCCATGTGCTCACCCTGTTTCCGGGTTTCTGGCCGACGGTGTTATTACTACCCCGTGAAACCCCAGACAATACCGGACGAACCGGGACTGAACGACAACCAAACAGATTTTTCGTTCGTCCACGAGCTGCCCACACCACAACGCGCCACGACGCCGGAAACACAGCCGGAGCGGGGCCATGAGACGCCACCGGAAACGGAGAAGGTGACGCCGAGTGCGGACCGTCCCGCCGTCACCGATCCGTTAGGCGAGATCCTGACGCTCGAAGTATCTGGGGTCACCGCCCGCGCGCGGAAGAAACGGGCCAAGGATAAGAGTCGCGGTTACGTGCGGGTCGAGACACGGCTGGACAAGAAATCCTACGCGGCGGTTCGGCGGTTGGCAAAAAAGAGGAAAATTTCGGTGTCATCATGGATTGCTGCCTGCACGACCCGAGCCGCGTCCGAAGGTGGAAATATAGGCAGGCAGGAAGGAGACGCGCAGCAATGAAGACGGGCGTGGAGAGGGCGAAAGAGGTTAAGGCCAGCACACATGTCTTACGTGACGCCCGCGTGGGCGCCTCCCGCTCGAACTCAATAACGGTCCGGTTGACCACCGCGGAATTCGCCTTCATCCCGGCCGGCATCTGTGTCTCGGACTACGTCCGAGCGCTGATCGTGGCGGGTAATAATAGCGAGGCTGTCGCCTCCAAGTGCCGGACGATCACCCGCGTCGATTTTCGACGTGCCTCCGACGCCGAGTCCAAACTCTGCCACGCGGCTATCTACGCGATCAAACGGATCGATGCCTTGGCCCTGAGGTTATCGACCGTTTCCGGAAACGTTTCGCCTCAGGTGGCAGCCGAACTCGCCGACGCGCGCGACCTGTTATCCACCACCCTGACTACCCTCCTCGACCGACCATGATCATCCTCATCTCTCCACGTCACAATGAGACCTGCGCGCAACCTGCCTACGGGGTCACCCGTTCGGGCCCGGCCGCGTTTCCGGTAACGTTGCCTGTTCTTGTTCTCAACTACGAGTTCCTGGACGCACCGCATGCTGCCGGTTTCCGGAAACTCAAGGCGGCGCTTCTTCCAGAAATTGATGCCGACCACATCGCGGATTGCGCCATCCTGCACCATGCCGGCGGCGGCCCTGCGCTGCCGGCCCCAACCGGTCCTGCGCGATGATCATCATCATTCCGCCCCGGGACGCGCGCTGCGCGCAACCGACCTACGCATTCCCGCGGGCGGAGGAGGCTTTGCTGTGCGATTCGCGGCAACCGAAGCTGATCGACGGGGACCTGCAGCTGACCAATTGGGCCATCCTTTCCTCCCCTTCGGCAAATCCGGCAACGTCGTTCATTTTCGCCCACGATGTCGAACTCCCGGAGGAATTCCACGTCGAGTGTTTCCGGAAACTCAAGGCAGCGCTGCTTCCCGGAATCGAAGACGAGGACACCGCTTTCTGCGCGGTGCTGCATCGTGAGGGCATGCGGCGGAATCCACCGCTGCCACGGCACGCTTGCCACGCCTATATCGCCAACCGGCACCTTTCAACGAGCGTCCAATTGCAGCCTTATTACCATCAGGCCGACCGCCTGATCCTCGAACTTTTTCAGGAAATCACTAACATCGAAAACGGTCTGGCCAGCCCGAAAGACGCGTTCCGGGGGCGGGAACAGAACTACCTTCCTAGCTGGATCAAAGGCGATCGGCGGCAGCTTGAGGCAGACCTGCAGGCCGATGCCGAGGTGGCCAGCGCATTCGGATTTTTTGCCGACCGCGAATCGGCGACCTATTATTGGCGCAGTTTGAAATTCGATGGCGTCGAGTTCGGCCGGTGCCGGAGCGGCTTGCCTTACGTCAAACTCTTCATCGGTGAAACCGACCGGCCTATCATCCTAAAAGGGGCAATCTATGGAATCGAAAATCAACCAGATTCAGAAGCGGATCGCCGATCCGAATTATTCGGCCCGGGCGGCTTGGAAAGAACTCCAGAGCGAGCTCAATTGCTCCGGGGAGAATTGGACAAAGAGATTGAGCGAAAACGCCGCTACCTTGACCGCGTCCTTAAACCGGCGCGCGCGCGTGTTATTGCAGCACCAGCTTTGGGTTGGGGGGATTTCGTGCATGGCGGTGCTGGGGGTAGCGTTTCTGGGCACGTATCTAGCGAACCGGTCCGTCCTGAGGGAATCGGTGGAGAGGCAGGCGATGTCCGCCACCAAGTCCTGCGTGGAGCAACTCCTGCGGCAGGAGGAAAAATTGGCGAAACTGGAGCAACAGGTGACGGTGGCACAGAGCAGGCTCAACAAGCTGCGGGCCACCGTGGGGACAACGGAAACCGCGCTCAACCAGTTGAACGAGCAGATCAAGCTCCGCGAGATTTCGCCTTTGCCCCAGTTCCGCGACCCAGCCACCGGCCAACGCTACCAGTTCACGGTATGGCCGCCGGAAGTGCGCCAGACGCCTGCAGGGAACACCTGGGCCGTGGCCCCGATTCGCCCCTTGGACTGACAATCGCCTCTACAACTCAAAAGGAAAAACATGACCTGGAACCAGGAACCCAAAACTCATACTTTGCTTCGGCAGAGTCTCAGCGCGCTGGAGACCCAGATCGCCTCCCAGCAAGCGGAAATCGACCGGATAAAATCGCGCCAGACGGAGGAGATCGAAGTCTCCCGGCACTTGCACAAGCAGTGTTTAACACTGCTGGAAACGCACTCGAAAGCGCTGGTAAACTTGGAGGCGCGTTCGACGAATTGGAACTCAACATTGGGCGCCTTGACCGCGCAATTAGCCGCGTATTTTCAGCGGAGGAAGTGACTGAAACTCTCCCCGTCCCCGCTCGCCCCTGGGGCGAGGACCTCAATGTCATCAGCCCGGATCTCAGTGCGCCGACAGTTGCGGAAAAATCCCCCCGCGTGGGTGTAGGGAGGCTGGGCCGTGACAGGTTTACGATCATAAATGATCTGCCCGATCTTGCGGTCGGAGAGTGAGCCTATGCCGATGGCAACCGTCAGAATCGAAGGGATCGGCACGTTCTCGGTGCTGTCGCGGACCGAACTGCGGTCGCCAGAGTGGCAAGACGCACTGACGCAGGCCCGTGCGGAGGGTCGGAAAATCTGGTGCGCCGGGCACAACCCCGCCGCCAGGCTGTTTCCGGTAACGACGCCGTCTGGTTCATTGTCGCTGCGCCGCCAGGCGTTGCTGCATACGCCGCACTGTTGTCTGTGCTCAGGCTTGCCCCGCGTTACCGATGGCGGCGAGGCGATCTATGCCGCGTCAGTGATACTGCCGCCGCGCGTGCGGGCCGGAGCCGGTCCGGCGGCACTCGTTGGCCCGGGTGGAAGGGCTCAGCATGGAACGATTTCCCACCTGCTGCAAAAGTGCTTTGTCGAGGGATGGACCGCAGCATTTCTTAAGGCTAACCAAGGCAGGCGTGAGGCCGGTTTGGAGCTGATGAATCCTGCGTTTCCGGAAGTTCTATCGCAAACTCAGGCTACGCTGCGCACGACGCCAGTCGGTGATTCGCCTAACGTTTTCGCCTGCGCTCGAGCCCACGGGCGGCGGGCCTTCTTCGGCTGGACGGATGTTGATTTGGCAACCATGGCGCAGCAGATGGCGCCGGACACCGCTGTCGCGTGGGAAGCGACCGAAGCTTGGGATGACCAAGGTGAACCGGCCCCACAGCGCTTCATCCTGTCTCACAGTTGCGCGGTCGCAGGGAAATTCCTCGCCTTTGGAAATATCATTCCGGCGCCGTATCTGTATTTCGTTTCCGTCGGGCCGGGGGGCCGGATCGAGCGGCTTTGGCTCGGTCCGCTCGGCGGCCAGCCGCAGACAGCTGTTTTGGTGGAAAGCATGCCTGAGCGGTGTTTTGCGGATCTTTGTGCGGCAAATGGCATGGCCATGCAAAAACCGGTTCAAAGTGGCGACGAAGTCATGGCTCTGGGCAGAGAATTTCTCGCTAGTGACGGTGCTGATCGTGTTGCACAAGGCATGCCCTGTCGGCCAGACTTTGTGCTGTGGCATAGTCGCAACGTGTTCGTTGTTCAAGTTGTGGGCTCTGCCGAGCCCGCCTACCTGGCGGAGTTGGCGCAAGCGCGAGATAAACTGACCGTCGCCCTGCAAGGAACCGGCGTCTACTACCAAGAAGTCGACTGTAAGCGGTCGAGTTTGGAAACCTTCGTTCGGCAAGTAATGGGTGAACCAACCAAGCAGCTGAGGAGAATTCAATTACCCACCTCTTAAGGCGCCGCCGGTGCATTGCCTAGGGGATCCTGTCATGAGCGTGGTGCCGGGCCGCATAGTGGCGGATACGACCACCGGCATCGTTGCGGTCAGGTCAAGGGAAAGGTTGGGCGGAGGCGCAGGTTCTCCCCGCGCCTCCGCCCGGGGTTGGCCTCAGGCCAGGTTGATGCCACTGACCGCAGCCTTGAACTTCTTCGTGGCCGCATCCAGGGCGTTGGCTTCCTCGGTCTGCTCCGCGACCCACGCGGACAGAGCCTCGGGCAACTCGACCGCCAGCGACAGCAAGGTCGCCTTCGTGGCGAGTTCGAGACTAGGACCCGGTTCGCGCGTCAGGCGCAGCGGGCCGCAGCGGCGCTGCCAGGTGTGGCCATCCCAGAAGTTCGTGTCGCAATCACGGACCAGCTTGCCATCGACTAGGGCTGCATCATCTTGACCGATTACGATCCGCGCGCCACTGCACTGGCGGCAGTCGCTATAGACGCAGGCGAGGGTCACGGTGTGGGTCTTGGTCTGGACGCTGACCTCATTAGGGATCGGCATCAGGACTTTTTCGACCTCCTCGGCGAGATGATCACGGGACAGGGCATTCAACGTGTTTATCTCGTTGAGCATGTTGATCATGTCTTCAGTTTTCATAGTTTCCTTGAAACTCCCGGTATTGAGCCGAGCCAGCGATCCCGCTGGCAGCCCCGGGACGCCCGGGGGGCGGCCACGGCGATAAGCCGCAACATGCCTAGATAAACACATACTTCGTTGTTGCAGAATTTCGGCACTCCATTCGGCTCATAGGATGCCACAAATTTATAGCTCAGAAGAGGAAAGGCTCATGGCCGCGGCGATGTTTTTGCGGCGCCAAACCATCACTGCGGTAATGGAGCGAACGAGGCGCCGCAGAAGGACCATCTATGCTTGGCGTAAGGCGTGGCGGGACGGAGGGAAAGCGGCGCTGAAGAGGAAAGTGGGAGTCGGCCATTCTCTCGGCCTAACCCGAGCGCATTGGCAGCGGGTGAGCCAAGCCCTGAAGCAAAAACCCAAGGCAGTGGGGGTCCGAGCGAAAGCCTGGACGTTGACGGTCTTGGCCCGGTTCCTCACGCAGGTCGTCGGGCGACCGGTAAACCGCTACATGGCTCGGCGCATCCTCCTCACACTAGGGTATCGCCAGAAGCCTCCCCCGGTGCAGGAAGGCTGGCAGCTGCACCCGCTGCGCCAAAAAACATGGGCGAAACTGCAGCCTTCCCTGCTTCCAGGGATCCTGCGGCGCCTGCGGTCAGCACCTCGGCCCGCCCCGGGCGGGCCACCTGCGGTTTAGCGCCAGTGCGCCGCCACCGCACTATTGTCCGAAACTTGGCGTCGGAGGTCGATACGGCTTTGCCGGGGATCCCAGCCGGGAGGTCGTGCCAAGGTTCTTCTGAAACCCGGCCTTTTGCTCAACCTCCCCTAAAAAGGATTTTCGATCTCCCGTCGATCGAGTCTCGCCAACTACAGCGAAGGATTTCGCGCCGACTGTCGTGTATCTGTATGAAAACGAATCCGAGAACCTCATGAAAAAACTCACCTACCTCCTCGCCGCCCTTGCGGCGCTATCGCTTACTTCGCTCTTCGGTCAGAACGCGCCCCCCTCAGGGGACAATGCGCGCGCGACTGTAACACCCGACGAATTGAAGGCGCAACTGCGGGCGGCCGAAAACGCCGAGCCGCACCTCACCAAGTTCGACCTCGATTTTCTTGGCGGCACGCCAAGCGAACTCGTCGCCGCGATTCGGAAGGCGACGGGCCGGCCGCTGAACGCAGTCATCCCGGTCGAATATACCAGTTGGAAACTGCCCCCACTGAAAATGAACGGGGTGACCGTGACGCAGTTGTTTCTGGCGATGGAACAGGCGAGCCACTCCACTGCATTGATCTTGACGGGGGATGGCAATTATACGCAGCCAGATATCAAATACGGTTTCCGGCAAGCTGAGGGGCGGCCATCGGACGACACGGTCTGGTTTTTCCACATGGAGGGCAGGGCCCCAATGCCGAAGGTCTCACGGTTTTACTACCTCGCACCGTATTTGGACGGGGGCTTGACGGTGGA
>CAIMFY010000078.1 GCA_903840415.1 uncultured Opitutia bacterium | reverse complement strand
CGCCAACTGGCGCACCGTCCAAGCAACGCTGCGACAAATGCAACGGCTCAGCCGCAAAGTGCTCTTCACGACAATCCCCGGCACCCAGCGACGCAAACGCCTCAACAAGCAAACTTTAGGGCTTACTTAAGCGCCATTCAGTTCAGAGGCCCTCTGAACAGATGCCTACAAGCAGGTGCCGTGCCGGCTGGTCAAACCCTATCCCGCTTCGTCAGCCGATCGTAACCTCCCCAGCGGAAAAGGGCTGTTTTCGCCTCGAATCCCTTGCTTGCACCTGACAGTTGGGGCAGTTTCCCTCCCGCCGCGAATTTCATGTCTGTCCCTCCCTCTGACTCTCGTTTCCCGCGCACTCTCATCGGCTTCGTGCAATGGTTTGATGCCGATCACATCCCGGAAGGCCGTGAAAAACTCTGGGCTGAACCCAATCGCGTCGACTGGGTTCGCTGTATTCCGTTCATCATCCTTCACGGTGGCTGCCTCGCCGTGCTGTGGGTTGGCTGGAGTCCGGTTGCGGTCTGGACCGCGATCGCGCTCTATTTCATCCGGATGTTTGCCGTTACCGGCATGCACCACCGGTATTTCTCGCACAAAACCTACAGCACGTCGCGCGTTGGCCAGTTTCTCCTCGCCGTTTTCGCCGGCACCGCCGTGCAACGCGGTTCGCTCTGGTGGGCTTACCATCACCGCCATCACCACCAACACAGCGACGATCCCGAGGACGCCCACTCACCCCACGTCCACGGTTTTTGGTGGTCGCACATCGGCTGGATCACCAGCCGCCGCAACTTCCCCACAGACTACGCGAAAATCAAGGACCTCGCGAAATTTCCCGAACTCGTCCTGCTGAACCGCTTCGATCTCATCGTGCCGATTCTATTTGCGACTGCGATTTACTCGATCGGCGTCGTGGCGGAGCATCTCGCTCCCGGGCTTCACACCAACGGTGCGCAGTTGCTCACTTGGGGCTTCTTCATCAGCACCACCGTCCTCTTTCACGGCACCGCGTGCATCAACTCCTTCACTCACCTCTGGGGCAAACGTCGCTTCCAGACAACCGACGATTCCCGCAACAGTCTGATCCTCGCCTTCATCACTCTCGGCGAAGGCTGGCACAACAACCACCACCGCTACCAGGCGTGCACGCGCCAAGGCTTCTACTGGTGGGAAATCGACCTCACTTATTACGGACTGAAAGCGCTCTCGTGGACCGGCTTCATCTGGGATCTGAAATCCGTCCCTCAATCCATCCTCGACGAAGCCGCTCGCGCCGATCACGCGGCAACCGTCGCCGCCGCGCAACGCGCCAGTCACCACCACCCCGACTACTCGTTTGGCAGATTGAAGAAAGTCATGCCCGCCGCCGCTGCGATCGCCGTCGCGACGGCCACCGCTTCGCAGACCACGCTCCCAAAAAAGTCAGACGATCCCGCGATTCACCGGGACATGACCGAAGAATCTCATCCGCTCTCCCGGCAGACTCTGCCACCTCCGACGGCTTGAAGGCTCTATCGACCTGAGCCGCGCGTTGCTTCAGCTTCCTACATGCCACGACTCGCTATCATTGGCACTGGCATTGCCGGCCTAGGTTGCGCTCATTTTCTGCAGCGGCACTTCGATCTCACGCTGTTCGAGCAGAACGACTACGTTGGTGGCCACACCAACACTGTAACCGCACCCGAACCCGGCACCAACCGACTGGTGCCCATCGACACGGGATTCATGGTGTTCAATCAAGTCACCTACCCGCTGCTCACGCGCCTATTCTCTGGGTTGCGCGTTCCCATCAAGCCGACCTCAATGTCGTTCAGTGTGCGTCACCGTGAGACCGGTCTCGAATTCGGCGGCTCGTCGCTCAACCACCTCTTTGCACAGCGCCGGAATCTATTTCGTCCGCGCTTCTATCGGATGCTCGCCGCGATCAACCGCTTCAACTCGCAGGCGGTGGCCGCGCTCGAGGATCCCACCACCCAAAACGAAACCCTCGGTGACTACGTGCGCCGCCGCGGCTACGGCGAAGATTTTTTTAACCTCTACCTTCTGCCGATGAGTTCCGCCGTTTGGAGCACGCCGCCGGAACTCATGCTGACGTTTCCCGCGACGACCCTGCTACGGTTTTTCCACAATCACGGCTTCCTTGGCCTGCACACCCAACACCCCTGGTGGACGGTCGAAGGTGGCGCCAAAACCTACGTCGAAAAACTCACTGCCACACTACCGGACCAACCCCGCTTGCGCGTCGCCGCGCAACGCATCATCCGCACGCCGCGCGGCGTGACCGTCATGACCTCGACTGGCGAGGCGCATCACTTCGATTCCATCATCCTCGCCTGCCACGGCGATCAAGCTTTGCGCCTGCTGGTAAACCCCACTTCGGCGGAATCGCGGATTTTGGGCGAATTTCACTCCCACCGCAATGTCGTCACCCTGCACACCGATCCCTCGGTGATGCCCCGCACCAAGCTCGCCTGGTCGAGTTGGAATTACGAAATCGCCCGCGACCCTCGCGGCGAGATCTCCACGGCAACTCATTACTGGATGAATTCGCTCCAAGGCGTGAGCGATCGGGAAAACTATTTCGTCACCATTGGGCGACCCGAGGCCATCGCCCCTCACCGCCTGTTGCGGCGCATAAACTACGAGCACCCGCTATTCACGTTGGGCGCGCTGGGCGCGCAAGCGGAAGTACCGACGCTTAACGCCGCAGCTCGTGGAACGACTGAAACTTATTTCGTCGGCGCCTGGCAGCGCTATGGATTTCACGAGGATGGCCTATTCAGCGCGCACCGCCTCGCAACCCTGCTCCTCGGCCGCGATCCTTGGCCCACTCAGTAGCAACCACCTGCCTGCGCCGCTTGCGCGGCGAGGAAAAGCACCCAACGTCAGCCGGCTTACCGGATGATTTCCTGCCTCTACGAATGTGCTGTCCTGCACCAGCGGTTCTCGCCGCGTGAACACCGATTTCTCTACCGGATTTTCTTATTCGCCCTCGACCTTGATGAGCTCGATGCCCTCGAACGCCAGACCACGTTGTTTTCAGTCGGCCGTCTTAATCTCTACAGTTTCCGCGACCACGATTTTCTGCCCACAGACGAACCCCGCCACTCCGCGAAGCCCGCGGACGCGGGCCATCCGTCGACATCCACTCCGCTGACACTCAAGGAACGCGTCGTTTCATTTCTCGCCGCGCGCGACATCGATCTCACTGGCGGACGCGTGTTGCTGGTCACATTGCCGCGCGTGGCGGGCTACCTGTTCAATCCCGTCTCATTCTACTTCTGTTACGACCAAGCCGGCGCGCCAGTCGCGGCCATCGCCGAGGTGACCAACACCTTCAAGGAAATGAAGCCCTACTTCCTCGGCGCCGGCACACAGGTTGCCAATCAGGGTGAGTTCCGCCTGCGCGTGCCGAAACATTTCTACGTCTCACCCTATTCGGACGTCGATGTGGCCTTCGACTTCACGCTCCGCATCCCGGGCGATCGCCTCTCGATTCAGATCGACGATTATGTCGACGAGCAGCGCACGCTCACAAGTTCGGTGGTTGGCGCGCGGCATGAACTCACCGATGCCCGGCTGGCATGGTTTTCGCTGAAATATCCGTTCATCACCCTGCGAGTGATCACGTTGATCCATTGGCATGCGTTCCGGTTGTGGCTGAAACGCGTGCCGTGGTTCGCCAAAGCCGCTCGCGCCGAGCACCAGCGCGACCTCTACCGGCCGCACGCTTCGATCGCCCGCTCTTCCCCTTCCCACTCTCCATGAGTTCCATCTCCATTCCTGCTGCAACTTCTGCCGCTGTCCCTCGCGACGGCGGTCGTAGTAGTTTCTCCCGTCGCGCCGTGCTCGGTTCATTGGCCGCAATGAACCGCGGGCTACTGCGACTTGAATTGCCCGATGGCACCACGCGGGAGTTTGGCTCCCACGCCGACGCAGTCACGCGCACGTTGCCGCTCGGCCTGTCCAACGCGGCGCACATTCGCACCAGCCGCGAGGCGTTTTTTTCTAAATGTCTCCTCGCCGGCGACATTGGTTTCGCCGAATCTTTTATCGACGGCGACTGGGATTCGCCCGATCTCACGGCGGTCATCGCGTGGTTTATCCTCAACCTAGACCACGCCCCCACGCTCTCTGGTGGGGGTCGGCAGCGGGCCCGGTCGTGGATGCTCAATCTCCTGCGTTACGCCAATCGCGCCAGCCACCTGCTCCGCCCCAACACCCGCGTCACGGCGCGGCGCAACATTCGCGAGCACTACGATCTCTCGAACGATTTTTTCGCGCTCTTCCTCGATCCCGCGATGATGTATTCTGCCGCGCGGTGGCCCGCCCACGCACCGGACCTTGCGCTTGAGGCCGCGCAGCGCGAAAAAAACGACGCCCTCTGCCGGGCGCTCCGCCTCACCAGCCATGACCGCGTGCTCGAAATCGGCACCGGTTGGGGTGGTTGGTCGCTTCACGCCGCGCGCAGCTACGGGTGCCACGTGACGACCGTCACCATCTCGCAGCAGCAATTCGACCTCGCCGTGCGGCGCATCGCAGCCGCCGACCTCGCCGACCGCGTGAAAGTCGAACTGCGCGACTACCGCGACATCCAAGGCACGTTCGACAAGATCGTCTCCATTGAGATGATGGAAGCGCTCGGTCACCGCTTTTTACCACAGTTCTGCGCCGTGCTCGATCGCGTGCTCAAACGTGACGGTCTCTTGGCGCTGCAATTCATCACCTGTCCCGACGGCCGCTACGACGAGTTGCGCCGCGGCGTCGATTTCATCCAGAAACACATCTTCCCGGGGTCGCTGCTGCTCTCGCTGAACCGCGTCAACGATCAACTCGCCCGCGCTGGCGGCTTCGTCGTCAACCGGATCGATGATTTCGGGTCTGACTACGCCCGGACCCTGCGATTGTGGCGCGGAAATTTCCACGCGCAACTCGACGCAGTTCGCGCCCTCGGCTTCGACGACCGGTTTATCCGCAAGTGGCACTACTACCTGTGCTACTGCGAGGCAGCCTTCGCGATGCGCAACATCTCCGTCGTGCAAACGCTGCACACCCGGGCGAACAACCTCAGCCTATGATTGGGTTCCTTCGCCTCCTATTTCTGATCGTGCTCGGCTCGATGCTCTGGGTCACCTCGTGGGCGAGCCTGCGCTGCCCGTTGTTCGCCGTTCCGCGGGATGTGTTCCTGCATCCGTGGTTCATCGCCACGATGTTCGATGCCTATTGGGGTTTCATCACCTTCTATGTCTGGGTGTGCTACAAGGAAACGGCGTGGGGCGCGCGCCTCGCTTGGTTCATCGCGATCCTGCTGCTCGGCAACCTCGCGATGGCGTCCTACTGCCTGGCTGAACTGTCCCTCACTCCGCGCACCGGCTCTCTCGCCGACATCCTAACCCTGCGCCGTGAACGAGTCGGCGTGCTCGGGCCAACTTTAGCCATGATCGGCCTCGTGGTGATCTTTCTAGCCCTGCGGGCAGCGCCATGAACCTCCTGACGCTCGTGATCGTCGCACTCGCGGGGCTCAGCGGCGCCTTTGCCCTACTCTACCTCGTGGCTCGCCGCATCGATAATTTCGGCATAGTCGACATCGCGTGGTCGTATGCGTTTGGCGCGCTGGCAGCATTCTACGCGCTCGCTGGAACCGGGTGGCCCGTGCGGCGTGCACTCATCGCGACACTCGCGGCGGCATGGAGTCTGCGGCTCGGCACTCACCTTTTTATCCGCGTGATGGGCCACCACCCGATTGAGGACGGTCGCTACGTGCAACTCCGCAAGGACTGGGCCGCGGGCTTCGCCCAGAAGATGTTCGGGTTTTTCCAAATGCAGGCGGTATCGGTCGTGCTGCTGGGCGCCGCCTTCTTGGTTTCTTGCCACAACCCAGCGCCCACCCTGCATCCACTCGAACTCGCGGGAACCCTGGTGTGGATCGTCGCGATCAGCGGCGAAGCGCTTGCCGACTTCCAGTTGTCCGCCTTCAAACGCGTTCCCGCCAATCGGGGCCGCGTGTGCGATGCCGGTCTCTGGCGCTACAGTCGGCATCCCAACTACTTTTTTGAATGGTTGGTTTGGGTGGCGTTTTTCGTGTTCGCACTTGGTTCGCCCTGGGGCTGGCTGGCGGTCATTGGGCCGGCAACCATCCTTTATCTACTCCTGCGAGTGACGGGCATCCCGTTGACCGAGGAGCAAAGCCTGCGCAGTCGCGGCGAAGCCTATCGCCGCTATCAACAAACCACGAGTGCCTTTGTGCCGTGGTTTCCGAGAAAACCCGCCGCATGATCGACACGCTACTCAAAAAAAATCTTCTGCCCGATCCGCTCATCCGTTTTGGAATCCGCCGGCTGCTGGCGCAACGACTGCGCGACGAGGCGGCCGACTACGATCGCGAAGCTTACGTCGCCGATCTTAAGCGCCGGCCGCTCGCCGAGCACACCGCGGCAGCCAACGAGCAGCACTATGAACTGCCCACGCGATTTTACCAACTGTGTCTCGGCCACCGACTGAAATACTCGGCGTGCCTCTTCCCCACCGGTCGCGAGTCACTCGACGAGGCCGAGGAGGCCATGCTCGCGCTTTACGTTGAGCGCGGTCAACTGGCCGACGGCCAGCGCATCCTCGAACTGGGCTGCGGCTGGGGTTCGCTCTGCCTCTACAACGCCGAGCGCTTTCCGCGCGCCCGCATCACGGCGATTTCGAATTCGCGCACCCAAAAGGAATTCATCGACGCCGAGGCCCGGCGACGCGGCCTCGCCAACCTCGAGATCATCACCTGCGATATCAACGCTTTCGACACCGCGTCCGCCCAGTTCGATCGCGTGGTCTCGATCGAGATGTTCGAACACCTGAAAAACTACCACCAGTTGTTCGCCAATATTGCCCGCTGGCTCAAGCCGAGCGGCTTGTTGTTCACCCATATCTTCACGCATTCCCACCTCAGCTACCATTTTGTCGCACGAGACGAGTCCGACTGGATGAGCCGTTACTTTTTTACCGGGGGCCAGATGCCGGCCCACGACTTGCTCCTCCAATTCCAGACCGACCTCCGAATCGTCCAAGACTGGAAGGTCAGCGGCACCCACTACCAACGAACCGCGGAGCACTGGCTGCAAAAAATGGATGCGCATCGCGCCCAGATTCTCCCGCACTTTGTTGAGACCTATGGCGCCGCGAATGCGACGAAGTGGTGGGCATATTGGCGCGTGTTCTTCATGGCCTGCGCCGAACTCTGGGGTTACCACGGCGGCGACGAGTGGCTCGTGAGCCATTATCTGTTTCGTAAACGCTGAACACTGATCAAATCGAGGTCGTGCGGACCCACGCGAATTGAAGGGCATTAAGTAAAATCGGGGTTATGCTGCTGGTCTCACACCTCGTCATGAAAACGCTCCTTCGCTCGCTCGCGTTCATCGCCTTCGTCAGCGCAGAGATTTTTCCCCTCCGCGCCACCGATCAGCCCGCCCTCACCGCTGCGACGGGTTATGTCCCCTGCAAGATTTCCTCGAAGGCTCATGCCGCGTTCCCAGTTCGCCTGATGACGAATGGCGTCACCCACGGCGAGGTGCAGATTATCCTCGAGGTCGGCATCGACGGGCAGCTCACCGACGCTCTGCTGGCGGCCTATACCCATCGCGATTTCGCAGATGAAGCCCTGCGCGTGCTCAAAGCCTCGCGCTTCACTCCCAGCTCGATCAACGGCCAACCGGTGATCTCGGTCGTCAACCTGACCTTCCGGTTTGAAACCAGCGGCGTGCTCGCCTTCCAACGGATCGGACTGCCGGCGCGCGAGATCGATTCGCTCGGCGGCGAGTTCGAATACCGCCCGCACGGCCCATCGACAATCGATCAGCCGCCTTCGGCCCGGCAGCAACCCGGTCCGATCTATCCGAAGGAGTGGGGCGACGAAGGCCGGATCGGAAGTGTCACGGTAGATTTTTACATCGACGAGAACGGCCGCACGCGGATGCCCGTGGCGCTGGATTCGCCGGACGAATACCTAGCCGCCGCAGCGATCGACGCGGTGAAGGAATGGCGCTTTGAGACGCCGCGGTATCGCGGCAAACCCGCGCTCGCCCACGCCCAGCAGCTCTTCGTGTTCAAACCTGAGCCGAAGCCCGCGCCCAAATCCGGCGCTTGAGCGCGCCCAACCTCCGATTCGCGCCTTTCCCGCCGGGATCGGTGGATCGCCGGCCGACATTCCGGCGAACACGGCTTTCCATCCGGGAAATCTTCGTTATGTATTCTCTCCCGTGCCCGAAAACCCCACCGAACCCGCCCGTCCGCCGCGCACCTTCTGGCAGCGCCGCGTGCTCGATCCGGTGGTGGCGCAGCTCACCCAAGGCATCACCCCGGAAAAGATCGCCCTGACCGTGTCGATCGGCAGCTGCATTGCACTCTTTCCGATCCTCGGCACGACCACCCTGCTCTGCCTGCTCGTCGGCATCGTGCTGCGGTTAAACCAGCCGATCATCCAAGCCGTGAATTACCTTCTCACGCCGATTCACATTCCGCTCATCTGGTGGATGGTGCGCACAGGAGAATGGCTGTTTGGCGAACCGCATCACCCGTTCAAGATGCGCGTCCTTGCCAACCTGCTCTGGGAGGAGCCGATGCAATTCCTGCGCGTCTTCGGTCTCACCGGCCTGCATGCGATTGTCGTCTGGGCCATCCTCGCGCCGTTTTGGACCGTTTTGATTTACCACCTCCTGTTACCCGTGCTGCGCGAAGTGGCGCGCGTCCGCCTGACTGTCTTGCCCAAGTGCCCCGATTCCAAGGACACGGATGAACCGCCACCCGTGCCGTAATCGCACGGTCGCTCGCGAGCGTCGAAAACGGCTGGATGCAGCGATCGTTTCTCTGGCGGTCAGAATCCCGCGCCCGCCCAAGTGTTACATTTTCGCGGCGACCTACGACTCATCATCGACTGCAAGGCCCTCGACAGCCATTAACGGCGCACGCGCATAAAACCATGGACAGCCAACCGCCGGATTTTTCTCCCTCGCACTCCCGCGACGAGTGGCTGGTGAGCCTTTGCCGGTTCCAAAAGCCGTAGCCATGCGTCCCGTTGCCTTGCTGCTCGCAATCCTAGCAATGGCCTCGGCTCTCGTGGCCGACGAACCCGATGTTTACGTGACGAAGGCCCTCGCCGCCGAGTCGCGTTTCGACGCAAAGACCGCGCTCGAATTCTTTCTCCAAGCCGACGCCGCGCGCCCCAACGATCCTTTCATTCTTCAGAAAATCGCGCGCCAGTATTCCGACCTCACCTTCGATCTCACCGACTTGGCCGAGCAAAAGCGCTATTGTGGCAAAGCCCTCGCTTACGCTCAACATGCCTACCAACTCGCACCAGAAGACGCCCAAAATGTCCTCGCACTGGCGATCGGCTACGCGAAGATCGGTTTCTACTCCGACACGCGCACGAAAATTGAAAATTCGCGCTTCGTGAAAGACTACGCCGAGCAAGCCCTCGCGCTCAACGCCAACAACGATTTCGCGCACCACGTGCTCGGCCAGTGGCACTACGAGGTGGCCTCCGTCGGCACGGCGAAACGGCTGCTCGTGAAGCTGATTTATGGCGGCCTGCCGCCCGCTTCCATCGCCGAGGGCGTGAAGCACCTGCGCCGCGCCGTCGAGCTCGCGCCCGAAATCCCGGCGCACCACGCGGAACTGGGCCTCGCGTTGATTGCTGACGGTCAGCCCGAGGCCGGACAACGCGAATTGAGGAAAGCGTTGGAGTTGCCGCGCCGGTTGAAATACGACGACGAAACCAAACGCCGCGCGCGGGAAGCGCTGGAGAAGCTCAGACCGTTCGAAAAACCATAGGCTTTTATCACAGCGAGCCTGTGAAGGCGGTTTGAGATAAAGAGCGAATGAGGCCGCGCGAACAGCGAGTGCGGCCGTTAATCTCCGGGTTTGCACCGGACACAATGATCGCCGCGTCGGT
>CAIMFY010000077.1 GCA_903840415.1 uncultured Opitutia bacterium | reverse complement strand
CTACTGCCGGGAAAAATGGGGCATGAGCAGACGCCATTGCGACAGGCTCATTGAGTCTTCCGATACCGTGCAGTCTTTGGGACCCACGGGTCCCAAAATTACCTCCGAGCGCCAAGCGCGCGAACTGTCCCGCGTCGAGTTGGCCGTGGCGGATCAAGGGCAGCGAACTCTTGAAACTCACATGAGCACAAAAATTATTCTCGCGTCCGGCGAAGTCGCGCAGCTTGAGCAATACGAGGAGCGGATCAAATCCGGCCTGACGAGCTTTATCGAGTCGGCGAAGCCCTGAGCGCGATCCGCGACGCCAAGCTTTACCGCGCGACGCACGGCACGTTTGAGGACTACTGCCGGGAAAAATGGGGCATGACAGCGCGCCGAGCTAACCAGCTCATGACTGCCTCAGAAATCGGAACAATTGTTCCGACCGTCAAAACCGAATCCCAAGCCCGCGAACTGTCCCGCGTCGAGCCGTCCAAGCGCCAGGAGGTAGTCGAGCGCGCCAGCACCGCAACCGGAGGCAAAATCACGGCCACGGCGATCAAAGAGGCCGCACAGGTGATCGAAATGACGCCTGCACGCCCGGAGAAGATCGGGCTCGCCTCCGACGCGGTGTTCATCGCGAACGGCGCCATAGAGCACCTGAAAAAAATCCGCGCCAACGATCCTGCGCGCAAAGAGGCGCGTAGTTAAACCCCACCCCCGGTTAAAGCCGGTCTGAGTCAACACCCGCTTTACATGTAAATGACCACGACTCCCCGAAAGTATCTGTCACAGACCCGACTCGCGCACGCCGCGGGAGTCTCTCGCACAGTGATCTCGCGGCTGCTCGCGCAGTCTGTGCTGCGCCCTGATGCCTTTGTCGAAATCGCCGGGCGCACGCTACCAATCTTCGATCCGTCTCACGTCACCGTAATTCTCAGAAACACGCTTCCATCGAAGCACAGTTAATTTCTCACCATGTCCACGATCCTATCACTCGCCCGAAGCCGTATGCAGCGCCATCGCGGTGTTGCCGCTCAACCCACCCCCGCGCCCGCTGCCGGTGCAGTGTCCGCACCCGTAAAACCGATTAGCGCCAACTCTGACGCACTCTCGAAAATGGAAACGCAGCTCGCCGACCTTCGCGCCCGGCAGGCCAAGCAACTCGCCGGCAATTTCAACCCCACCGGCACCGCCGCACCGAAGGCGCCAGCGTCAGACACCGCCGCAAATTTCATTGCAACGATTGACGCCGCCGTAACCAAGGCCCACGCGAATTTCGACGACGCGCCCGCGGCGCTTGCAGAAATCGCGAACGCTCGCGCGGAGTTGCCGGTGAAATTGGAAAAATGGCCGTCCGGCTTTCACCAATTCCTTTCCAGCGTTGATCGCATCGTCGCCCACTCGAAAACGAGTCAGGTGAAATTTGCTGAGCTGAGGGCCGTCAACGCGATCCGAGCTGCCCGCGAATCTTGCTTCGGTCCCGCGCCAAAACCCGCCGCAGCTGGCGACGCAGTTAAGACGCTCACGCTGTCCGCGTTCAACACGCTTCTGCAATCCGACCGCGCCCAGTTCTGCCGCGATGGCGGGAAAATCATTTCCTGAAACAACATCAAAACATGAATACACCAGCACCGCTCCTCACCGCCCGCGAAAAAGCCATGGGGCC
Source organism: uncultured Opitutia bacterium (assembly GCA_903840415.1). Lineage (GTDB taxonomy): Bacteria > Verrucomicrobiota > Verrucomicrobiia > Opitutales > Opitutaceae > CAITWF01. Next base: position 6,096 of record CAIMFY010000077.1, on the reverse strand, counting down.
GATCACCAAGCAACTCAAGGATCTCGAAGTCGCAAAGGCCGCAGCCAAGGCCGCAGCCGCAGCCGAGCAGGCCCGCCTCTCTGGCGTCGAGTCCGAGCTTGTTAAGCGTCAGGGGCTAATCGGGCCGAAGCTGACAGATCGCTCGCGGCTGCTATGGAAAATCACCAACCTCGGAAAACACGAAGCCTGCCTAACTCAGAAACTCGACCGGCTCGCTATCGAATTGGACAAGTTCTTTTCTGAAGACGTGCAACCGGGCCTAACTCCAAACTCGGAAACGTTCTTCCGACAAAATGCCGACCTCGCACACGCCGACATGCTCTTGGCCGAAGTCGCTAAACGGATCGAAGTCAACCGCGTTAAGCTCGCCGCCCTCGATGCCGAGTGCGTTGCCATCGCCGCGCAGCATGGTCTTTCCGACCTGCTACCCCCTGAATTGCAGCCCGCAGCCTAAAACTTTCGCGGCGCGGGGGCCAACGGGCTCCGCCGAAAACGACCCGTTCCGATTTGTTATCGGTGTTCATGCCCCCCGCGTCGCGATTCCTTTTTCAAAATGACGATCCTCAAACTCGGCAATGGCCTCCGCAAGCTGCGCGCTGTCAGATTGGCCGGCGGCAAGTGGGGAGTGGTTTTTTCCGCTCCTGATGGACACGGCGAAACCGGTGACGGTTGGCCGCAAAACAAGATCTACTTTCCGGCGGATGACGACGTGATCCTTGAAATCTCAAACCTCGAATCCGGCGGGAAACTGCAAGCCGTGCTGAATCAGGCGATGGCGGGAGCGTGGCAATTGGCCAATGCCAGGCCCGACGTGAAATGAAATTTCAACCGAGTGTCCGTGACTTGTTTGAACTGATCGCGCTCTGCGTGCTCGCCGCTGGCGTGAGGGTCGTTGTTTCAGCGATTCTGACTTGAAGTCACGGCGGCGGCACGGCGTTGACTTCCGCCCCGCGGGCGCCAGCTTTGCCGTCGTTGAGCGCAACCGTTCTCAACCCGACCGGGCGGACCTCGGACAGACGAAACTGGATAAACGACACATGAAAATAGTAATCAGTCACGACGGATTCCACGGCTGCACCTCGCGCACGATCGACGTAAGCGCACTGCCGGGCGAGCGGGTTCAACTGAGCGAATCACAGGTCAAGAAGCTGGCGCGCGCCGGATGCGGAATGAGTGATTGCACCTGCGGCGAGTCCATTCTCACGGCGCTTATGCGCCGGGAGGACTCCAATTGGTTTCCCGGTGAACTCGCGTTCGTCACGATGCCGGCGAGCGGCAGCGAAATCAGCGTCCGCGGAAACTATCCGCAAAACCGCTAACCGCATCCCGCCATGATGCTCGCAGCCCGATACACGAATCAGCCGATAGCCGGCTGGTGGCTGTCGGAGAAATTCGACGGCGTGCGGGCGTTCTGGGACGGCTCTGCGCTCCGAACGCGCACATGGCGAGAGATAGTGGCCCCGGCGTGGTTTATCGCCGCGTTGCCGCAAGGAACCGCACTGGACGGCGAACTGTGGGGCGGGCGTGGATCGTTTCAAGTTGCCAGTGAGCTTGCCCGATTTGAGCGCGCCGCCGATCCGGTCTGGCATGGAATGCGGCTAATGGTTTTCGACTGGCCGACAACTGACGCCGTGCCGGTTGAAACCCGCTTAGAAAACGCCCGCAAGCTGACGCGCGGGCCGCATTGTGAGTTTGTTGCTCAGCGCCGCTGTCGCGACCTAGCCGACATGCACGCCGAGTTTGCCGCTGTCGTCGCAGCCGGTGGCGAGGGGCTTGTCCTGCGCCGTCCCGGCAGTTTTTACGAATTCGGGCGCTCGTCCTGCTGGCTGAAGGTGAAGCCGGCGGGCATTGACTGACGCCAAAAGCCCCGCCGATACGCGGGGCTTTTTTTGTCCGCTATTTGCGCGAGAAAAAGTAACCCGCGAGAATCAGGCCGATAATGACCGCGATGAATACGCCGCCGAGCGTGGTATACGTTTTGCCGCAATGCGGGCAGGTGCGCGCGCTCTTGGCTATTTGCTTGCCGCAGGCATCGCAGGTTCGCAGGTGGGGGTTGCGGCCGGCGCCGGTCAAATAATCGTCGGATCTCATGGTGCGAGGCTAGTGAGCACAAGGCCCGCAAGGCAAGTTGCCGCTACCTTGACCGTCGCCGAGCGCAGAGGGGAACGCTTACTGTTGCCACACTGTTGCCAGAATCCTTGCAAACGGTGCATTTCGCTGCATCTATCGGCTCTGAAATGAAAATCCAATCAGAGCGAATCCTCGCTCTGAAAAGACGTTCGAGAGGTGGGAATTTGAATCCGTCGCAAAGTTTGCGAGTGGGTTCGACTCCCGCCGCCCGCACCAATGATTAAACGGGTCTAGTTCAAAGATTAAACGTCCGCCTCGACGTGTTCTGTGCTGAGATTCCGCCAGCGATCGAGCACGCGGCGATACATGTCGGTGGCAGTGAGTCCGCATCTTGCGCGCAACACATCGACGCTGCTGCCGTGTTCGACAAACTTGTCGGGCCAGCCAATCCGCTCCACAGCGACCGGGCAATCGGCCTCCTGCAGCACTTCGAGCACAGCGCCACCGAAGCCGCCGGCCAGCACGTGATCTTCCATGGTGACGAGCAAGGGAATGCAGGCCGCGTGGCTGAGCAGCAGTGCGCGATCGAGGGGTTTGACGAAGCGGGCGTTGACCACGCCGACGGAAAGATTTTCCTCGGTCGCCAAGCGGGCAGCGAGTTTGAGCGCGTCTTGAACCATGTTCCCCAACGCCCAGATCATGATATTCGATCCTTCGCGCAAGACTTCGGCATGGCCGATCGGCAGTGCGACCGGGTCGACCTTGATGGCCGCTCCCGGACCCGAGCCGCGTGGATAGCGGATAAACGCCGGACCAGGGTGGTGAAGGCTCGTGTGCAGCATGTCCACGAGTTCATCTTCATCTTTCGGCGCCATCACAATGACGTTGGGCACACAGCGAAGGTAAGAGAGATCAAATAATCCGTGGTGGGTGGGTCCGTCGTTGGGTGAGAGTCCGGCGCGATCCATGCAGAAGGTCACCGGAAGGTTCTGCAACGCCACGTCGTGAATGACCTGATCATAGGCGCGTTGGAGAAACGTCGAGTAGATCGCGCAAACCGGATGGAAACCTTTGGTTGCGAGACCGGCGGCGAACAGCACGGCGTGTTCTTCCGCGATGCCGACGTCGAAAAATTGCCGGGGCACTTCCGCCGCGAGGTAGGACATGCCAGTGCCGCTCGGCATGGCCGCCGTGATGCCAACGATGTTCGGATCGGTTTTGGCAAAGCGGGCCAGCGCTCGGCCAAATATATCCTGATAGTTTGGCAGGGCGCCGGACGCGGGCTTGGTGCTCTCGCCGGTGATCGGATTAAACGGGCCCGAGCCGTGAAATTTTTCTGGGTGCTCGATGGCGGCGTCGAGTCCCTTGCCCTTCTTCGTCAAGACGTGGACTAGGACAGGGACATCGCAGTGCGCGGCGAACTCCAGGTTTTTCACCAGAGCTTCGAAATTGTGGCCGTCGACCGGACCGAGGTAGCGCAGGCCGAATTTTTCGAAGAGAGACGATTCGACGAAAAAGTCCTTCGTCTCGCGTTTCCACTTCTGGTAAACACGATTCATCTCCATGCCAGCAGGGAAGCTCTTGAAGAATGCTTCCACATCGTGGTGGAGTTTGTTGTAGGTTTTGCTCGTGCTGATTCGGTTCAGGTAGTGCGAAATTGCGCCCACATTCTTCGCGATCGACCACTCATTGTCGTTAAGGATGACGATGAGGCGCTTCGTCGACGAGACGACATTGTTGAGCGCCTCCAATGTGATGCCGCAGGTAAATGCCGCATCGCCACAGACGGCCACGACGTGTTCCGACGTGCCGCGAAGATCGCGCGCCGAGGCCATGCCAAGTGCGGCAGAGAGCGCGGTGCCGGCATGACCCGCGCCAAATGAATCGTGCACGCTCTCGTTGCGGTAGAGAAACCCGCTCGCTCCATCGGTCTGGCGAAGTTTCCGAAAAAAATCGCCACCGCGGCCTGTAAGCAGCTTGTGGACGTAACCTTGATGTGCGACGTCGAAAACAAACTGATCCTGCGGCGTCGAGAAGACGCGGTGCAGCGCGATCGTGAGTTCGACGACGCCGAGGTTGGGGCCGATGTGCCCTCCGCTATTGGATGTGACCGCTATTAATTCCTCGCGGATTTCTTGTGCGAGCTGTGGGAGCTGGGCGGGGGCGAGGTCCTTGACGTCAGCGGGGCTGTGAATGCCGGGAAGGAGAGGGGCGGGCGGAGTGGAAGCGGATCGATTCATTTCAGTCTTCGTTCGCCGTTTCGAACTTCTCGAATGTCGGCTTGCCATCCTTCTGCTTCTTGAGCTGCTCAATCCTGAGTTCGGCGGCTTTCAGCCTCGCTTCGCACACATGGAGGAGCTTGCTGCCCTCCTCGAATTTCGCGAGCAGCTCTGCGAGCGGCACATCGCCTGACTCCATCTCTTCGACGATGGATTCAAGTTTTTCGAGGGCGGTCTCGAAGGAGAGTTTGCTTTCTTTGGCTTCCACGGAGGAAAAGATGCGACGCTAGGCGGGTATTTCAAACAATCTTTGGGCTGGCAGCGGGCGTAGTTTCGCATGGATTGGAACTATGGGTCTTGTCCTTGGAATAACCGTGGCGCTGATGGTGCTTCGGCTCGGTGGTGAACTGCTCCTATCTGCGCTCAATCGCGCCGAGGTGCGGCGAAATGCCACGGTTGCCCCTCCGGCCGCGGCCGCCATCATGGACGCAGAAACTTACACCAAGTCGGTCGCGTATACTTTGGCCAAATCACGATTCGGCGTCGTGACGGAAGTTTTCGACACTTTGGTGCTAGCGGTGGTGCTTTTCAGCGGCGTGCTGCCGTGGTTGTTCGCCTACACTTCTAGCTGGAGTGAGGCTGTAGCCGTGTGGAGCCAGGCGGCGTTTATTTTGGTAACGGGAGTCCTCATTTCGGTGCCTTCGCTGCCCTTCGAGTGGTGGGAGCAATTTCGGCTTGAGGAGAAATTCGGGTTCAACAAGAGCACGGCGGCGCTTTGGGTGACTGACAAGCTCAAGGGACTCGCCTTGTTGTTCGTGATCGGGTTTCCGCTGTTGTGGGCATTGCTGGCGCTGGTGAAATGGGCGGGCAACGCGTGGTGGCTGTGGGGCTTCGTCCTCGTCTTCGGATTCCAGCTGCTAATGCTCGTGCTTTATCCCAAGTTGATCCTGCCGCTCTTTAACAAGCTCACGCCGCTGCCCGAGGGCGACTTGCGCACACGATTGCTGTCGCTCGGCGAACGCACGGGATTTCGGGCTTCGACCATCGAGGTGATCGATGGCTCAAAACGCTCGGGACACTCGAACGCCTACTTCACCGGTTTCGGTCGCTTTCGTCGCATTGTGCTGTTTGACACGCTCATCGCGCAGCTCACTCCGGAGGAGTTGGAAGCGGTGCTCGCGCATGAAATCGGCCATTATCGTCGCGGTCACATCCCGAAGATGATCGCACTTTCGGCGGCGATGTTGCTGGGCGGTTTCGGCGTGATCGCGTGGCTCGCGCGCAGCCCGTGGTTCAATGGGGCGTTCGGCTTTCCGGTTAACGCGGTGGCGCCGTCGTTTCTGCTTTTCGGGTTGCTGAGCGGTTTGGTGAGTTTCTGGTTCTCGCCGCTCACAAATTTACTCTCCCGTAAACACGAGTATGAAGCGGATGCGTTCGCCCGCTCCGCCGTCGGAAGCGCGACTCCCATGGTCGGCGCGTTGCGGAAACTGGCGCAGAAAAACTTGAGCAACTTGACGCCACATCCGTGGTTCAGCGCATTTTATTATTCTCACCCGACGCTCGTCGAGCGCGAGGCGGCGCTGGCGAAAAATTAGGGTTACCAGCAGCTGCCGATTTTATGGGCTTTTGTGGGCATTTAACGCGAAACTTTGCCGTACTTGATGGCGGAAGATCTTGCCATTGCGCCTAAACGTGTTCATTTGCACACTATGACAATCACCGTGGAAGCAAAGCTGACGACGCCGGATAATTATCCGGCGTTGGAGCAATGCGCCGCGTTGTTCTCGCGCCTCGAACGCCTGCTCTT
>CAIMFY010000076.1 GCA_903840415.1 uncultured Opitutia bacterium | reverse complement strand
TTCAGCGCCATCGCCATGGCCTGCTGCACCCACATCGCCAGCACGACGGCCACACCAAGGGCGGCGGTCAGGAGGCAAATTTGGGGCTGGGCGGAAAATGACATCGCAGAAGTGGCGTTAATCGATGGGTAGAAAGTGCGCAGCATAGGGTTGAAAGGCAATGGTGATTAGCGGTGGCTAACACCCAGCGAGCAGCTACGTAGTAACACCCGTCGAGTGATTGCCGTCGGGACTAAATGCCGGACTTGGCTCGCTCGCCCCCGAAATCACGCCATGCGAAGGCAAGTGCTCCAGCCACCAGCCTCGCTTCGCTGAACTTTTTGCTCTCGGTGGCGCCATTCTGAGCCGAAACAAGCCTGATGGGCCGCATTCGGGGCGAAGCAAAACTTCGCTTAACGCACCTGCCTTATCGGATTCCACGCACTGTAAACGACCGCCATGTTTTCGCTTCGCAAACTTTCCATCAAACACCGACTGATCCTGCACACGATGGGAATCAGCATCGGAGCGCTGCTGCTCGCTGGCCTATCGCTGGCGCTGTTTGAGCAAGTCTCGTTGCGCCGAAGCCTCGAGCGCGAGGTTGTGGTCGTGGCCGACATCATCGACGATGGCGTCGCCGCCAATCTCGCAGCGCACCAGATTGCCGCGGTTGAGCAGACGCTGAAAACTCTCAGTCCAAACCGGCACGTGGTCGCCGCGGGCGTTTATGATCACGCAGGCCAATTAGTCGCGGAGTATCGCCGCAGTGGGGACCGTGACCTGTTCGAATTTCCCCGCGACCGGCGTGCCGGTCAGCGCTACGTGCCGGATCGGCTCGACACGTTTCACGACGTCGTGTTCCGCGGGGTGCGGATTGGCGCCATTTACCTTAGCGCCGATCTCGGCGCACTCCACGAGCGAGCCTGGTTTCAGTTGCAGGTGATCGCCGGGTTGCTGGTGGTCGGTTCGCTTGTGGCGCTCGTTCTCACGCTGCGCTTCCAGCGGATCGTTTCTGAGCCGATCACGGATTTGGTGCGCACGGTAGCGGCAGTCGAGGCTGGGGGTGACTACGCGATACGCGCGCACCGTCACGGCAGCGACGAACTGGGCCGCCTCGCAGAGGGCTTCAATCGCATGTTGGCGCAAATCCAGGCCCACGACGCCCTGCTCCAGCAGGCGAATAACGAACTGGAACTTCGCGTCGCGCATCGCACGACCGAACTGAGCAAAGCCAACGGCGAACTCCGATTGCTTGAGGCCGCGATGCATGCTTCCGCCAACGCCATCTTTATCACCGACGCGCAGGGTCTCATCCAATGGACCAACGCGGCCTTCACCGCGTTGACCGGCTACACCACCGCGGAAGTCGTGGGGCAGAATCCGCGCGTGCTAAAATCGGGCAAACACGATGGCGGATTCTATCAGCAAATGTGGACCACGATCACGGCTGGCCGTGCCTGGCGGGGTGAGATCGTCAACTGCCGCAAGGACGGTGAATGCTACGATGAGGAAATGACGATCACGCCCGTCAGCGATCCGCAGGGTGGCGCGCTCCACTTCATCGCCGTCAAGCAGGACATCACGGCGCGCAAGCGGTCCGATATGACGCACGCCGCGTTGCTCCGGATTTCGGAGGCCGCGCACGAATCCGGCGATCTGCCCTCCCTGTATCGCCGGATTCACGAGATCGTCGGCGCATTACTGCCCGCGCAAAATTTCTACGTTGCGCTGCACGATCCGACGACCGACCTGCTGAGTTTCCCCTACTTCGTCGACGAGGTCGATCCGGTGCCGGCGCCGCGACTCCCCGGTAACGGACTCACCGGCCATGTCTTGCGCACAGGCCGACCCTTGCTCCTTACGGCCGGCATGATCATGACGATGGCGCGCTCCGGCGAGATTTCCCTCATCGGCACGCCTCCGCAGGATTGGCTCGGCGTGCCGCTGATTTCAGGGCAACGCTCCATTGGCGTCCTCGCCGTGCAAATTTATTCCGGGCCGGTGCGCCTGACCGGACGGGATCTCGAGTTGCTGCTCTACGTGTCGCAACACATCGCCACCGCCATTGAGCGCAAACGGGCCGAGACCGTGCTCGATCAGGCGCAGAAGGAACTAATCAATGTGTCCCGGCAGGCGGGTATGGCTGAAGTGGCGACCGGCGTGCTGCACAACATCGGCAACGTGCTCAACAGCGTGAACGTTTCCGCCTCCCTCGTAACCGATCAATTGCGCGAATCGAAGGCGGCCAACCTGCCCAAGATCGCCGCCATGCTCGAGGAGCACGCCGGCGACTTGGCGGAATTTCTGACCGACGATCCCAAAGGCCGAAAAATTCCCGCGTATCTCGCCGCCCTCGCGGCGCAAATCGCGGCGGAGCGCCAAGTGACGATTGGGGAACTCGATCACCTGCGGAAAAACATCGATCACATCAAGGAAGTCGTCGCGATGCAGCAGTCCTATGCGCGCGCCTCGGGCGTGAACGAGTCCCTGCCGCTGGCCGACCTGATCGAGGATGCGCTGCGGATGAATGCCGACTCCTGCGCGCGGCACCACGTGCAGATCGGACGCGATTTTCAAGCGCTGCCAGTAGTGACGACCGACAAGCACAAGTTGATGCAGATTCTTGTGAACCTCGTGCGCAACGCGAAGCACGCCTGCGAGGACGCCGGCGGCACGGACAAAAAAATCACGCTTCGCACCACGGCCGACGCACACTCGGTGACGATCGCCGTGGCCGACAACGGCGTGGGGATCGTGCCGGAGAATTTCACGCGAATTTTTTCGCATGGTTTCACGACGCGGAAAAACGGCCACGGCTTCGGCCTGCACAGTGGCGCAATCGCGGCGAAGGAGCTCGGTGGCTCGCTGCGCGTGGAAAGCGCCGGACCGGGTCAGGGCGCGACGTTCGTGCTCACGCTCCCGCTGGTTCCGATGGCCGGCACCGCTTGAGTTTTTCCGTTGGTGCTTACTTCCCCACCACTAAGATGGGCAACCGGACCGCATTAAGACGGCCGAGATCATTCACGCTTTCCAAAATGGACTTAGTGATGATCTCGCCGGCATTTACGACGATCTGGCCGTCGGTGGTCTCGAGATTGGAATACAGCACATGCCCCGAACACAATTCACCGATCCCGATGGCCAAGACCGAATCTGGCAGACCCGCCACCGTCTTGATTTCCTGACCAAAACATTCGCAGACCGCCGCCATGATTTTCGGATCATACCAGCCTTCGCACTCGCGCATGATGATTAGGGCTTCCGTGGTGCCTCTTCCGCGCTCTTCCATTTTGGCCAAGTCATTCAGAATTTTGAGCACGCGGGATCCAATGGGGATCATTTCACCCTTCACGGTGTCGTTGGGAAACGACAGGCCGTCATAACATTTTTCCTGATAATAAATGATCTGGGCCACGTCCTGGAGGCGAGGGATATTGACCAGCAGATTGCGTCCAATTTCCGGGACGCGCTCGACCAGTGCGCGTTCATCTTCAGTCAGGGCGTGCCCGCCGCGCACCTTGGGCGCCAATTCCGGGGGCAACGTGATCAGCCCGATGGGAGACAGCATCGCGGCGACGTGCAGGGACCAAGTCTTAGTCAGGTCCAAGCGCTTGGCGATCGTGTCGATCCGTTCGCGCATGCGATGCCGTTGTTTGAAGGTGTCGGGGGCGAGCACGGCCAGCAGATCGACCAATATCTTGATGCTGCCTTTCAGCGTGCGATCGAGCAACTCGCGCTCATTGACGACCAAATGGTGTTGCGTCAGGGCGTCGCGGAGCGCCTTGGATAGCACCTCCGGGCGACAGGGTTTGGTGAGGAGCCGAAAGATGCCGGTCTCATTGACCAGCTGAATCATCGCTTCCAAATCGGCATTGCCGGTGAGCATCATTCTGACGCTGTCGGGGGATTTCTCTCGGACGACGGATAAGAAGCGGATCCCATCCATGCCGGGCATCTGCCGGTCCGCGACGACGACGGCAAATGGACCAGCGTGCTCCAGTTTGCTCAGGCCTTCCTCGGCCCCCACGGCCGTGCAAAGAGTAAAGTCCCTCCGGAGCGTGCGCTCAATCGCAGCCAAAATTCTGGGATCGTCATCAACAAAAAGGATCGTGTCGGACATGGTTCAAGTTTCCGGAAGATCGGCGTCTTGGCAGAGCCGGCTCCATTTTTCCAGCCGCACAGCCGTTGCTCCGGAGTGGAGGTTGTCCGGCGCGGACGGCACAATGAGTTTTCTGAAATCGTCGGGTTGCGGGTAGTGCTCGAGCAGGTTGGCCCCATGTACGATGGCAGCAACGCCGAGTTCATCGAGCACGCTGTCGCCGGTGCGGTGGTGGTAGGCGACCGCCTCCACGATGGGATGCGAGAAATTCCACAGGCCCAATAGATACGCCCCGATGTCAGCGTGAGAGGAACCGAACAATTCCTTTTCGGCCACCCAGAGTGACACCTTTTCCCGGTGCGCGATTTCGAGGGCGCGCGTGAATGCCGCTGAGTGGTCGGCGGCAAGAATGAGTTTGCCGACGTCGTGCAAGAGACCGCTGACGAAGCATTGGTCGACGATTTCCTTGCTCAGGCCCTCATCCTGAGCGATTCGCCGTGCGAACACGCTCGTGTTCCAACAGTGCTGCCAGAGGGCTTCGATGGAAAATCCCGGTAAGTTGGCCACGCTGCGGTTGAACTGGTTAAAGACCTGCGTAGACAGCACGAGCGATTTCATCGTCTCTACTCCCAGATACATGGCGGCTTCGGACGGGTGGGTGATGTGGTGGCCCAACCCAAAAAAGGCTGAATTTACGAGCTGAAGAATCTTGGCACTCATCGCCATATCGCGGGCGATAATTTTCCCGATTTGATCCATGGAGGGGTCGGTTGAGCGCAACTCCCGCATGACCTCGGTGTAAAGCACCGGTAGGCTCGGGAGTGTCTTGATCTGCGCCACCAGATGTTTCAGTTCGGCGTTGCCGAGCAATTCGCGCAGTCCCAACGCGCGCGTGATGGTATTGCGCAATTGATCCGGCTCGCAGGGTTTGGCCAGATATTGGTGCGCCGGGCAGACGAGCCGCAGCACGGATTTGTCGGACGAATGGCCCGAGAGCACGATGCGAACGGTATCGGGATGGAGCTTGACCACCTGTTCCAAGAGCTGCGCCCCGTCCATCCCCGGCATCATCATGTCGGTGACCAGCACATCAGCTGGCGCTTGGTTCAGCATTGTCAGGGCTTCAGCCCCGCTGTTGGCGAAGCGCATCGTCCACTCCGCGCGCTGCGCATGGAATTGCCTCTGGAAACCCGCGAGAATCCGCGGTTCGTCGTCAACGAAGAGGATGCTTTTCATGTCGCCGCAGTGGTTTCGATTAGGCCGTTGCTTGTTGCCACCATCAGCGGCAGTCGGATGAAAAACGTGGTGCCCTGACCGACGCTGCTCTCGAAGCGCATACTGCCGCCGTGACGCTTGACGATGGTGTTGTGCGCCATGGTTAGCCCTTGGCCGGTGCCTTTGCCGACCTCCTTCGTCGTGAAAAACGGATCGAAGATGCGGTGGCGGATCGCTTCGGGAATGCCTGCACCAGTGTCTGCGATTTGCACTTCCACGGCGCCCTCTACGCCACGGGTGCGAATTGTGATCTTGCCCTTGGTGCCGGGCTGGGCCCGGACGACATCGGCGATCGTATGGGACGCGTTGACGACGAGGTTGAGCACCACTTGGTTGATCTCGCTGGCGTAGCACGGCACGGACGGCAGCGTCGGTTCCAGATCCAGCGTGAGATCGGCGACATATTTCCATTCGTTGCGCGCCACAGTCACGGTGCTTTCGATCGCGCGGTTCAGATCGACGGGTGCGCGATCCTTGGAGCTGGGATGCGAAAATTCCTTCATCGCCCGCACGATGTGGGCGATGCGGTCAATGCCATCCAAGCTCTCCTTTACGGCGGTGGGCAACTCCCTGATCAGATAGTCTAGGTCGCTGGCTTGCAGGGAGGCCTCCGCTTTTTCGACCAGTGCTCGGTTGGTAGCCGTGGCGCGGGCGGCTTCCAGTAACTCCCGGTGCAGCGTCAAGAGCAGCGCGAAATGAGGCAGCGACTCATTCACGAAACGCACATTATCCCCGACAAACTGAACCGGCGTGTTGATCTCGTGCGCGATGCCGGCGGCCAGTTGTCCGATGGATTCGAGTTTCTGGGCCTGCCGCAGCTGTACCTCCATCTGCTGGCGTTCCTCTTCCGCCTGCTTGCGCGCGGCGATATCCTGCTTGATGGCGATGAAGTGCGTGACTTGGCCGTTTTGCCGCACTGGCGTGATGGTCATCTCCTCGTGGTAAAGCGTGCCGTCCTTACGCCGATTGCACAGCTCGCCCTGCCAGATCTGGCCGGAGGAAATCGTGCGCCACAAGTTCTCGTAAAATGGTCCTTCGTGCTGCCCAGACTGCAAAACTCGGGGATTTTGGCCGATGGCTTCTTCGGCCGAATAACCGGTGAGCGTGGTGAACGCCTGATTTATCCAGATGATCGTGCCTTTGATGTCGGTGATGGCGACGCCGTTGGCGGCGGCGTCCATTGCGGCATGTGCCAGTTGGAGAGTGGCATCGGCCTGCTTGCGCAGAGAAATGTCCCGCATGATGCCGATGGCGTGCCACTGCTCGTCGATCGCGACCGCGGACAGCGACAACTCAACCGCGATTTCCTTGCCGTCCTTCCGCAACGCGCACAATTCCAGCGATTGGCCGACTGCGGCGCCCTGGCCGGTTTTCGCAAACATTCCCAGACCCGCGATGGCGGCTTGGTGATAGCGGGCCGGCGCGATCAGTCGGTGCAGGTCCTGCCCGATCGCCTCGGCGGCGGTGTAGCCCAGAATTCGTTCCGCGGCGGGATTCCAGAAGGAAATGCGTCCTGTCGGATCTGCCATCACCATCCCATCAAACGTCGCGGTGGCGATGGTGCTGAAGCGGATCTCGCTGTCGCGCAATTGCGCCTCGATCTGCTTTTGCGCTGAGATATCGGTGAAGCATTCCAGCAGACAAAGCCGGCCGCGAAGCAGAATCGGCACGGAACTGCGGAGCGCCGCGATGCCCCGGCCTTGCTGATCGAGGAGCAGGCACTCGTTGCTATTGCTCAACGGGCTCAAGTCGGCGGCCGCCTGAATCGGTTCTTCTTCCTTCCGCACCAAGGTGTGAAACGGTTTTCCCACCAGACTGAGTTTGCTCCGGCCGGTGAGTCGCACCACCGCGTCATTCACTTCGATGATTGTGTTGGTGGTGGCATCCGCGATGACGATCCCGTTCTTAATCGAGGCAAAAATCGTCTTCAGGTAGGCTTCGTTCTCGCGCAGGTTTTTCTCCAACTCCCGCCGCCGGCTGATGTCGTGGGCGACAATCGAGAAGATCCGCTGATCGTATTCGCCGGTTTGGTGGCTTAACACCACCGCGCTCACTGGCACTTCGCGTCCCGCCGGGGACCGCAGGACCAGTTCGCCCTGCCAGGCGTTTCCTTGCCGCGCGGTGGGGAAGATGTCGCTCGACAGCAGGGTCAGGGAGGCCGGAGTGAAGAGCGGTGCGAGGAACTGGCCGTCTAATTCAAGCGTCGCTGGCAAACCGAACAAGCGTCGCCCAGCGTGATTCACATAGATCACCTGCAGCGTTTCCGCCTCGACGAGCAGGGTGAGATCGACGGTCGATTCCAGGATTTGGACCAGACACGCCTGTGTGCGGGCGGCTTGGCTTTGTTCGAGGGCTTTCTTTTGCAGCCGTGCTTTGACCGATGTCAGCAGGATGTCCGGTGCGAATGGCTTGCGGAGAAAATCGTCTGCCCCGAGCGCCATGCCCCGGCGCCTCCCGTCTTCCGAGGACGAGCCGTGATCAGCCGCCATCAGGATCACCGGAATGGTAGCGGTCGCGGGAGTGTTGCGTAGCCTTTCCAGCAAGGCGAAGCCATCTTCTCCACCCATCAGGATGTCGCACAGGATTAGATCGGGGGAGCTGGACTGGGCAAACTGGAATCCCTCCTCCGCCGAGCCCGCGGACTTGGTTTCATAACCGGCCTGCTGCAGCGCTCGACATTCGACCTGCCGAGAGTCCTCGGTATCCTCGATCACGAGAATCCTTAGCCGCCCCGAAGCTTCCTGCGGATTGTGGCGGCGTTCTCGAAAGGGATTGGTCGTGACTGACATGGTGAGGTTACAGATTTTGGGTTCGGACCGCCACGGCGAGTGCGTCCGACGAGAAGGGTTTCTCGAGAATTTGCTCTACGCCCAACTGTAGCAGTTCAGCTTTCTGCACTTCGCTGACACCGCCACTCGCTACAATGATGTGGACGTCGCGGCCTTCGGCCCGAATGGCTCGGACCAACTTCATGCCATCCATGCGCGGCATCATGATATCCAGGACCACCAGTTGGATATTGTTCTGCGGGTTGGCCAGCAATTCCAGGGCGGCTTGCCCGTCCTGTGCGGTGACGACCTCGAATCCTTTCAAGCCAAAGGCTCGGCTCATCGAACGCCGGATGCTCTCCTCGTCATCCACCAGCAGAATCTTTTTCCCGTGTCCGACCGGCAGAGTCGTCTCACGGGTTGCGGCAAGTAACTCCTGCGCGGGCTGCGCTGGAAAGTAGATCTGGAAGGTCGTGCCCTGGCCGAGTTGGCTCGCGACGTGCAGGAAGCCTTCGTGCTTACGCACGAGACTCGCCACGGTTGATAGACCTAGGCCCGTGCCTTTCCCTAACGGCTTAGTCGTGAAGAACGGATCGAAGATGCGGGTGATGATTCCCGGCGGAATGCCGGAGCCGGTGTCCTGCACCGTCCAAACGACGTATTGCCCGGGCTTGGCGTCCGGAAAATCCGCGCTGGGCGGGCCGTGCCAGAGTTGATTTGATCCGGTCACGGTCAGCGTGCCGCCATCGGGCATGGCGTCGCGGGCGTTTACGACCAGATTCATGAAGACTTGTTGAATCTGCCCGGCGTCACCATTGACCAGCCAGAGATCCTTGGGCGCATGAATGCAGACGGTGATCGAGCGCGGAAACGTTTCTTGGGCGATGTCGCCGATCTCATTCGCCAAGTGCCGGGTTTGCACGAGCGTCGGTTCGCTTTTCAAACCCCGGGAGAAGGTTAGAATTTGCCGGATGATGTCGGCGCCGCGTTGGGCGCTGCGCTCGACCGTGGCCAGCAGGTCGAGATTGATGGGGTCTTTGATTTCGGATCGCAGCATGGGCGCGATCATCATCATCGGTTGCAGGATATTGTTGAGATCGTGGGCGATGCCGCCCGCCAGCAGGCCGATGCTTTCCAGGCGCTGGACGTTGTCAGGGGTCACTTCATAACCGGCCACTAAAGGTCACATGGGAAAGAGTTCAAAACCAGCCACCCTGAGGACGAGGGGTTGATAGTGGTGTGGTGGTGCGCGACAAGGTTAAAGGGAGTTTTGGTTTGGGAGTGTACGCT
>CAIMFY010000075.1 GCA_903840415.1 uncultured Opitutia bacterium | reverse complement strand
GCTTGCTGCGGCAAGCCTTATGGCTCCTGTCCTCGCAAGCGACCAAACAGCTACCCGTCAACGCGGTTGTCTGTGTCCACTAATTCGAGGCAATCTCAACAAGCAAACTTTAGGGCTTACTTAAGCGCCATTCAATTCAGACTTAGTTCAGACCGGATTCAGGATTTTGTGACACTCTCCGGATTCACGTCACAAATCTTCGTTGGTTTTACCCTGTCCCCATGAAATTCGACCTGCCTTCGCTCCGCTCACGTCCACACGGCTGGCTGATTGCTGCCGCGTTCATCGCCGCGGCGGCACCGGCTTTCGCGCTGAAATACGCTGCGGTTGAGCATCACCTCAAGGCCGATCCGGCGCTGCCGGTCTGGAAGCCAGGCCCGGTCACGTCCGTGCCAGAGGAAGAACTCAACCTTGTTGGCGCCGACATCATGGACGAAATCACGCTCGGCTGGATCAAACTTTTCCGCCCCGCGTATCCGCGGCTCAGCGTGACGATGGAGGCGCGCGCCTCCGGCTCAGGCGTGCCTGCACTCACCGCTGGGATTGCACATATGGCGCCAGTCGGTCGCGAGGCATTGCCGGCCGAGCACGACGCATTCGTGAAGAAATTCGGCTACGAGCCGTTCGCGATTAAGGTCGCGACCGGTTCGCTCGGCTCGCTCGGCAAGACCGCAACCTCGATTGTCCTCGTGGCGAAGGACAACCCGATCTCGGGCCTCACGTTTAAGCAGCTCGATCAAATCTACTCGAAGTCGCACAACCGCGGCGGCAGCGAGATCACCACGTGGGGCCAGCTCGGCCTCACCGGCGAGTGGGCCAATCGCCCGATTCACACCTACGGGCTCAAGCCACCGAACGGCATTGAGCAGTTCGTCAAATGGAAGGTGCTGCAAAACGGCGAATGGCGCGACGGCATCCAAAACGTCAAGGGCATCGGTTTCACCCACGCGTTCACGGTCGCATCGAACGACATGCACACGCAGCTCGGCGGTCTCACCTATGCGCTGCTCGCGAATGTCACCCCCGACGTGCGAGTGGTGCCGCTCGCGGAAAAAGACGGCGATCCGTTCATCATGCCTACGATCGAGACGGTTTACCAACACACTTACCCGCTCTCGCGCTACGTTTATATTTACGTCAACCGTCCGCCGGGCCAGCCGCTCGAGCCGAAGATCAAGGAGTTCCTCAAGGCCGTCCTCAGCAAACAAGGGCAGGACGTCGTTGCCGCCGAAGGTGTCTTCATGCCGCTTCTCCCCGCGGTCGTGCAGGAAGAGCTCGCGAAACTCAACTGACGATGAACGCGCGCGCCGCCCTCGCGGTATTCGCGCTCGCGATATTCGCCCGCGGTTTCGCGGGCGAGCTGCGCTGCGCCAGCGCCGAGAGCATGGCCGGACTGATGGATGCGTGGACGCGCGGCTTCAACGCGCTCCCAGCCGAGACGCCCGCGCGGGTGACGCTGCGGGAGAAATTTGCCGCCGCGGCGTTTGACGCATTCGTGCGCGGCGAAGTGGAAGTCGTGCCATTCGCCCGCGAATTGTTTCCCGCCGAGCGCGACACCTACGTGAAGAAATTTGGCGGCCCGCCGCAACTCGTGCCCGTGGCGACGGGTAGCCGCGCGACAAAAGGCGGCACGCACGCGATCGCGATATTTGTGAACGAGAAAAATCCACTCACACACATTTCGCTCGACCAACTCCGCGAAGTCTTCGCTCGCGACACCCACATCGCGACGTGGGGCCAGCTCGGTCTCAAAGGCGAATGGGCGAAGAAAAAAATCTCGCTGCACGGTATGGTGGTGAGGCGCGAAACTGGGAATCCGCCCGGCATCGTGAATTTTCTGGAGCAGCGTCTGCTTACCGGTCGAGCGTGGCGGACTGATTTCGCCGAGCATGCCGACGCGGGAAACGGCCCGCAGGGTCTGGAACTCATTGTGCGCGCCGTCGCCACCGACGAAAGAGCCCTCGGTTACAGCGGCTTTGGCTACGCGCAGCCCGGCACGAAGACGCTCGCGCTCGCCGAGACCGACGCAGGGCCGTTCTTCCCCGGCACCGCCGAAGAAGTCGCGAACCGCGACTATCCGCTCGCGCGCACCATTTACCTTTGCATCGGCCGCGCCCCAGGCGACGCGACACGCGCCTTCATCCGCTACGCCCTCAGCGCCGCCGGCCAGCGTGCAATTGCGGAAGATGCGCAGAAGTTTTTCCCGCTGCCACCCGACACGATCTCGGCGGCGAGCCGTGAAATCGCGCGCTGATCACAGGACCCGACGACTGGCGTCCGGTTAATATAAATTCAGACACTATTCAGGCAAAGTTTAAGGTGAGCCTGATAGAGTCTGGGTCGTGAACCCCCACCCACGCCGCGAGCGCTGCTTTCGCGCCGGCAGAGATTGGTCCCGATGCGTCGGGATCTGCGGTGTCCTTTTCCCCTGTGTCCCTGCAACCCATAGTTCCCCCATGTATACCCAAAAACTTCTGATCTCCTGTGCCATCCGCGACGCTCTAGAAAAGCCGATTCCGAGCTATGCCGCGCTCTACGCGCCGGCGAAATAGGTTCATCTCCGTAGCACGGTCGCACGCCCCCATCGCGTTCATGCACGCACCTGATCGCGAAACCGACTGCTGGTTCACGAAGGAGGTGCTACCGCACGGCCCCGCGCTGCACGCTTGGCTGCGGGTGCGTTTCCCCACGCTGGGTGACGCCGACGATTTGGTGCAGGAGTCCTACATCCGGCTGCTGAAGGCGCGCGAAACCGGCTCGATCGCCAGTCCGCGCGCGTTTTTGTTCGCCACCGCGCGCAACCTCGCGCTCAACCAGCTCCGCCATCTGCGCCTGTTGCAGCCGGAAGTTTTAACGGAAACCACCGTCTCGACTGTCTTGGATGATGGCGCGGGCATTCCCGAATCGATCGCGCGCGCCGAGGATCTCCAACTCTTGATCGCCGCCATCCAGTCCCTGCCCGAGCGCTGCCGCCAGGTCCTCACCTTGCGGAAAATCTACGGTCTTTCCCAAAAGGAGGTGGCGGCGCGTCTCGGCATCGCCGAACACACCGTCGAGGCACAGGGCGGCATCGGCCTGCGCAAATGCGTGGAGTATTTCCGCCAGCACCAGCGCGCGCGCCGATGAATGACGAAACACCAACGCCGGCCGACGACGATGCCGTCGCCCGTGACGCCGCCCACTGGGTGCTGCGCCAGGATCGCGGGCTGACAGCCGCGGAGCAGGACGCGTTTTCGCAGTGGCTCGCCGGGCGCGCCGAGCACCGCGCGGCGTGGGCGGATCACCGCCGCGGCTGGGAAGAACTGGATCGGCTCGCCGGCCTGCAATCGTCCGTGTGCGCCGTGCCCGATCCGGATTTGCTCGCGCCGCGGCGCGGGGTATTTTTTCGGCGCTGCCTCCGCTTTGCACCGCTCGCGCTCGCCGCCGCCGCGGCCCTCGCGATCGGAATTTTCCTCCGGGCACCGGGGGCGGGGCCACGCGCCGCGCCGATCCCGGCGCCTCCGCCGCCCCGCCCGGCGGTGGCGCAGATTGAGCAGCGCGCGCTGCCAGACGGATCGGTGGTGCAGTTGAACCGCGGCTCGGTGCTCGCCGTGGAATTCACGCCCACGGAGCGGCGCGTGCGGCTCGTGTGCGGCGAGGCCAGCTTCACGGTCGCCAAGAATCCGGCACGGCCGTTCATCGTCGTCGCGCACGGTGTCCAGGTGAAGGCGGTCGGCACGGTGTTCAACGTGCGCCTCGGCAGCGCGGCGGTCGAGGTGCTCGTGACCGAGGGCAAGGTGCGCGTCGACCATCCCGACGAACATTCGCCGACCGGCATGAGCGCCGCCGTGCCGCTGCTCGCTGCCGGCGAGAATGCCGTCGTGCCGCTCGCGCCCGCGACGCCCGTGCCCCCCATTGCCGCGCTTTCTACGAACCAGATCGAGGAAAGACTCGCGTGGCAGCCTCGCCTGCTCGACTTCGCAGAGGCGCCGCTCGCAGACATCGCCGCCGAATTTAACCGCCATAACTCGGTGCGTCTTACGCTGGGCGAGCCCGCCCTCGAGGCGCTGCGCCTCAGTGCGAGTTTTCGCTCCGACAACGTCGAGGGTTTCGTCCGGCTGATGGAGTCCGACTTCGGCATGATCGCCGAACGCCGCGACGAGGCGACGATTGTCCTGCACCGTGCGCGGTAGGCCGCGCGTGGTGAGCGTTCACCGCGTGGCGCGGGCGCGAAATATTTCCTTAACGGAAACTCCGCCGCAGCGGTTCGTATTGACGAACCCACATCAACCCCACTCAACCATGAATGTTCCCCTCCCCAAGGTGCGCCGGGCCGTCGGGCTTGTGCTCGGCTTGCTCTGCTTCACTGCGACCCTCCTGTCCTCTCGCGCCCTCGCGGCCGACCCCGAAGTGCGAACGTTCGACGTGCCCCCGGGCGCGGCGAGCTTGACGCTCAAGCAATTCGCCGCCCAAGCCGGCCGCGAGATCGTGTTCGCCGATTCGGTCGGCAATGTGCAGACGCGCCCCGTGCAGGGCACGCTCACGCCGCGCCAGGCGCTCGACGCGATGCTCGCCGACACTGGCCTCGTCTCCAGCGAAGACGCGAAGACCGGCGCACTCGCCGTCCGTCGCCCTGTCGCCGCCCCGCCGGAAAAAAAGTCCGACAAAATCACCGCACCCGCGACTGACGCCGATACGCCCGTGAAGCTCGCCACCTTCGTCGTCACCGGCTCGAACATTCCCACCGCCGCCGACTCCACCGACGCCCCCGTCGTCATCATCGGCCGGCAGGACATCGAGCAAACCGGCCTTAACGCCAACCTCCTCCAAATCCTCCGCGAGAGCATTCCGGCCTTCGCCGGCCGCAGCAACTCCGGCGTGAGCAATGCCACCAACGTCAATCAAAACACCGCCGGCGGCTCGCAGATCGCGCTCCATAATCTGGACACGCTCATCCTCCTCAACGGCCGCCGCATCGCGATGAGCGGCATCAACGCCACCGGCGGCAAAAACTTCGTGGACATCAACCAGATTCCCGTCGCCGCCATCGATCACATGGAAGTGCTCACCGACGGCGCCTCCGCAATCTATGGCTCCGATGCGATCGGCGGCGTGGTCAACATCATCCTCAAGTCCAACTACGAAGGCGCCGAGTTGGGTGGTCGCTACGCCGTCTCCACCAACACATGACACTACTCGGAGCGCTCCGGCTATCTCATCGCCGGCGCCGCCCGCAGCGGCGTCAGCCTCACCGTGAGCGGCAGTTGGTCCAAAACGGATCCGCTCTGGCAAAACCAGCGACCGTTCATCGAACAGAACCTGAAGACCGGCACGGCGTTTCCCGGCTTTGCCGGCGGCAATTTTCTGACCGCCTCGCTCGCGACCCCGAGTGGAAAAAATCCCACCGGCACCGCCGCCACCGCCACGAGTTACGCCGCACTCGTCGCCAACGGCACCTATGTGGGCGCGGGCGATCCTTCGATTCCGCTCTTTAACGCCTCGCCCTACATCACGCTGCTCATGCAGTCCGAGCAGCGCGGCGCGGTGGTGAATGCCTCGTTCGATCTCGTGCCGAAAAAACTCGTCGCCTTCGGCGACGCGCTCTTGTCGCGCACGAAAGGCTTCAACCAGACGACCACCTTCCTCGGCAATCTGCGCACGGGCGTCAATGTGCCCGCCGGCTCGCCGTTCAACCCACTCACCGTCGCCGCTACCGGCGTCTCGGTCGGCTTCCTCGACCATCCGCTCCAGACGTTCAACGACGCCAGCGGAGATCGCGTGACCGGCGGCCTGCGCGGTGAAATCAATCCCGAGTGGAGCTGGGAAGTCGGCGCTACCTACAGCAACGAAAAAATCACCCAGCGCATCGCGAACAATCTCTACGTGCCCAACCAGGACCTCGCCATCGCCGGCGGCTACAATGCCTCGGGTGTGGCCACGCCGGGCGGCGCTTTCAGCCGCGTGATCGACATCACGACTTACCCGAACACCATCAACTATGTCATCCAGCCCGCGCTCGATCCGTTCGCGCGCAGCGGCGCGAGTGCCGCCTCGCTCGCGAACGTCCTCGGCACGCAGCAGGTGCTGGGTGAGAGCAAGCTCACCTCGTTCGACGCCAAGATCGTCGGCCAACCGCTCGACCTGCCCGCGGGCAAACTCGGCTTCGCCCTCGGTGCCGCCACGCGCAAGGAACGCCTCGCCGGCACCCCGGACAAGGATTCCTACACCAAGGCGAATTTTCCAAACAACAAGAACTGGGCCGCGGGCCTCGCCTTCGATCCGTTCGCGAAGGGCCGTGCGATCGACTCGGTGTTCGCCGAAGTGCGCGTGCCACTCGCGAGCGCCGGACATGAGTTCACCGGTGCTCATGCTCTCGATGTGACGGCGGCGGAGCGCAGCGAAAAATACACCGACGTCGGCAAATCGAGCGTCCCCAAGCTCGGCCTGCGCTGGCAGCCTGTCGATGATCAGCTCACGGTGCGCTTCACTTACTCGAAGGCGTTCGCGGCCCCCGATCTTTCCCACGAATATGCGCCGGCGAACGCCACGCAGTCTTCGAGCTCGACGTTTTTCGCGACGAACCTCCCGGCCGATCCGCGGCTCAACACCACCTTCGTTTATTTCTCCGGCAACGGCAACAATCCCGACCTCAAGCCCAGCCAGGCGTGGACGCGCAACCTCGGCTTCGTCTTCTCGCCAAAAGCTCTGAAGCACTTCACGCTCTCGGTGGATTACTCGAATCTGTTCTATAAAGGGCTGCCCGCCGGCATCGGCGGCAACAACATCATTGCCAGCGTGAACACCCTCGGTTCCGCCTCGCCCTACTTCAGCGCCATTGCCGTCGGCGGTCTGCCCGGCCAGCCGGGTGCAAGTCAGACGCTGCTCGCCAGCCCAGGCGGCCTTGCCAATTACCTCGTCGGCGGAAATTACAAAAACGATCTCTACATCGCCGATCATTTCGTGAATTCCGGCGGCGTCCATGTGCAGTCGTTCGACCTCCGTCCCGAGTTTCAATTTCAGACGGAGACCATGGGCACATGGACCGTCGGCACCACCGGCACTTATCTCCAGTCATATAAATATCAGACGCTGCCGAACCAGCCGTTCTACGAATTCGCGGGTTTTTCGACGAATGGCCAGACCATCGCCGGCACGATGCCCCAATATAGCTTCTACTCCACGCTCGCGTGGAAAATGCACAACTGGGACACCATTGTCGGTAACAGCTACTCGTCCTCGGTCACCGACGTCGGCGGCACGCCACCCGCTGTCTGGCAGGCGACACACACGTCCGCGACGGTCGGCTCCTACTATTCGTGGGATTTGCAGGAGAGCTACACGTTCAACAAAACCGAGGTCGGCGCCCTGTGGTCGTTCCTCAAGGGCATGAAAGTCACGGTCGGCGTGAACAACCTCTTCAACCGGATGCCGCCCTACGCCGGCCTCTCGCAAGCCGCCGCCAATAACAACAACAACGCCGACACCGCGCAATACTCGCCGATCGGCCGGCTGCTGTTCGTCTCCGGTAACGTGAAGTTCTGAGCCGCAAACACGGCCCACTTCCCACGGTTTAGCCCGCCGGGCGCGCGGAGCACCACGCTGCTCCGCACCTTCGGTGGCGCTTGTCCGCTTATGAAGTCACTCCTCCTCGGCTTTGTCGTCGCCACCACGGTCTTGGCGGCCAACACACACCTTATGGCGCAAGCGACCAGCGTTCTGGTCGATCCCGCGCTTCCGGGCTACGCTCCGCAGCGACCGGTCGCCGGCTCGCTCGCAGGCATCAGCGGCATGGACACCGTGGAGGCGATGATGGGCGCCTGGGGCGAAGCCTTCAGGAAAATTCATCCCGGAGCCAACATCACCATTGGCCAGAAAAACGTCGGCCCCGAGGAGCGGATCGCGCTCGGGCCCAACACCGACGAAGTCTTCCATTCGGACAACGCGGTGTTCGAAGACACCTACGGCTACGAGCCGTTTCGCGTGAAAATCTGTCTGGCCGCCTTCGTGTTGAAGAGCCACGTCTCGGCCATCGGCGTTTTCACGCACAAGGACAACCCGCTCGCCCGCCTGTCACTCGCCGAACTCGACGCGCTCTATTCCGCCGAGCGCCGCCGCGGCTATCCGGCCGACCTCACGACGTGGGGACAACTCGGTCTGACGGGCGAATGGGCCGACAAACCTGTGCATCCTTACGGCTTTTATTGGCGGGACGATGTCACGAAATATTTCCGCGAGCTGGTGATGCTCGATGCGCCGTTCAAGGACGCCTACCGCGTTCCCGGCGACGACATGAAACGGCGCACGCCGAAGGTTTCACAGGACATCCTTACGGCGTTGACCGAGGATCGCTACGGGATCGCGTTCGGAAATTTCTCCTACTTCCAAAGCGATCAGGTCAAACCGCTGGCGCTCTCCGATCGGAACGGCGTGCTGGGGCAACCGGTCCTCGGGGACATGGCGAGCGGCCGCTATCCATTGCAGCGCTTCGTGTATTTCTATTTGAACCGGCCCCCCGGCCAGCCGCTCGATCCGCTCGTCAAAGAATTTATCCTCTTTGTCCTCAGCCGCGAGGGGCAGAAACTGGTCGCGAAGGATCACTACCTGCCGCTGCCGGCCGCCATCGCGTCGGTGGAGCGCGGCAAGCTTGAGTAGGCGTCGCGTCCATCGATCACTCCTCATGTCGCGGCATACACAAAAATTTCTGACCGGCGCGCTGCTCGCAACCCTCGCGCTGAAGCTGGCCGCCGCTGCGGAGTGGGACTTAAGCGGACTGCCGGCCTACGTGCCGGATCAGAAAGTCGCCGGCGTCATCCGCAACTACGGCATCGACTACGCGGGCACGTTGCAAAAGTGGGAGGACGGTTTCCGCGCGCGGCAGCCCGGCGTCAGCTTTGACGACAAATTTCCCGGCAGTGACGCCGCGATCATCGGCGGGCTCGTCAGCGGCGTGGCCGATCTGGCAACCAACGGCCGCGAGCCGATGCTGATCGAATGCCTCGCGTTCACCGAGGCGTTCGGCCACGACCTCACCGAGATCACCGTCGCCACCGGCGCGGCGGACATCAAGGGCCGCACGTGGAGCCTCGTCATCTACGTCCATCGTGACAACCCGCTCACGCAACTGACGCTGAAGCAGCTCGACGGAATTTTCGGCGCCGAGCGCACCGGTGGCTACACCGGCTTCAAATGGATTCCGCAAGCCGGCCGCGGCCCCGAGGATAACATCCGCACGTGGGGCCAGCTCGGTCTTGGCGGCGAATGGACGCACCAGCCGATCCACACTTACGGCTATGCGTTCACTGGCATGGCGAATTTTTTTCAACTGAAAGTTTTTCACGGCGGCGACAAATGGGCGCCCAATTATCGCGAATACGTCGAGGCCGGGAAAATGGTCTCCGACGGTCCGGTCGGCGCGACGGGCAGCATTCAGCACATGCTCACGGAGGAACTGGCCCACGATAAATACGGCATCGCCTGGACGGGTCTTCCGCACGCCGCCGGCCTGTTGGAAGTGAAACCGCTCGCGCTCGCCGCGTCGGACGCAGGGCCATTCGTCGAACCGACGCGCCGCACCATCCAGCAACGCACCTATCCGCTCGCGCGCAGTGTTTTCATCCAGCTCAACCGCGCGCCCGGCCAGCCGCTCGATCCGAAGCTCCGCGAGTTTCTCCGCTACATCCTGAGCCGCGAAGGCCAGCAGGCCGTCGTCAACAACGGCAATTATCTACCGCTCACAGCGGCCGCCGTGAGCGAGCAGCGCACCCGGCTCGACCCGGCTCCGTGAATTCCTGCGTCCCAACCCACACCCAAAGAAAATGAGAACCACCCATGATACCCAAAGCGGCCGCCGCGCTTCCCGCGCGTTCCGCCTCCTGCTGGCCTTGCTCCCACTCGCGCTCGCGGCGCAGGAAAACAAGGAGGAGATCATCAAGCTCGAACAGTTCACCGTCAGCACCACTATCGGCAGCTATGTCGAGCAAGCGACCTCCGCCGGCAGCAAGACGCCGATGGATTTGAAAGACCTGCCGAAAACCGTGCAGGTGCTCAATGCCGCGTTGCTCCAGGATCTCCGGGCGCAGACGCTGGACGACATTTACCCGTATGTCATCGGCATGACCCGCGAGGCGGCCGTCGCCGTGGGCTTCACGCTGCGCGGTTTCAGCAACAGCATCGACGACACGCTGAACAATCTTCAGGTCGACGGTCTGCCGGGTCTCGCCTCCCGCTTTGGCTCGCCCACTACCGCCAACGTCGATCGGGTCGAACTCATCAAAGGCCCGACGTCCGTCCTCTACGGTCTGATGCAGCCCGGCGGCATCGTGAACATCATCACGAAGCAGCCGCTCCAGAAGCGGAGCAACACCGTGTTCGCCTCGGTCGGCACCTACGCCGGTGACGCAGGCACGTTTGGCACGGGCGCGAGCTTCGGCAACAGCCTGAATTTCATCAGCCAGTTGGACAGCACCGGTCCGCTTGATGCCGGCAAGCATTGGCTCTATCGGATCATCGCGGACTACGAGCATCTCGCGGGATTCCAAGTGCCGATGTGGGCCCACAACTATTCTTTCTTCCCATCGCTCACCTATCGTCTCGACGAAAAGACGCAGGTGACCGCCACCGTCGAAATCACCCGGCAGGAACGCTTCTCGAACAGTTTTCTTGCCATCCCTTTCTTCACGCCCTCGCTCCACCCCAACTTTGGCACGGTCTATCAGGATCCGAGCAGCAAGGAATACGACTGGGGTGAGACCTACGGGCTGAATTTCAGCCACCGCTTCGACAACAACTGGGTGCTGAAAGTGCAGGGCCGCCACGTCGAGCACACCGACGGCAAGCTTGCATTTGAAAATCAGAATGTCACCTCCGTCGACAGCCTCGGCACTGTGCCGCCGATCGTGCCGACGCTCGCCGACGTCCAGAACTCGATCTTGGTGCGGCGCCTCCGCCACCAAAAAAATCTGCGCCAATACACCTTCATCGATGCGAACATCTACGGCGAGTTCGGCCCCGAATCCTTCCGCAATACGGTGCTGTTCGGACTCAACGGCGGCTACGAGAACAGCAACTTCCTCCGGCTCGCGTTCCAGCGCTCCGCGCCCTTCAACGTCAACCTGTATAACCCGGTCTTCACCGTCGTGCCGTTCCCGCCCGACGCCGTGACTCCGCCGTCCGACGGCATCACGCGCCAGTATAACTACGGCGTTTACCTCTCGGATCAGATCAAGCTCGCGAATCATTGGCGCCTCGTGCTCTCGGCCCGCCACGACCGGCAGGACGGTTCCTACGACGACAGGTTCGCCAATCCCATTCAGCACCGCAGCCGCTCCGACGAGGCGTGGGTGCCCTCATTCGGCCTGATGTATCAGCCGACGGACAATGTCGGCTATTATGTCAGTTATGCGAAATCTTTCGTGCCGCCCAACGCCACGACCGTCGATGCCAACGGCAGCGCGAATTTCGTGCCGACCGTTTCCAACCAGCTCGAAGTCGGCGTCAAAGCGGACATGATCGACCACAAGCTGAACACCACCCTCTCGCTTTATGACATCGTGCGCAACAATGTCGCCGAGCCGATTCCGAACGGCGTCTCGCCCATAGACGGCGCCCAGACCTTTGTGGTATCTGGCCAGGAGGAAAGTGAGGGTGTGGAGTTTTCGGTGACCTACCAACCGGTGAAAAACTGGCAGCTTCAGACTGGTTATACCTACGACGATGTGCGCATCACCCGCTCGCTCGATCCCACTCAGGTCAATGCGCGGAACTCCAACGCGCCCCGCCAGCAAGCTAACCTCTGGACGCGCTACAACATTCCCGATGGCGAACTGCGCGGTCTCGGCTTTGGTCTCGGGGTGATTTACACGGGCAACCGGCACGGCGCCTTCTCCAACATTCCGTCGGCGTGGATGAGATTCCGTCGTATGTGCGCGTCGACACCGCGTTATTCTATCAGTGGAAGCATTACAGTTTCGCGCTGAACATCTCCAACGCGCTTGATCGGGGCTATCTCTCCTACGTGGCTTCGAATAACAATGTGCATGCGGGCGACCCGAGGAAGATGACCTTCTCGCTCACCACGCCGTTCTAGCATGGTCCTGTTCGACAAAACGCCGGGCGCCCCGAGAAGAAATCAGTTTCCCCCTCTGCGCTCGGCGTTCTCTGTGCTCTGCGATACTTCACCACACCCAAGCCTATCATGAATTTCATGAATCTCTGTCTCGCCTTCGCCGCCTGCGGCCTTTCCGCACTGGCGCAGGCTCAGACCGCTTATCCCGAATATTCACCCGGCCCGAAAGTCATCGGCGACCTGCGCCTCGTCGCCGAGAGCTCGGCCGAGCCATTGATGACGCTGTGGGTCGAAGGGTTCAAACGCGTGCAGCCCGGGATGAACCTCATCGTGCGGTCGACGTCGCCCTTGGCCGCGGTGCCCATGGTGATCTCCGGCGCGACCGATCTGGGGTTTCCGGCGCGCGAGCTGTGGCCTTACGAGGAAGAGTTGTTTCGCAAGCTCCGCGGCTACGAACCGTTCGTCGTCCTAGTCGGAATCGGCGCACACGCGACGCCGGGGCTCACGCCGGCGCTCGGTGTTTTGGTGCACGCGAGCAATCCGCTCACGCGCATCACGCTCGACCAGCTCGACGCGATCTACTCCCGGGCGCGCCGCCGCGGCCTCGCGCAGGATGTTGTCACGTGGGGCGATCTCGGCGCGACCGGCGACTGGGCCGCGCGCCCGATCCACGCGCTCGCGCACCGGCTGCCGAACGGCATCGACTACTTCATCCAGAAAGTCGTCACCCGCGGTGCGGACTTCAAAAAGTCCGTGACCGATCTGCCGATGCGCCGCGGCAACCTCGGCCCCGACGAGCTTGTCGCGCAGGCCGTCGCGAGCGATCCAGCGGCGATCGGCTTCGGCTGTTTCGGTAACGTGATCCCGGGCGTGCACACGCTCGCCGTGGCCGAATCCGACCGTGGCCCTTACTACACCGGCACGCTCGAGGAGGTGCAAACCCTCCGCTACCCGCTCGTCCGGCCCATCTACATGGTCATCGACCGCGCGCCGGGTCAGGCGATCGCGCCGCTCCAGGCGCAATTCCTGCGCTTCGTGCTGAGTGCACCGGGCCAGCAGGCGTTCGCCGCGTCTGGCGGCTGGCTGCCGTTGCCGGCGGAATTGGCCGCGGCTGAGCTCGCTCGGCTGCGGTGACGGCGTCCGCGACGGCTGCCACTTTACCTGCGCCACCCACTCATCCCTGAACAGAAATTCACGTTTGTTTCAGCCCGGTTTCAGGAAATTTCTCCATGCTTTCGCTACGCTTAAAAACTCAACTCCCGCACCCCATGAAAATGCTCCGTCTGGCCGCCACCGCCCTGGTTCTCACGTTCACCGCCGCCCGTCTCGCGGCCCAAGATCCGACGCCGGAAGAAATGGCTTCGTGGAAAAAGGCCGCCGCCAATCACATCCTCGCGCAGAAGCTCGTCAACGAGCTCATGGCCGCGCATCCCGAGCTCGTGGTCGTCGGCCTCCATGCCACGGCGCCCGGCGCGAAGGAGCAGACCATGATCGCGACCAATCTCGATCGCGTCAGCAAAAAGGACGATGACGACGACAAGGCCGTCTCCGTCGAGCACAAGATCATCCTCGCGCCGAATCTGAAAGACTCGGCCAAGTTTGAAGTGCAGGTCTGGCTGAAGGACGCCGCGGGCAATCAGCTGACCGCCGCCGCGGGCTTCGTGTTCAAATACAAGAAAGGCGACAGCGAAATCACGCTGCTGACCAAGGCGCTGGCGTTTCGCGATGAGTTGGCGAGCAAGACGCCGACCTTCGAGGCCCTCTTTGCCCCTGCGCAGCTCTGAACCCATTTCCCCTTCACATCATGATCCGTCGCTCCCTTGCTTTCGCTGCACTCGGTCTTAGTTCGCTCGCCGCGGTCGCGTCGCCCGTGTTCAAACCCGGCCCGGTCATCACGCTGGCTGGCTCGACCGGCAAATTCGATTTCCTCGAAGTCGATTCCGCCGCGCACCGGCTGCTCGCCGGTCACGAGAAGGACGATACCGCCGACTTCTTCGATCTCAACACGAACACGCTCATCACGCGTGTTAAGACCGGCCCGTGCGTCGGCGTCACTGTCGATCCGAAGACGGGGAATTATTTCGGCAGCGTGCAGGATGATAAACGCATCGCGATCATCGACGGCAAATCCCTCAAAGAAATTGGATCGATTGAGCTGCCGGGCGAGACGGACGCCATTCTCTTCGATGCGAAAGATCGCCGCATCTACATCACGAACGACAACGGCAAAGCTCTCTGGGCGGTCGATCCCGATGCGAGGAAAGTTGTCGCGACGATCGCGGTCGCCGATGGCCCCGAGTGCATGGCGCACGAAGCGGCGACGGATCGGATTTACCTTAACGCGAAGGTCGCGAACCTCGTTTCGGTGATCGACACGAAGACCAACGCCGTCGTCGCTACGTGGCCGACCGCGCCCGCCACCGGCCCCCATGGGCTCGTGATCGACGCCGCGCGCGGACGCATTTACGTCTCGGGCGACAACGGGCTGCTCGTGGCGCTCGACACGAAGAGCGGCAAGGTCGTCAGCCAGGCGGCCATCGCCGATCACGTCGATCAAATCGCGTTCGACGCCGGCACGAGTCGCGTGTTCTGCGCCGGACCCGGCAAGATGTCGGTCGTGCAGAGCAGCGACGAGGGGCTCGCCAGCGTCGCGACGATCGAAACCAACGCCACCGCGAAAAACGTCGCCGTCGATTCCGTCACGCACGCGGTGTGGACCACGTTTACCGACGGAAAAAATTCCTTCGCGCAGTCCTACCTCCAGCCCTAAGTGGCGGCAGACATTGATGCCGCGTCCGATCTTTCCGTGAAACGCCTGCTGTTATTTTCTGTGACGCTGGTGGTCGCTGCGCTGGCGTTGCGTGCCGGCGGCGGCACGGCCGCGCCGAATTACGCTGCGACGGCGAGCGTGAGTGGCGAGATCGCGGCGACTGGCCCCGACACGATGGAATCGGTCATGCAGCGCTGGAACATGGCCTTTCGGCAGCTGCAGCCCGGCGCAAAAATTCAGTTCAAGACCACGACGAGCGAGTCGCGCGACCGCACGGCGCTCGGGCCCGATACCGAGGAGGTTTTTGCCAGCACAGGCGAAGTGTTCGCGCAAAAATACCACTATGATCCGCTCCGCGTCATGGTGTCGCTCGCGACGTTCGACACGCCGAAGCGCGTGCAGGCGCTGGGCGTGTTTGTGCATTCAAGCAATCCGCTCGCGGGCCTTACACTCGCGCAACTCGACCGCATCTATTCGACGGCGCACCGCCGCGGCTGGCCGCGGGAAATAAAGACATGGGGCGACCTCGGACTCACCGGTGAATGGGCCGCGCGGCCGATCCACGCTTACTCACGGTCGCTCGACAACGAAGCGACCACGCATGTCCGCGAAGTCGTGTGCCGTGGGGCGGAGTTTAGCCCCACGGTCACCGTCCCCGGCAAGGGCGTGTCGGTCGATGTCGTCGGCGCGATCGCGGCTGACCAGGACGGAATCGGGTTTGCGGGATTCGCCTACCAGAGTGCCGGCGTGCGGGCGCTCCCACTCGCGGAGGAAGACGGCCAGCCCTTCGTCGTGGCTACCGCGGAAAGTTGCGCGACGAACCGCTACCCGCTCGATCGCCCGCTCTGCTTCTATGTGAACCGCCGGCCGGGCACGCCGGTAGATCCGATCGTGCGGGAGTTCATCCGCTTTGTGCTCAGTCCAGACGGGCAGGCGATCAACGCCCTAGAAAACTATCTGCCACTCACGCCCGCGCAGATGGCCACCGAACTAGCGAAACTCAACTGATCCTGTCCATCCGATGAACGCACTGCTGAAATATTTTTCCCGCGCATGGTTGGTCGTCGTCGCGCTGGGCGCCGGTTCCTTGATCGGGTTTGGGGCCGACGCGCCCAAATACGGACTCGCGGCGGACAATAAAATTTTCGCGCAGGCGCTGGTGACAAAGATCATGGCGGCCAATCCGATGCTGCTCACCGCGGGATTGCACTGTGTGCCACCCGGCGGCGTCCGCCAGCAGATCATTGCGTCGACGCTCAACGTCATCGGAAAGCCGAGCGATCCGGAGGATGTCGAGGTGGGTGCGCAGGGATTCACACACCTCAATCCGAATTTGAAGGTGCCGAAGCTGGGCGTGATGCTCCCGCTGCACGATCGCGCGGGAAAAATCATTGGAGCGCTCGCGCTGGCGTTCAAATACCACGACGGCGAAGATCAGGTGAAATATTTTGCCGAAGCGACCGCGATTCGCGAGCAGGTGGCGAAGGAGATTTCCAGCGTCGCGGACTTGTTCGCGCCGGCACCGTGAGGGCTACCGCGCGGCTAGTTGCGCTGTTCGCGGCGGTAGTGGCACTTGGGCGAAGCATGACAGTCGATCCGTTACTGCCGGAGTATGAGCCGCGCGCAGTCGCTTCGCCGAAGGGCGCGAGCTACGTGACGCCGGATGGCGCAATCGCAGTCATCGGCTACAATGACATGGCGGAAATGCTTATGGTGATCGGCGCGCGCTTTGGTGCGGCGCACCCGGGATTTCGATTCGCATGGAACTTATCCGGAACCAAGGCCGCACCCGCGGCACTGGCCCCTGGCAGATCGGCGTTTGCTCCGATGGGGGCGCCGATGACGCCACCTCAGCTTGCGGACTACGAAAAAATCACCCGGGCGCCGCCGTTAGTGATTCGCATCGCGCATGCGTCGCTCAAGCCGCAGGCGCTCAGCGGACCGCTGGCGATCTTCGTGCACCGCGACAATCCACTCTCGTCGCTGACACTCGAGGATCTCGCCGAAATTTTCGCGGGCATGGATTCGAGGCGAGGATTGCGACCGTGTGGCGTCGCGGCGGAAGCGGCCCTCGGACTTTTTTTTCGCGAGCGCGTGCTCGGCCAGCGCAAGTTCGCGGCGGACTTTGTTGCGCTGGCACAGTCGGCGGAGGTCGTGCAGCGGGTGGGGGAGGATGCGCACGCCATTGGCTTTGCGGCGGCATGCCGTGCAACGGCCGCCGTGAAGATGATAGCGCTCGTCGAACGGGCCGGTGAGGCGCCGATCGCCTTAACTGAGGAAACCATCATTGCTGGCCGCTACCCTCTCGATCGACATTTGTTGATCTGCCTGCGAACGCCGGTGGAGCCATGGATCAGTGAATTCCTGCGTTTCGTATTATCGCGCGACGGACAGCAAATCATCGCCGATGGCTCGCTCGGCTATCTCCCACTCAACGCGCAGGATGTAGCAGGTGAACGGTCTAAACTAGATCTGGCCGCCAACCACGGGGAATTTCTTAAAACGAATTAAGTTTTGTTTCAGTTTGATTTCAGATCACAAATGCACCCTCCCGCTGACCAGCACCGCCCCAAAAAACCCTAACTTCGGCATAACTCGCCGATTTACTATGCATACTGTTCGTTCTCTCTTTGGCTGCAACCGCCTCGCCGGACTTGTTTCTGTGAGCCTAAGCTTTTTCGCCGCATTCACCCGGGCGCAGACCGCTCCGCAAAAGGCCGACACTGAAGTCGTCCAACTCGAGGCTTTCACTGTCTCAACGTCGATTGAAAGTTATCACCAGACGTCGTCGACGATGGCGTCAAAGCTGCCGATGGATTTGAAGGAACTTCCTTCGTCGCTCTCCATTTTGAACTCGGCCGCCATCACCGACCGTAATGCCGTCATCTTGACCGATGTCGTGGCATACGTGGTCGGCGCCACGGCCTCGCAGAATTCCGTCAACGGGTTTTCTTTTCGCGGTTTTCCCAACACCGGCAGCTACACCCAAAACATCCAGTATGACGGCCTCATGGGTGCCACGCTGAAAAAGGGCGGCGCGAGCGCCTCCAACGTGGACAGCCTCGAATTCCTCAAGGGTCCCAACGGCGTGCTCTATGGTCAGATGAATCCCGGCGGACTGCTCAACATTGTCACGAAGAATCCGAAGGAAACCACCGAGACTTCCATCCGCACGACCTTCGGCACCTTTGCCGGGAAGTTCAATTCCTTCGGCGATAAGAGCACCGAAACCGTGAGCCTCGACACCACCGGTCCCGTCGGCAGCAGCAAGCATCTTTTCTACCGCCTCGTGACCGATGTGGGCCACCAAGCTTCGTCCCGCCCCGGCAATTGGGACAACTCCCTCTCGATTTACCCGGCGCTCACCTACAAATGGACCCCGGAGACGCAGCTCGCGCTCAAGTTCGAAGCCAGCGAGGATTTTCGGCGCCAGGATGATGGCGTGACCCCGATCTTCGCCACCGCCACCGCCTTCGGCCCGACCGCCGCCTATTACACGGCGCCGTTCGACACCGTCTACAACGACGCCAAGGACAAGGCCATCGACCGCGGCTCCTCGGCGGCGATGAAATTCCAAACCGTGCTCCCCGGCAAGTGGAACCTCCGCGTCCAGAGCCGCTCGGTGTGGCATCTCGACGTGGTGCGTGAACTCACGATCAACAACGCCAACGTCTTCAACCCCACCTCCGCGTTCGCGAAGCCTACCTCCACGCTGCGCCGCCAATACAACTACGTGAAGAACGGCCACCGCTATAATTTCGTCGACGCCAATGTCTATCATACGTTCACCACCGGCAAGCTCACCCAAATCGTGCTTGCCGGCGTCGGCGGTGGCGGCGAGTTCTTCGGCAACGCCCGCCTCGCCTTCGGCCCCAACCAACTCGTCACCCAAGCGGTCGCGCTCACAAGTCCGCTCCTCGACCAGTTTGCCTATCCAGCCGACGGCACCGGCGTCACCAACCAGCTGACCTGGCAGAACGCGCTCGGCGAATACATCTCCGATCAACTCAAGTTCGGCGATTCGCTCCACCTTTCGCTCGGCATCCGCCACGACCGCCAGCGCGTTCACGGGCTCAATACCCTCACCCCCGCGCTGACCACCTTCGCGACGGAATTGAGCGCCAACACCAAACAGCTCGGCCTCGTCTACGACCTCAACAGCAACTTCTCCGCTTACACCAGTTGGAGTCAGTCGCTCAAGCCCCAGACCAATATCGCCTTCGACACCAGCGGTAACTCCACCTTCCCGCCGGAATCCGGTGAGCAATATGAGGGCGGCATCAAATTCGACACCGCCAGCAAGAACTTAAACATCACGCTCGCCTCCTACGAAATCAACCGCACCAACGTCGTCGTCGCCTCCGGCACCAACTTCACCGTGGCGACGGGCGCGGCCCAAGTCGGCCAGGCCATCTCCCGCCTCGACGGCAAACAGACCAGCAAGGGCATCGAGTGCGAAGTGCAATGGCAGCCGATCCCAAACTGGCAGCTCCAGGCTGGCTACGCTTACTCCAAGGCCATCATCGCCGCCTCCGTCAAAAATCCCGCGACAATCGGGATGGATCTCGCCAACGCACCACGCGTGTCCGGCAATTTCTGGACACGCTACAATATCGCGAAGGGCGAGCTGAAGGGCCTCGGCTTCGGCAGCGGCCTCGTTTACGTTGGCAAAGCGTGGGCCGGCGACCCGACCACGACCGTTTACTACAACATGCCTGGCTGGGCGCGCGTCGACAGCTCCGCTTACTACGTTTGGAAGCGCTACCGCTTCTCGCTCAATATTCAAAATCTCCTCGACCGCCGCTATATCGCCTCCGCCCAAAGCGCGCTCACGCTCAACCTGGGCGAGCAGCGCAAGTTCACCTTCTCGGCCTCGACCAAATTCTAAACCCCGGTTCGCCGGTGTGCCAGCGAGAGCCGCGTCCGTCCGGACGCGGCTTTTTTGTTGATCTCGTCGCTGCCAACCGGCGCGGTTCCTAAAGCGGAATTCAGCCGCCATTCACGTTTGCTTCAGGATGAGTCCGCATGCTGTGCGTGCCCCCATGAGAATCGCCCCGCTCGTCCGCGCCACTACATCGCTGCTTGCGGCGGCCGCCTGCGTTGGAAGTCGCGCCCAGAATTTTGATCTCAGCGGACTGCCCGCCTACGGCGAGACGGCGCCCAAGCAGCACGGCGTCGTCCGGATCCACGACACCGAGCTCACGCAGCATCTCGTCCACCTCTGGCAGGATCGCTTTCTCAAGATTCACCCGCTCGTGCGCTATTCGGAATATACCGTGCCCGCGTGGTTCAGCGGCCTGTGCGCCGGCACCGCCGATCTCGCGGTCACCGGTCACGACGCGTGGCGCTCGGACCTGAAGGCGTTCGAAAGCATCTACGGCTATCCGCCGCTCGAAATCATGATCGCCACCGGCGGCTTCAACCTCCGCAAGGGCAACACGCCCGGCCTGATCGTCTTCGTGCACAAGGACAATCCGCTCGCCGGTCTCACGCTCGATCAGCTCGACGGTATTTTCGGCGCCGAGCGCAGCGGCGGCTGGGTCGGCACGAAATGGACGACCGACGCCGCGCGCGGCCCCGAAAAAAACATCCGCACCTGGGGCCAGCTTGGGCTGACGGGTGAGTGGGCCGACCGGCCGATCGCGATCTTCGGGATCGACGCCACGCTCAGCGGCTGGTCGGGGCTCGTGCAGCGCGTCGTATTTCACGGCGGCGACAAATGGAATCCCGCGATCCACGAACTCGTGCGCGGCGGCGCCGAGATTCCCGCCGACGAACAAATCGTCTCGAGCGTCGCGGCGGATCGCTTCGCGATCGGGTTCAGTTTCATGCGCGTCGTGGAAAAAAACTCCGGCGTGAAGCCCCTTGCGCTCGCCCGCGAGCCCGCCGGGCCGCTCGTCGCACCGAGCAACGAAAGTTTCTATGCGCGCACGTATCCGCTCGTCACGGCGGTTTATATCTATCTCAACCGTCCGCCGGGCCAGCCGGTCCCGCCGCGGCTGAAAGAATTCCTGACCTATGTCCTGAGTCGCGACGGCCAGCGCGACGTCGTCGAGGATGGGATGTTCATCCCGCTAATTCCCGACGCCGCGCGCGAGCAGCTCGCGAAACTCCAATGAATGTGCGCACGCTCATTTTTCTTTTCGGCGCCGCTCTCGCCTCGGCCGCGCCCGAGCTGCCCGAGTATCGACCCGCGGAGAAGCTTTCCGGCGTCATCCGCAGCTGGGGCAACCCGCATATGGCCGCGCTGATGAAGCACTGGGAGGCGGGTTTCCGACAATTTCACCCCGACATCTATTTCGCCGACAACCTGAAGAGCACCGCGACCGGAATCTTCGGCCTGAGCGAAAACGTCGCCGACCTCGCGGTCATGGGCCGGCAGATCTACACTTATGAATTCTACGGCATCTACCGCCGCTCGCTCCTGCTACCCGTGGAAATCGCCGTCGCCACCGGCAGCCTCGACGTGCCAGGGAAGTCCTTCGCGGTCGCAGTCTTCGTTCACCACGATAATCCGCTCGCGTCGCTTACGCTCGCCCAGCTCGACGGCCTCTTTGGCGCGCAGCGCGACGGCGGGTGGGACGGGTTGAACTGGCGCAAGGAGTCTGCGCGCAGCCCGGAAAGGAACATCCGGACTTGGGGCCAGCTCGGCCTCACTGGTGACTGGGCGGCCAAACCGATTCATCTCTACGGGCCGCCGGGAATCTATCCGGGCGGCCAGTCATTCTTCCAACGCCGCGTGCTGGGCGGCGCCGACACGTGGGCCGAGGGTCTGATGGAATTCGAGGATCGGAAGAAAATGATGGAGGCCCTCAGCCGCGATCCACTCGGCATTGCCTATACCGGCCTCTGCTACCAGACGCCGCAGACGAAGCCGCTCGCGCTCGCCGAAAAGCCCGGCGTCCCCGCCGTCGCGCTGACACGGGCCACCGTCGCGGATCGTACCTATCCGCTCGCGCGCACCGTTTACATCTACTTCGCGCCCGACACGCCCGGCGGCGAGCCGGCGAAACCGAACACTGATCCGAAAGTGCGCGAGTTCCTGCGCTACATCCTGAGTCGCCAGGGCCAGGCCGACGTCGCGCGCGAAGGCGACTATCTGCAGCTCACCGCCGAGGCCGCGCGCGCTCAGCTCGGCCAGCTCAACTGAATTCTCCCCATGAAAATCCGCTTCCCCGCCCTCGCGCTTTTCTGCGCATTCGCCGCCACGCTCTCCGCCGCTCCGGAGAAGATCAAAATCCGCCTCGCGCCCATGCCGGGCATCGGCCACCTCGTGCCCGAGCTCGCGCTGGGGCTCGACTACTTCGCTCAGGAGGGGATCGAACTCGAGCTGGTCAACGTGATGAACTATCGCGACGAGGATTTTTTCTCCACGGAGCTGCTGAACGACGGCACCATCGATGCCGAGATTTGCTGGTATCAGCGCGTCGTCTTCGGCATCGGCAACGGTGCGCCGGCCCAAGCGGTGTTCCTCATTGAAAACAGCCCGCACCTCACGATCTCCGTCGCCAACCGGCTGCGCGACCAGATTAAGACGGCCGCCGATTTCAAAGGCCGCACGATCGCCGACTCCGCCGGGTTTTCGACGCGCCGCTACCTGACCGATCTCATCGTCGAGCGAGCCGGCCTGCCGCGCGGCAGCTACCAGCCGGCCGCCGCCGAACTCTCCGCGAAACTGCCGCTGCTCACGAAAGCGCTCCAAGCGAGCGAGGTGGACATCGTTGCCTGCATGGAGCCGATGACCACCAATCTCGCCGCCACCCACCTCGTCACGCCGCTCTATGATCTCTCGACTGGTGAAGGCACGCGTCGGGCGATCGGCGACGTGTGGCCAGCGCGCTGCCTCTATCTCGCACCGAGCTACATTCAGGCGCACCCCGACCGCGTGCAGCGGCTCGTGAATGTCTTCACCCGCACGATGCGCTACATCAACACGCACACCGCCGAGGAAATCGTCGCGAAGATCGGCCCGGGTTACTTCGCCCCCGACATGAACAACGACCTCTGGGCCGACTACAAAAAAACGAAACTCGACGAAATCGCGAAGGTGCAGCCCGGTCTGACCAGCGGCGACTATTCGATCCCGCCATCCGCCGCGAAGTTCGCCTGCGACGTTCTCTTCCACACCGATTTCGACGAAAGCCCGGAAGGTAAATATCGCCGCACGGCCGCGAAGAGCGGCAAGGTCCAGCCGGAGATGACCTACGACAACCGCTTCGTCGAACGGGCGATGAAAGAGCTCAAGTGAGCCAGATCGATCGCACGCGATCCGCGTGATGAAAATACTTACCCCGCGATCATTCCTCGCCACGCTCGTGCTCGCCGCGCTGCCACTGCCCGCACAGGAGCGCGCCGCAGTGCCGAGCTACGAGCAGCGCGTCGTCGATGCGATGCCGGCTTACCGCCCGGAGCAAATCGTGTCCGGCACGATCCGGCTGTGGGGGCACGGGAGTTTCTCGCGACCGTTCATGCGGCGGCTCGTCGCGCGGTGGAAGACGGGCTTCGCGAAGTTTCACCCCGACTGCAAAATTGACGAGGAACTCTACGGCACCTCGTCCGCGATTCCGGCGCTGTGGCTAGGCGTTGGCGACATCGCGATTCTCGGCGAAGAGATATTGCCCGAGGCGGTCGAGACGTTCGAGCGCGTGAAACACTATGCGCCGTTCGGCATCGAAATCGCGACGGGCAGCGTCGATGTGCGCAACTTCGACTACGCCCAGATGTTTTTCGTCCATCGCGACAATCCGCTCGCGTCGCTCACGCTCGCGCAGCTCGATGCGATTTTCGGCGCGGAGCACCGCCGCGGGCCCGTGAACATCCGCACATGGGGCCAGCTCGGCCTCACCGGCGAGTGGGCCGACCGGCCCATCACGCCCTACGGCTGGCGGATTGACGACAGCTTTGGGATTTACCTCGAAGCCGCGCTGCTCGAAGGCAGCCACCGCTGGAACAACGCACTCCGAGAGTTTTCGCACATTACGCGCCCCGACGGGACGATTTACGATCACGGCCAGCAGGCGCTCGATGCGCTCGGCGCGGATCGCTACGGTATCGCAGTGTCAAACCTCCGCTACGCAGGTCCCGACGTGAAGCCGCTCGCACTCGCCGCACGCGCCGGCGCAACAGCGGTCGCAGTCACGAAGGAAAATCTCATCACCCAAAGCTACCCGCTCACCCGGCTCATCCCCGCCTTCATCGATCGTCCGCCGGGATCGCCCGTCGAGCCCAAGGCGCGCGAATTCCTGCGTTACCTCCTCAGCCGCGAGGGCCAGCAGGACATCGTCAACGACGGCGGCTACCTGCCACTCAACACCGACGCCGTCGCGGCGGAGTTGAAAAAGCTGCAATGAAAATCTCCGCGCGCGCTTTTGCCTTCACCTTCGTCGCGCTGGCGTTCGTCGCGGCGGCCGCGCTGCGCGCGCAGGATCCCGGCCCGCTCCCGCCGTTTCAACCGCCGGCGAACCGCATGCCGGTCGTGCGGCTGTGGGGTGATCGTTTCCTGTCGGCGCTCGCGCTGCGCTGGGCGGAGGAATTTCACGCCGCGCACGCCGAGTGGTCCGCCGAGTCAAATTTGCTCGGCGACGGCACCGCGATGCCCGCGCTCTACACCGGCTTTGCCGATGTCGCGCTCTTCGGCCGCGACCTGATCGCGACGGACATCGACGGCTTCGCGCACGTGCTCAAGTATCCGCACCTCGCGATTGAGATCGGCACGGGGAGCCTCGACAAGCCGGGCCAGTCGCCCGCGCTCGTCGTGTTCGTCCACCGCGACAACCCGCTCGCGCACCTCACGCTCGCGCAGCTCGACGCGATTTTCGGCGCCGAGCGCCGGCGCGGTGCGCCCGCCGCCATTCGCACGTGGGGCGATCTCGGGCTCGGCGGCGAGTGGCGCGATCAACCGATCAACCTCTACGCCGACGACACGCATACGGGCCCGAGCCAGTTCTTTCAACGCGTCGTCATGCGGGACAGCCGGAAGTTCAACTGGGAGCGCATCACCGAATTCAAGAACCTCCGCCGACCCGATGGCACGACCGACCGCGCCGCCGCGCAAAGTCTCGCCGCGCTGCGCGCCGATCGATTCGGGCTCGCCGTCGCGAATCTGCACGACGCCGATTCCGGCGTGAAGCCGCTCGCGCTCGCGGCGTCGGACGGCGGGCTGTTCTTCACCCCGACCCGCGAGAATTGCATTGCGCGCACCTACCCGCTCGCCCGGCCGATTCTCGCCTGCGTCAATCGTCCGCCCGGCCTGCCGCTCGACCCGAAGGTGCGCGAGTTCCTCCGCTATGTGCTCAGCCCGGCCGGCCAGAGGGATTATGCCCGGGAAGGACATTTTCTGCCGCTGCCCGAAGCGCTCGCCCTCGAGCAGTGGCGGAAGATCGAGTGAGTCCCCGCTCGGCATTGGGTGACTGAACTGGAATTCAGCCGGCATTCACATTTGCTTCAGGATGCGCGCGCACCTTCGGACCGTTGCTTTCTTCCGTCCGCGTCAGCCCCCCGCTTTCACTCACTATGAAAACCCGCCTCATGAAAATCTTCTCGGCCACGCTCGCGATTGCCACCGCGCTCGCGACGGCCAGGCTCGCTCTCGCGCAGCCCGCTGCTTCCGCTGACGTCAAAAACGCGCTCAAGGCGCAGGCCGAGCATTTCCGCATCATTCACGAGCGCGGCCAGCAAGCCTACTACAAGCCGCAGTTCGATCTCAGCCAACTGCCGCACTACGAGCCACAGGCCCAGGTCTCCGGCTGGATTCGGATCCACGGCAACAACTACCTCATTGACGGCCGCCTCGGCGAATACTGGCAGAAGGCGTTCGAGAAATTCCAGCCGGGCGCGCACCTGTCGTATTTCCTGCCGACTTCGGCCGCGGCGCTCGGCGCGCTCGACTACGATCTAGCCGAAATCGTCATGTCGCACAAACCGAGTTTCTACGACTTGCTCGCCTACGAACGGATCAAGAATTTCGATCCGACCGAGATTGCGGTCGTGACCGGCTCCTATGATGTCGGCGGCTGGGACAACTCGTTCGTGATTCTCGTGAACGACGCGAATCCGCTGAAGGGAATCACGATGAAGCAACTCGACGGCGTGTTCGGCGCGCCGCGCGACGGCGGCTGGGTCGGCACGAACTGGCGGCCCGACCTCGCGCGCGGTCCCGAGGAAAACATCCGCACCTGGGGCCAGCTCGGGGTGACCGGCGAGTGGGCCGACAAGCCGATCCACCTTTACGGCTTCAGCCTGCGCTACAACACCGCCGTGGATTTCTGCGACCGGGTGCTCAAGGGCAGCGACAAATGGAACGAAAACATCCACGCCTACGGCAACTACATGGCCCCCGACGGCAAGCGCTACGTCGAGGCCGACCAGATCACCGAAGCGATCGGCAAGGACAAATACGCGATCGGTTACAACCGGTACCGTGGCGAGCGCGAGCACGTGAAGCGACTCGCGCTCGGCGAGGACGGTCCGCCCGTCGAGCACACGATCGGGAACGTGCAGAACCGCAGCTACCCGCTCGCGACCCACGAATATTTTTATACGTCCGTCGCACCCGGCGCAAAAATGGATCCGAAGGTGCGTGAGTTCATCCGTTTCATCCTCAGCCAGGAGGGTCAGGCGGAAGTCCAGCGTGACGGAAAATTCCTCCCGCTCACGGCCGAGGTCGTGCGCGAACAACTCAAGAAAATCCAGTGATGCAACGTCTCGCCTTGTTCTTCCTCGGCCTGCTCGCGGGGCCGCTGCTCGGCGCCGACGCGCCGGCAGCCAACTATGTCCCTGTCCGCTACGATCTTAGCGCACTGCCATCGTATGCCAAGACCCAGCGGGTCACAGGCGTGTTGCGCATCTACGGCACGCCGCTCGAGGATTTGGTCGGCAAGCTGGGCAACGCATTTCGCGGCTACCACGGCCAAGTCCGACTCAACGCATATTTGATCAACACGTCGCAGGCCTTCGCGGGTCTGGTGACCGGCTCGGCGGACATCGGCCTGATGGGCCACCGCCAGTGGCGCAACGGCTTCCAAGCGTTCCAGGCGCAGTTCGGCTACGCGCCGCTCGAGATCCGGTTTGCCAGCGGCTCCTACGACGATCCGCAGGGCACGACGCCGGGCCTGATGTTCATCGTGAACAAAAATAATCCGCTCGCCGGCCTGACGCTCGAACAGATTGACGGCATCTACGGCGCGCAGCGTTCGGGCGGTTGGGTGAACGGCCAATGGTCCCCGGCCCCGGCCCGCGGCCCCGAGAAAAATCTCCGCACGTGGGGCCAGCTCGGTCTGACGGGCGAGTGGGCGGACCGGACGATCCGACTCTACGGCTCCGACGTAACGCTCAGCAATTGGGCGGACCTGATCGAGCGCGAGTGTTTTCACGGCGGCACCAAATGGAATCCCGCCCTCAACGAAGCGCCGCGCGCCGACATCGGCACGAAAGCCCAGGGCAAAACGCGCGACCAGCTCATCCTCGAGGCCGTCGAGAATGACCCCGCGGCCATCGGCTTCATCTTTCAGCGCGTGATCAACGCCAACCACGGCAACGTGCGCGTGCTGCCGCTCGCCATGAAGTCGGGCGACCGCTTGATCACGCCAAGCGCTCAGACGTTCTTCGACGGGAGTTACCCGCTGCACAATGGCGCCTACCTCTACCTCAATCGCGCGCCTGGCCAGCTGCTCGGCGCGCGGGAGGCGGAGTTCGTGAAGTTTATCCTCAGCCGCGAGGGCCAGCAGCTCATCGCTGAGAGCCGCCTCTTCGTTCCACTCAGCGCCGAGCAAGCCAAGACCGAACTGGCCAAACTCCAATGAGCCTCCGCTCCCGCGCCATGAAAATTTCACTCGCTTCCTTCCCCTTCCGCGGTGCGCTGCTCGCAGCGAGCGTGGTCCTTCTCACCGCCGGCGCGCAGGCCGCCGACGGACTGCCCGACTATCAGCCGCGCATGAATGTGACCGGCGTGCTGCGCAGCTGCGGCAATCCGCAGATGGCGGCGCTGCTGCAGCGCTGGCAGGCCGGCTTCAAACATTTTCATCCAGACGTCCAGTTTACCGACGACCTCAAGAGCAGTGCATCGGGGATGTATAACCTCGATATGCGCACCGCCGACTTCGCGTTGATGGGCCGCGCAATTTTTCCCTATGAACGCTACGGCGTCTACGAACGTTCGTGGGTTTACCCGGCTGAGCTCGAAGTGGCGACGGGTAGCGCCGAGGCGCTGCACAAATCGCCGGCGCTCGCGATCCTAGTCCATGACAGCAATCCGCTCGCGCATCTGAGTGTGCGCGAGCTCGACCGCATTTTTGGCGCCGAGCGCGGCGGCGGTTGGAACGCGCTGACCTGGGACGCCTCGGTCGCGCGCACCCCGAAGGACGACGTTCGCACGTGGGGGCAGCTCGGCCTGACCGGCGAGTGGGCGAGCCGCCCAATCCATGTTTACGGCGCGGCCGGTCTCGGCGCAGGCGCCATCACGTTTTTCCAAACGCGCGTTTTCGGCGGAGCCGAGACGTGGAACGAAGATCTGCGCGAATATGCCGATCGCGGGCAGATGCTCGCCGATCTCGCCAAGGATCCGCTTGGTCTCGCCTATGCGCCGATCGCTTACGCCGGACCCGGCGTCAAGGCGCTCGCGCTCGGTGAGACGCCGGCCGGGCCCTTCGTTTCGCTCAACCGCGAGAGCGTGGCGGCGCGCACCTACCCCCTGCACCGTCCGGTCTATGTCTACTACACCCGCGACAACGCCAACACCGAACTCACGCCCACGCTCGGCGATCCGCGCGTTAAGGAGTTTCTCCGCTACATCGTCAGCCAACAGGGCCAGCATGACGTCGCGGCCGAAGGCAGCTACCTGCCCCTCACGACCGCGGCCGCCCGCGCGCAATTACAGAAACTCGATTCCACCGAAATTCCGCCGGAACACCGGTTCATGGAAAACTGAGCCCGCCTTTTCTCCTACATGAAATCATCGCTTCGTTTCGTTCCGCTGCGCTGTGCGGTGCTCGCGTTCGTCGCGAGTATTCCGCTGGTCGCGGCCGATACTCTCACCAAGGTCCGAATGAGTTTCGACGAAGACCTCGTCGTCACGCGAATCGCCGACAGCCTCGGCTATTTCACACAGGAGGGCCTCGAGATCGTGCCTGTCGACATCACCAAGTTTGTGAAAGAGGACTACCTAATTCAGGAGCCGTT
Source organism: uncultured Opitutia bacterium (assembly GCA_903840415.1). Lineage (GTDB taxonomy): Bacteria > Verrucomicrobiota > Verrucomicrobiia > Opitutales > Opitutaceae > CAITWF01. The sequence continues at coordinate 33,498 of CAIMFY010000075.1, read as the reverse complement.
GGTGAACGGGCAGGTCGACGTGGTCGAGCACTGGTTCAACCACACGATCTTTGGCGCGCGCCACGATCTCCCGATCAAGGCCGTGCTCATGTTGAACGACGCGCCGGCAATGAAGGTCATGGTGGCCAACCGGATGAAGGACCAGATTAAGAGTGCGGCCGACTTCAAGGGCCGCAACGTGGCCGAGGGCGCGGGCTATGCCACGAAGGCGGTGGTGACGCGTTATCTCGCCAAACAAGCTGGGCTGCCGCGCAACAGCTACAACCCCATCAATCACCCGACGGAAAACCGCCTGAAGCTCGTGCTCGGCGATTTAAAGGCGGACAAGCTCGACGTGATGACTTTTCAAGAGCCGATAACCTCCGGCCTGATGGAAACCAATCAGGTCTCGACCCTCTACGATCTCACATCGCGCGAGGGCACGGTGAAGGCGCTCGGCACGGCGTTCCCGGCGCAATCGATCCTGATGGCACCGCAGTTCATCAAGGATCACCCGGAGACGGTGCAGCGGCTCGTCAACGCCTATGTTCGCGCGTTGCGCTACCTCAACTCGCACAGCATCGACGACATTCTCTCGCATCTGCCGGACAGTTTCTTCGAGGGGAAAGACCGCCAGGCGCAGATCAAATTCGTGAAGAACACGCTGCCCGCGTATGCGAGGGGCAGCTATGCATTTCCGGCCGACGCGATCCATCTCGTGACCGATGCGATGCTCTGGTCGGCGTTCGACAGCAGCGAAGAAGGCTTATGGCGCGCATCGGGTGACGCGGCGAAAGTGAAGGAAGCCGAGCTCTACACGAACGAGTTTGCCACGCGCGCGATGCAGGCGATTCCAGTCGCGGCTGCTTCGACGGAGCCAGCCAACGCCGGCGTGAGCATTTGGACGCAAAACGTCACGGCGTTTCGCAAGGATCACGGCGCAGTCGGTGGCTACACGACGAAGTGGGACCTGAGCGCACTGCCGCACTACGAGCCGAAACAAAAACTCACCGGTACGCTACGCTTCTGGGGCAACAATTACATCAAGGATGGCGACCTCCGGGATTATTGGGAGGCGGAGTTCAAAAAATTCCACCCCGATCTCACGATCGACTGGCATTTGCCGACGACGGGCATCGCGATCCCGGCGCTCTCGTGCGGCGTCGCGGATCTCGTGATGAGCCGCAAAGCGATCCTCATGGATCTGCTGACGTTTGAGCAGGTTTATCATTATCCGGTCACCGAGCTCTCCGTCGTAACGGGCTCGTATGACGTCTATGGCTGGTCGCCGGCGTTCATCATTGCGGTAAACAAGGATAACCCCCTCACGAAAATTTCGATGAAGCAGCTCGACGGCGTGTTCGGCGGCGCGCGGCTCGGCGGCTACATCAGCAGCGTCTGGCACACCGAGTATCCCTACTCGCGCGGCGCGGACGAAAATATCCGCACCTGGGGCCAGCTCGGCCTCACCGGCGAATGGGCCAATCAACCGATCCACACCGGCGGCCAGTCACAGCGCGGCAACCAGACCGTGCAATTCTCCGACGTCGTCCTGCGCGGCAGCGATCAGTTTGCCGAGGGCTACCGCGCCTACGCGAACTACATCACGCCCGACGGAAAAATAAACAGCTGGAGCGTGCAGGCCCAGCACGCGCTCGCACAGGACAAGTATGCGATGTATTATGTTTCGCCCGCCTCGATGAGCCCGGACTTGAAGGAGCTGGCGATCGCACCCTACGAAGGCCGCGCTGCCGTGCCGCGCACGCTCGAGACGATTCACAACCGGACCTATCCGCTTTACGGCCAGTATTTCTTTTACGTGAACCGGGCGCCGGGCAAGGCCGTCGATCCGAAAGCGGAGGAGTTCATTCGTTTTGTGCTCAGTCAGGAAGGCCAGGAGTGCGTGCAGCGCGAGGGCCGCTATATCCCGCTCACCGCCGATCTCGTGCGCGAGCAGCTCAAAAAGATTGAATGATCAAGCCCATGAAACCAACGGCCTCCATTTCGATGAACTGCACGCTGCTCGGCGCGCTGCTGGCGTGGCCGCTCTGGCTCGGCGCGCAGGAAAAATTAACGGTCACGCTTGAGCCCGGCACGAAGGCGGAGCCGCCGAACGCTGGTGTCAGTATCTGGACGCAAAACGTTACCGGTTTCCGCAAGGAGCACGGTGCCGTCGGCGGCTACACGAAGAAGTGGGACTTGAGCGGGATGCCGCACTACGCGCCCAAGCGGCAGGTGACCGGCACCCTCAGGATCTGGGGCAACAATTACATCAAGGATGGCGACCTCGCAAATTTCTGGACCGAGGCGTTCAAGAAACTCCAGCCGGGCGTCACCCTCGAGTATCATACGCCGACCGCCACGATCGCCGTGCCCGCCCTCGCGTGCGGCGTCGCCGACCTCGGGCTGTGTTACAAGGCGCGGCTCACGGACCTGCTCGTGTTCGAGCAGATGTTTCACCACCCGGTTACTGAGATCACGATCTTCACCGGGTCCTACGACGTTTACGGCTGGCAGCCGGCGACCATCATCGCGGTGAACAAGGACAACCCGCTCGACCAGATCAGCATGAAGCAGCTCGACGGCGTTTTCGGCGGCGCGCGCACCGGCGGCTACGTCGGCAGCGTGTGGCACACCGAGTATCCCTATTCGCGCGGCGCCGAGGAAAACATCCGCACCTGGGACCAACTCGGCCTGACCGGCGAGTGGGCGGGCAAGCCGATCCACATTGGCGGCCAGAACCTGACTGCGGGCGCGTCCTACGATTTCCAGATCAAGGTGCTGCGCGGCAGCTATCAGTTTGCCGAAGGCTATAACGCGGTCACCAACTACATCACGTCGGATGGCAAGATCAACAGCTGGAGCCTGCAGGCGCGCCGCGCGATCGCGAAGGACAAGTATGCCATGTATTATGTTTCCCCGGCGTCGATGGGCCCGGAGTTGAAGGAGCTGGCGGTCCAGGCTTACGAGGGCGGGCCATATGTGAAGCGCAGCGTGGAATCGATCCACGACCACGCCTATCCACTCTACCACGAGTCTTATTTCTACCTGAACCGCGAGCCCGGCCAGCCCATCGAGCCAAAAGTGGAGGAGTTCCTGCGCTTCGTCTTGAGCCAGGAAGGCCAGGACTGCATTCAGCGCGAAGGCCGCTACATGCCGCTCACCGCCGAATTCGTCCGCGCCGAGCTCAAGAAACTCGAATGAGTCCCACGCGCTTACATTCTTTCATCTTCATCGCGCTTGCCTTCGCGTCGTGCGCGCTCGCCGCCGAGCCGCGGGTGACACCGGTCGCCCCGGAGGATGTCGCCTTCGTCGCGTCGCTACCGCGCTACGTGCCGCAGGAAAAAGTTTCCGGCATGATTCGGATCTGGGGCCACGGCAGCCCGAAGCACGATTTCATCAACGGGCTCGTCGGCCGTTGGATGGAAGGGTTCAACCGCTACCAGCCCGACGTGAAACTCGACAACCGGATGTATGGCACGGCATCCGCGATCGGCGCGCTGTTGGCGGGCGCGGGCGACATCGCGCTGCTCGGCGAGGAAATCAGCCCGGCCGCGGCCGCGGCGTTCGAACGCACTAAGGGTTATCCGCCGACCGGCATCCAGGTCGCAACCGGCAGCCTCGACGTGAACTTCTTCGACTACGCACACATGATTTTTGTGCATCGCGACAATCCGCTCGCGCACCTCTCCCTGGCGCAGCTCGACGCGATCTTCGGCGCGGAGCACCGCCGTGGCGTGCCGAACAATCTCCGCACGTGGGGCGACCTCGGGCTCACCGGCGAGTGGGCCGACAAGCCCATCCAGCCCTACGGCTGGAAGGTCGACGAGGACTTCGCGCTGTTTTTCCGCGAGGCGGTGCTGGAAAACTCGCACCGCTGGAACACCGCGTTGAAGGAGTATGTGCACGAGATCCGTCCGGACGGCACGCAATACGACCACGGCCAGCGCATTCTCGACGCCCTCGCCCGCGACCGGTTAGGCATCGCGATCTCGAATGTTCGCTATGCCAATACCGACGTGAAAGTGCTGGCGCTCGGCCACAGCGCCGACGGCCCATTCTACCCGCCGACGCCCGCAACTCTCATCGCGCAGACGTATCCTCTCGCGCGCATCATTCCTGCGTTCATCGACCGCGCCCCCGGCACGCCGATCGATCCCAAGGTGCGGGAATTTCTCCGCTACCTCCTGAGTCGCGAAGGCCAGCAGACGCTGATCGACGAAAGCAGCTACCTGCCGCTCGGCGCGGAGATCATCCGCGCGCAACTGGAGAAACTCAAATGAGACGCACGACCTTTTTCAGTTTCTTGGCCGTGATCGCCACGCGGGCCGTGGCATTGCCGCTGCCGACCGAACCGCCGGAAGCTGCCGGCGTGATTCGCGTGTGGGGCACGGCGGAATTGCGGCCGCTGCTGGAGCGTTGGCAAGACGGCTTCAAAAAGAACCATCCCGACGCACGTTTCGAAGTGCGCCTGACCGGCAGCGACGCCGGCCTGCCCGGACTCTACACACGCCGCGCCGACATCGCGCTGCTCGGCCGCGAAGCCACGGCCGCCGAGGGGAAGGCGTTCGAGTGGATCTTCCGCTACAAGCCCACGGCGATCGAAGTGGCGACCGGCAGCCTGGGCGCGCCCGGCCATTCGCCCGCGCTCGTCGTTTACGTGCACCGCGACGATCCGCTGACCCAGATCACGCTCGCGCAGCTCGACGCGGCCTTCGGTTCGGAGCGTCTGCGCGGCGCGCCGGAAAACATCCGCACCTGGGGTCAGCTCGGCCTGACGGGCACATGGCGCGACCGGCCGATTCACCTCTACGCACCCGACACCGAAGAAGGCGCCGGACGATTTTTCCGCAGCGTCGTCCTGAATGACAGCCGGATGCTTGACTGGGAGCACCTCCGCGAATTTGCCGACACGAAGGGTAGGGGCGCAACCCACGATGCCGGCCAGAAAATTCTCGCTGCCCTTGCGGCCGATCCGCTCGGTCTCGCGGTCGCTGGCGCGGGCTTCACCGATACGAGGGTAAGAGCGCTCTCCCTCGCGGTCGAGGCTGCCGGACCATTCGTCGCGCCGACGCGTGATTCGCTCATCGCGCGCACCTATCCGCTCACCCGTGCGGTGTTCGCCTACGTGAATCGCACGCCAGATGCGCCGCTCGATTCGAAAGTGCGCGAATTTCTGGACTACGTGCTTAGCCCCGAGGGGCAGCGCGCGGTTTCGGCTCCGCTCGCATTCCTCCCGCTCGACGCTGAGGCCGCGAGACTGCGACGGGAATCGCTCAAATAACACCGCCGTCTGCGCGCGGCTGAACCAAAATTCAGGACGGGTTAAGCTTCGCTTTAACTGCCCCGGGCAAAGTGGCCGTGAACATCTATTCCCTGCATTCATGAATCCTACCCCGATCTCTCGTGTCCTAAAATTTGCGACTCTTGCCGCCCTCGCTTTTGGCGTAGTGTCGACCGACGCCGCGCCTCTCTATCGGTTGGAGTCGGCGCTCACTATTAAGAGCCCCTCCGCTCCGTCGTGGGACTATCTCACCTTTGATGTTTCGCACGACTACCTTTATATCGCGCGACGCGACGACGGAATTCTCATCTACGACGCGAAGGCGAAAAAGATCACCGGCGCCATCGAAAATTCCCAAGGTGGCAACGCCACCGTCCTCGTGCCCGAATTTGATCGCGGCTTTGTCATTAACCAGGACGGTAGCACGACGATCTTCCAACTCTCCACGTTGAAGACACTCAGCCGCGCAAAATTCGGCGAAGATGCCGACAACGGTTTCTACGACGGTGTAACCAAACAGATTCTCATTACCCAGGGCGACAGCGGTCAGGCCACGTTTCTCGACGCTAAGACGGGCGCAGTCACTGGCGTGCTCAAGATCGACAGCAATAGCCTCGAGGGCGTCGCCCCCGACGGCGAAGGCAACTTCTTCATGGCGCTGCGTGATCGCGACAAGGTCATCAAAATCGACGGTCGCACCCGCGCCCTCGTGGCGGAGTGGAAAGTCATCGGCCACAAGCTGCCCAACGGCGTCGCCTACGATGCTGCGAACCAACGCGTCTTTGTTTCTACGCGCGGTGAAAACCCCGCGTTGCTCGTGTTCGACGCAGTATCGGGCAAGGTCGTCGCCGAGCCGGTCATCGGCCGCGGCAATGATCAGGTGATCTTCGATGCCGCCGCCAAGAAGATCTACACCTCGAACGGCTTCGACGGCACGCTGGTGATCGTCGAGCAGGTCGATGCGAACACTTACAAGCTCGCCGAAGCCGCGACGACGCGCCCCTATGCGCGGACGATGGCCCTCGATCCGAAGACGAAGACGGTTTACCTCACCACGGCCGAAGGCACCGTTGATCCGGCAAAGGCTTGGAAGACCAGTGTCGCGCCGTTCTATCCGAACACGTATTTCAAAGACACGTTTGTGCTTCTGACCTACTCCCCAAAATGACGCCGGATTCTCAGGCGTCTGATCGAAATGTCCGCGCCGCCTGAAAATTAATTCAGAGCGGCTTCATGTTTCGTTAAGCTCACGGTCGTTTAATCTAATCTGGCATCGCAGTATTTTCGTTTTGCCTCTCACCCCTTCATGAAAACCAAGTTACTTATTACCCTCGTTTCGTTGATCTTCGCCACCGCGGTCTGGGCCGTCCCGGCTAACGTCGTTATCCGAGTCCCCGCCGGTCAACCGATGCCCGCCGAGGTCGCTTCGCTGCTCGCGCAGTGGCGCCAGTCGGGCCAAGTCGCCAACGCGCTGCTCCTCACCCAAGGCCGGGCGGAAAATCCGGGCTCCGACCACAAGGCGCAGTTCGAGACGTTCGCGGTCCTCGAGTTTCCGAGCGAGAACTCGGCCGAGATTTGGCAAAAGGAATCCGCGCCGGCGTTGCCCGCCGGCTTGATCGTGCGCCGCGCCGACGCGCTCGTGCATAACGAGCTTTCGCCGCGTGACTCGAATCACTCGATCTTCGTCGTCAACACCTACACGCCGCTCGTGGCCCGCGATCGCTACAACGAGTTTGTGCAGGGCTATATCAAGCCGCTCTACGAGGCGATGCGCGCGACGAAGCATCTCGTCCGCTACACGATGTATCACGAGCGCGGCGAGACGGGCCAAGTCAATGCGCTCTCTGTGCTCGAATATCGAGACTCCGTCGCTTTTGCCGCGATCGGCACAATGAAAACCGGCATCCGCGCAAAACTTACCGCATCGGTTCCGACCTACGCGGCGTTCGACAAGATCAAGGACACGCTACGCACCGATGGTTTCGGCACCTATGGCAGCTACACCGAATTGCCGCCGCCGGACCTGAGCGACCTGCCGCCCTACAAGCCGGAGACGATCATCGTCGGCGGCGTGCGCGTCGTCGGCAGCGAGCTCAAGAACGCCGTCCAGTACCTCGCCGACGGCTTCGCCAAATTCCATCCCGACGCCCGTGTGGTCGTCAGCCACATCCCCAGCAGCGAGGGTGGCATCGCCGGGCTCTACTGCGGCATCTCGGACGTGGCCCCGATGGGCGACGACGCGAAGATCACCGATCAAATGCCGTTCTACAACGCCTACGGCTACATGCCGACGGAGATTTCCGTGGCCACCGGTGGCTACGAGAAGCGCGGTTCGCTCTTCGCGTGGGCCATCGTCGTCAACAAGGACAATCCGCTGAACGAAATCTCGATGGACCAGCTCGAGCGCGCGTTCGGCAGCGAGCGCAGTGGCGGCTGGGAACTCGTGAACAACGAGAACTTTCTCTACACGGCCAAATACGCCCGCAGTGCCGACACCAACATCCGCAAGTGGGGCCAGCTCGGACTCACCGGTGAATTTGCTGACAAGGAGATCCAGACATTTGGCTACATCGCCCCCGGCTTTGAGATTTCCGTCCAACGCTCCCTGTTTCACTGGTCGGACAAGTGGAACGGCAACTTCATGGAATACGTCGAGACCAAGCAGGTCACCTCCGATGCCGACGGGGCGAAGGTGGACAGCGTGCGTCCGCTGGAGGCGCTCTCGAAAGACAAGTTTGCCATCGGCATCGCTGCGCTGATGCACGTAAAGGATTATCCGAATTTGAAGGTGCTCGCCGTCTCGCCGCGGGGCGGCGGTGCCGCGGTGGCGTTTACGCCCGACAACGTCGCCAACCGCACCTACCCGCTGATTCGCGACGCGTATTTCTACGTGAACAAACCGCCGGGCGGAAAACTCGATCCGCGAGCGCGCGAATTCATGCGCTTTGTCCTCAGCCGCGAAGGCCAGGAGATCATCGCGAAGGTCGGCTACTATTATCCGCTCAAGGCCGCCTATCTGAAAGAACAGCTTAAGAAACTCGACTGAGCAAAGTTGGGCGGGTCTGTGACCCGCCCTTCGCTCGCCTCCGCATTGTGAAATCCGCCCTCTCGTTTTCATTTTGCGTCCTCGCGATCGCCGGCGCCGCCTCGCTGCACGCTCAAGCGCAGCCGCCCGCCGGCAAATCCTCCACCGGCCTCGCCATGCAGCAGGCGCGCGCCGAGGGGCTCGTGACCAAGGGCAAAAAGGCCTACTATCCCGCGGACAAGTGGGATCTCAGCGATCTGCCCGCCTACGCGCCGAAGGAAAAAATCTCGGGCGTCATTCGGCTGTGGGGCAGCAACTACATAGTCGATGGGAGTCTTGGCGAATACTGGGAGAAGGCGTTTCAGAAATTTCATCCCGGCATCACCTTTGAATACAACATGCTCACGACCCGCGCCGCCGTGCCGTCTCTGGTGTTTGGCGTCGCCGACCTCGGCATCGGACGGAAAATCAAATTCGAGGAACTGCAGCTTTATCAGCGCTACAAGAATTCCGACCCCGTAGAAATCGTCGTCGCCACCGGATCCTACAACGTCACCGGCTGGAATCCGGGCTTCGGCATTGTCGTCTCGAAAGACAACCCGCTCACGAAAATCACGCTTACCCAGCTCGACGGAATTTTCGGCGCCGAGCGACTCGGCGGCTGGATCGGCACCGACTGGCATCCGGAGTTCGCGCGCGGCCCGGAGAAAAACATCCGCACCTGGGGCCAACTCGGCCTGGCCGGGGAATGGGATGACAAAGCGATTACGCCCTACGGTTTGAACCAGCGCTACAGCCAGGCCTCGTGGATTTCCGATCGCATCCTTGGCGGGAGCGACAAGTGGAATGAGCGGCTCCGCATCTACGCCAACTACGCCGCAGCCGACGCCGGCGGCTCGGGCAACACCATGGGCTTTGGTCGCCTCAAGCGCGGACTGAACGAGGATTTGGTGAAAGATCGTTTCGGCATCGCCTATGTCGGATCACCCGTCGGGCCGAATCTTCCCCCCGAGTTGAAACTGCTGGAGCTCGCCGAAACTTCGGCCGGGCCCTATTACGGCTACTCCATCGAGAATCTCCGCTCCCGGCGGTATCCGCTCTTCGATCAGATTTACGCCTATGCCGATGCGGATCATGCGCGGGTGGCGGACCCGAAGGTCCGGGAATACCTGCGCTTCATCGTAAGTCGCGAGGGACAGGAAGCTGTGATGCGCGACGGCAAATATCTCCCGCTCACCGCCGAGGCCGCGCGCGAGCAGGTCAAAAAGCTCCAGTGAATCGCCCGATGAATACCCCGTTGCGCAGTTTCCTCCTCTTCGCCGCGCTCACCGTCGCCGCGTCCGCCCAAATTCGCGACGCCATCGAGGTCCAGAAAGGCCGCGACGACAAACTCAAGAAGCGCGGCGCGATCACTTACTACGACACCCGCTGGGATCTCGCCGAACTGCCCGCCTACAAGCCCGACCAGCAGGTCACCGGCGTGATTCGCCAGTGGGGTTCGAATTATTTCAAGGATAGTCCACTCGGCAAAGCGTGGGAGGATGGCTTCAGAAAATTCCATCCCGGCGTGACTTTTCAAGACGAGCTCAAGACCACGCTCGTTGCGATTCCGGCGCTGACGCTCGGGCTCTCCGACCTCGGACCGAGCCGGCACATCACTTCGGACGATCTGCTGTTATTTCAACGCTACCACGAGTCGCACCCCGTCGAAATTTCGGCGGTCACCGGCAGCCTCAACGTCCCCGGCTGGAACTACGCGATCGCGATCTACGTCAACAAGGACAACCCGCTCGCGAAGCTCACCATCGAGCAGCTCGACGGCATTTTCGGCGCGCCACGAGCGGGCGCCTTCGTCGATATTTCGTGGGACACCTCGGTCGCCCGCGGCACCGACAAAAACATCCGCACGTGGGGCCAACTCGGCCTTACCGGCGAATGGGCCGACAAGCCGATCCACGTTTACGGCTTCAACCTCCAATACCACATCCCGCGCACGTTCGAGCGGCTCGTGTTCCAGGGCGGGGCGAAGTGGAACGAAAATCTCGTCGAGTTCACCAACTACAAAAACGCCGACGGCACGACCGAGCTCGAGGGCAAGCAGACCGCCGACGCCGTCGCGAACGATCGCTATGGCATCGGCTATTCGGGCTATGGTTTCGCCACGCCGCAAACCAAGCGCGTCGCCGTCGCACCGCGCGGCACGAAAAACTACGTCGAGCTCAATTTGGAAACTCTGCATAGCCGCGCCTACCCGCTCTTCGACGAAGTTTATTATTATTTCCGCCGCGACGCCGGCCAGCCGATCGATCCGAAGGTGCGCGAGTTTCTCCGCTACATTCTGAGCCGCGAAGGCCAGGACGCCGTCCAGCAGGACGCAAAATACATTCCGCTCCCCGCCGCCGTGGTGCGCGAGCAGCTCAAAAAGCTCGACTAAGCGATCGTGTTTGGCGCCAGAAAAAACCATGACGCCGATCAAAATCATCTCCCGACTTGCGATGGCGCTGCTACTGCTCAGTGGCGTGGCCCGCGCACAGGATCTCAGCGCGTTGCCGCTTTACCGGCCGGCGCAGCGAGTGAACGGCACGATCCGCAGTTGGGGTCATGGCTTCCTGCGTCCCATGATGAAGCTGTGGGAAGAGGGGTTTCAGAAATATCATCCCGGCGTCCGCTTCGAGGACAAGCTGGTGTCCAGTGCCTCCGCCATCGCCGGCCTCTACACCGAGCGCGCCGATCTCGGCGTGCTGGCCCGGGAGATTACGCCGCCGGAGGTCGCCGCCTACGAAAAAATCACCCGGCAAAAACTGACTCCGATCACGGTGCTGACGGGGAGCTACGGCAATCAGGATAAGATCATGGCGCTCGGAATTTTTGTGCATCGGGACAATCCGGTCTCGCGCTTGACCTTCACCCAACTGGACGCGATATGGGGAGCCGAACATCGGCGGGGCGCCAAGGCGAACATCCGCACTTGGGATCAGCTCGACGCGGCGGGAGAGTGGAGCGCCCAGCCGATCCATCCTTACAGCGGTCTCGCCTACGAGGCGCCGGCGTATTTCTTCTCCCAAACGGTAATGAAAGGCAGCGTGCTCTGGAACGAGGCGCTGCGGCAGTGCGAAAACGATGAGGATGAAACCCCTTCCCGCGGCGATGAAAAGGTGACGCCCCAGATCGCCCGGCACGTCGATGCCTACCAAAAAGTCGTCGATGCCGTCGGAGCGGATCGCTTCGCGATCGGGCTGGCGGGGGCGGGCTATCGGAATCCGAACGCGAAGCTCGTCGCGCTCGCGGCCGACGACGGCGGGCCGTTCGTCGAGGCCACAAAGGAAAACGTCGCGCGCCGCGCCTATCCGCTGGCGCGACCGGTGCGTTTCTACGTCAACGCCGGCCCCGCGATCCCCGCCGACCCGAAGGTGATCGAATTTCTGCGCTATGTGCTCAGTCGCGAGGGCCAGCAGCAGGTGCTCGCCGAGGGCGATTTTCTGCCGCTGACCGCCGAGGTGGCGCGGGTGGAGTTGGCCAAGCTGCCATGAGGTTGCCGTCGCAATATTTCGTGGCACTGTCCGCAGCCGCTGCGCTGGCGGGTGGGGGACTTTGCGCCCAGACGCCCGCGTCGGAAATCAACCGCGATGCCTTGGCCGTCCAGCGCGCTCGCACCGCCCACGGGGAAGGGATCACCGAAAAAAGATTTTACACGCGCGCGTGGGACCTGAGCGCACTTCCAGCCTACGTGCCGGAACAACAAGTCTCCGGAGTCCTGCGCCTCCGGGGCAACGATGTCCTCAAGCGCGGCCAGCTCTTGAAATTCTTCACCGAAGATTTCCACCGCTTTCAGCCGGGCATCACGCTCGACATCCAACTGACGACATCCGCGATCGCTCTGCCCTCGCTCATGACCGGCGTGGCCGACATCGGCATCGGCCGGCATCTCAATTTCATGGAGCTGCTCGGGTTTCAGCGGACTTTCGGCTACGACCCACTGCAAATCGACGCGCTGAACGGCGCGTTCGACGTGCTCGGGTGGAACCCCGCGTGGGTGATCGTGCTCCAGAAGGACAACCCGATCGCGCGGCTCACCGTGAAACAGCTCGACGGCATCTTCGGTGCTGAGCGCAACGGCGGCTGGGTCGGCACGACGTGGCACCCGGAGTTTGCGCGCGGGCCCGAGGAGAACATCCGCACCTGGGGCCAGCTCGGGCTCACTGGCGAGTGGGCCGACAAGCCCATCCACGTCTACAGCATGCCGCTCCAATACGATCCCTCCAACACCTTCTGCCGGCTGGTGATCAAGGGCAGCGACAAATGGAACGAGAAACTGCGGCAGTATCCGCAATACGTGCGGGCCGACGGCAAGCTCGCCATCGGCGCGGAGGAACTGGTCAAGGACATCGCCAATGATCCCTATGCGATCGGCTGGAGCGACCTCGGCTTTTTGACGCCGCAGACCAAGGCCGTGGCCATCGCGACGGCCGATGGCGGACCCTACATTGCGCCCACGATCGAGACGGTGCAGGATCGCAGCTACTATTTTCACAGCACAAATTATTTCTACATCAATCGCGAGCCGGGCAAGCCGGTGGACCCGAAAGTGCGGGAGTTTATCCGCTACGTGCTGAGCCGTGAAGGGCAGGAAGCCGTCGTGCACGATGGAAAAATCCTCCCGCTCCCGGCCGCCACCGTCCGCGAGCAGCTTCGCAAAATCGAATGATCACCTCATCAAAAAGATTCCGCCCTGCGTTCGTCCTGGTGTTCGCTGCCGCCGCGACATTCGCGACCCCGCCCGCCTTCGCGCAAACCGCGACGGATCGCGACGGGCTCGAAGTCCAGAAGGCCCGCGCCAAGACGCTCGAACTCCACCAGCGAAAAACCTATTACGACGCGACGATGTGGGATCTCAGCGATTTGCCGGCCTATGTGCCGCAACAAACGGTCAGCGGCCCGATCCGTTTTTGGGGCAATAATTATCTGCTCGATTCCGGCCTCGGCCAGGATTGGGAAAAGGAGTTTCGCCGCTTCCATCCGGACGCGAAATTCGATCTCACGAATCTCAAGAGCGCGCTGATCGCGACGGCGGGTTTGGTGTCCGGGCTCGCTGATATCTCGGCGAACCGGCACATCACGTTTGCCGAGGTGGAATCGTTCGAGCGGATGTATAACTACACCCCGTTCGGCGTTACGATGGCGACAGGCGCCTACGATGTGAACGGCTGGATGGCGGCGTTCTGCATCGTCGTCCACAAGGACAATCCGCTCGCGCAGCTCACCGTCGAGCAGCTCGACGGCATCTACGGCACCGCGCGCGACGGCGGTTGGGACGGCACGACGTGGCACCCCGAGGCGGCGCGCGGCCCCGAAAAAAATCTCCGCACCTGGGGTCAGCTCGGCCTCACCGGCGATTGGGCCGACAAGCCGATCCACGTTTACGGCCTGAACCTCCGCTACAACAACTGCGATCAGTTCGAGCGCGAAGTCTTCCAGGGTGGCGACAAGTGGAACGAAAATCTCCGCGAGTATGCGAACTACGTGAAGCCCGACGGCACGCTCGCGATTTCAGCGCAGCAGTTGATGAAGGATGTCAGCGCCGACCGCTACGCGATCGGCTGGACCGGCATTCAAAATCTTACTCCCACGACCAAGGCGCTCGCGGTCGCCCCGCGCGGCGGCGGCGCGGCGGTGCCGCTCACGATTCGCACCGTGCGCGACCGCCGTTACCCACTCTCGCTCGACATGTTCCTCTATCTGAATCGCAAGCCGGGCACACCGCTCGATCCGAAATTGAAGGAATTTCTCCGCTTCGTCCTCAGTCGCGAGGGCCAGGCCGCCGTCGCCCGTGACGGCAAATACCTCCCGCTCACCGCCGCGCTCGTGCAGCGCGAACTCAAGAAACTCGACTGAGTCCTCCGCATTGCTTCATCGCCAACTCACCATGAAAACCAAACTCCTCCTCACCGCGGCGCTCGCACTCGCCGTCGCGCTCCATGCGCAAACCGAAAAAGCGTCCACTGGCCTCGCGATGCAGAAGGCGCGTGCCGACGGCCTAGTGACCAAGGGCAAGAAAGCCTATTATCCCGCCGACAAATGGGACCTCAGCGACTTGCCCGCCTATGAACCGAAGGAAAAGGTCACGGGCACGATTCGGCTCTGGGGCAGCAACTACATCGTCGATGGCAACGTCGGCGAATACTGGGAGAAGGCGTTTCAGAAATTCCACCCGGGCGTGAAGATCGAATATCACATGCTGACGACGCGGGCCGCGGTGCCGTCGCTGGTGTTCGGCGTGTCCGACCTTGGCATGGGCCGAAAAATCACGACCGAGGAGATGCAGCTTTTCCAGCGCTACAAGAATCACGATCCTGTCGAGATCACGATTGCGACCGGTTCCTACAATGTCACCGGCTGGCAGCCGTCGTTCGGCATCGTCGTCGCGAAAGACAATCCGTTGACAAAGATCACGATGGAGCAGCTCGACGGCGTGTTCGGCGCCGAGCGACTAGGCGGCTGGATTGGCACCGACTGGCACCCGGAGTTTGCGCGCGGCCCGGAGAAAAATATCCGATCGTGGGGCCAGCTCGGCCTCACCGGCGAGTGGGCCAACAAGGAGATTGTCCCCTACGGTCTCAATGCCCGCTATCACCAGGCCACCGAGATTTCCGACCGCATCCTCCAGGGCAGCGACAAGTGGAATGAGAAGCTCCGCATTTACGCCAACTACGTCGGCGACCCAAATACGGGCGGCGCGTCGATGGGCTTCGGCGCGCTGAAACGCGGGCTCAACGACGATCTCATCAAAGACCGCTACGGCATCGCCTACGTCGCCGCACCTGTCGGGGCCAATTTTCCGAAAGAGCTGAAGGCGCTTGAACTCGGCTGGACCACCGCCGGCCCCTACTACGCCTACACGATGGAGAATCTCCGCAGTCGGAAATATCCGCTCGTCGACGAGATCTACGCCTACACCGATCAGAATTCCGGCCAGTCTATCGACCCCAAGGTCCGCGAGTATCTGCGCTTCATTGTGAGCCGCGAGGGGCAAACCGAAATCATGCGCGACGGAAAATATCTTCCGCTCACCGCGGAGGTTTCGCGCGAGCAACTCAAAAAGCTAAACTGAGCTATGGTGAGGTTCGCCCCACGAGCTTTCCTTTAGTAAAATTCAGCACCGTTTAATGTTCGTTTCAGTCTCAGCTGCTACCGTCGCAACTCCAACTTATCCCCAACCTCCTCAACCAATCATGAAGTCATTTCTCAAACTCGCTCTCGCGTTCGCCCTCGGCGTTTCCGCGCTTTGTGCCGCCGATGCCCCCAAGAAGAACTGGACTCCGCCCGCCTACAAGATTTACGCGCAGACCTTGTCCGACCAGATCATGGCCGCGCATCCAGAACTGATCAGCGTGACGCTCCACGCCGTGCCGCCCGGCCTTACCAATGTCTACACGATGATCTCGGGCTCGTTTCCCGAGCGTATCGGCAACCCGGACGACGATGACGACATCATGATCACGAAGCTCGGCATCACGATTATCGATCCGCGCTGGCATCGCACGAAAGATACCGTGAAGAAGTCTGTGATGATGATGCCGCTGCGCGATGTCACCGGCGAAACGATCGGCCTCCTCGTCCTCGCCTACAAGAACGACGGTGCCAACGCTAAGGGCGAGCGCGGCTTTTTCGTGATGGCGAGCGATCTTCGCGACGCGTTGCAGAAGCAAATCCCAAGTCACGCCGCATTATTCGAAAAGGCGCAGTGATCGCTTCGCGGCAGTCAGTCCTTTTCGCGCTCCTCGGGTGCGTCGGCCTCGCTGCCGGCGCACTTTGCGCCCAAGTGCCGGCGCTTGATGGTCTGCCGGGCTACGCTCCCGGGCAAAAGGTCGCTGGCGTCATTCGCAATTACGGTAATGCCTACGCCGGCGTCCTGAAAAAATGGGAGGAGGCGTTCCGGAAAGTTCATCCGGAGATCACCTTTGCCGACACCCTGCCGACGAGCGACGCGGCTTTTCCCGCGCTCATCACGGGAGTAACCGACCTTGCGCCCGACGGTTCTGAGCCGGCGCTGACCGAGACCCTGGCGTTCTACGAAGTCTACGGTTACCACGCGACGGCCATCACGGTGGCGAGCGGCACCTACGACGCCGAGGGGCGTTCGCCCGGCATGGTGATTTTCGTAAACGAGAAAAATCCGCTCACGCGACTCACGCTCAAGCAGCTCGACGGTATCTTTGGCGCCGAACGCACCGGCGGGCTCCGCGGCTTCAAGTGGTCGCCGGAGGATGCGCGCGGCCCGGAGCAAAATATCCGCACGTGGGGCCAGCTCGGGTTCACCGGCGAGTGGGCCGACAAACCGATCCAGACCTACGGCCACGCTCCGTCGGGGGCTTCGCGGTTTTTCGAATACCAGGTGTTGAAGAACTCCGACAAGTGGAACGCTAACTACCGAGGTTACGTCGAAACCGGCAGCAAGATGATCGGCGATTCCGACCAGGCCACCCAACGCCTCGGCATCAGGCACATGCTCGCCGACGAACTCGCGCATGACCCTTACGGCATCGCGTGGACGATCATGCCGCAGGCGAAAGGCATCGCGGGCATTAAGTCCATCGCGCTCGCCACGAGCGACGCCGGGCCTTTTGTCGTGCCGAGCCGCGAAAGTTTTCAGGCCCGAACGTATCCGCTCGTCCGCAGCATCTACATCTATCTCAACCGCAAACCTGGCACCGCGCTAGAGCCCAGACTGCGCGAGTTCCTCCGCTTCGTCCTCAGCCGCGAAGGCCAGCAAGTCGTGGCTGACGACGGCGGGTTTCTCCCATTGCCTCCTCCCTTCGCCGCCGAGCAGCGGGCCAAGCTCGATTGATCGCGGGCCATTCTGAAAAAAATTACAGGTGCGGTTCATCCTCGGTTAAGCTTCGGCCAGCACAGTTCCCTGCATGGAAACCCCCTCCGCCCCAGCAACGGAAATCGTGCGCCATTCCGACTTCGTGCGCACCGTTCATTGGTTAATCGCGGTCTGTTTCCTCCTCGCTGTTGCGACGGGCTTTGCGCTCTATTGGGTGAGCATTCTCAGCTGGATGCAGCCGTTTTTCGGAGGGCCGTATGGATCCATCGGGGTTCATTTCACGTCCGGTCTGGGCCTCGCGCTATTAACCATTCCGATTTTTTTTGCATGGCGAAAGCGGATGCGTTGGACCGCCACGGATTCCTATTTCGTCCGCCATTTGCGGGAACATGCGATGCGGCCGGAGCAGGTGCCACCGAACGATACCGGATTTTTCAACGGAGGGCAGAAAATGTTTTTCTGGGCATTCGTGATCAGCACGGTGATATTTCTGATCACTGGTCTGGTGTGGTGGTGGAGGAGAGAGCCTTGGATGCCCCCGGGGGTTTATCCGGTCTGTCGCACAACTCACCGGGTGCTGGCAGTCATTATGACCGGCGGTTTGCTCGTCCACATCTATAAGGCGACGATCGGCGAGCCGGGCACGTTTGCCTCGATGGTGAAGGGCACCGTGACAGCGAGCTGGGCGCGGGTGCGCCGGCCGGGATGGTTCCGCGAGTTGGACGGCGGGAAATGACCGGCGCTGATTTCAGTCGTTTGCATCCGGGATTTCGTTCGTTTCGCGAGTCTGGTTCGGGTCCCGTTAAAAAAAATTCAGAAGGGGTTCAGTCTCGTTTTAGTCTTTCGACCTAAGTTCTCCGCACGCGATCGCATGAAGCCTGTCCTGCGCACCCCTTTGCTCACCTTTCATCTCTGGACGGGTATTACCGTGGGCGTGGTGTTCATGGTGGTGGCGTTGTCCGGCACGGCGCTGATTTTCCGCAGCAAACTTGAGCGCACCCTCGATCCCCAGCGCTTTGTGGTTGAACCCGGAGCGACGCGCCTGCCGATCGACAATCTCGTGGCGCGCGCAAGGGTGGCGCATCCGGGTGTAGATTTCCTTAGCGTGCGTTACTGGAGCGACCCGACGGCGTCATTCACGGCCTACTTTGCCGACAGGAACTACGTCCACCTTAACCCCTACACTGGCGCGATTCTCGGCACTCGTGCGCGCTACGGCGAGGGTTTCGGGTGGATCGAGGGGCTGCACAAATACCTGCGGCTTGAACCAACGCTCGGCGAAAGCGTCAACGGCACCTTTGCCGGCGTATTCGCGGCGCTGCTGCTCACGGGTTTTGTGCTCTGGTGGCCGGCCACGCGGCGCGCGCTCGTCGCTGGCCTCACCCTGAACCGCAAGCTCACCGGCCGCCCGTGGCAGCTCAACCTCCACAAGACCATCGGTGCCTACGCCGGGCTCGTGCTGCTTTTCAGTGCGGTCAGCGGCATTCCCATTTCGTTCGAGTCTACTTGGCCCGTGCTCGACCTGATCACATTTTCGAAACGCGAACAACCGCCTTCGGCGCCGGTTGGTGTCCCGACCGCCTTCGCCGGTTTCGATGTCGTTGGTCGCCAGATCGCCAAGCTGATGCCCGCTGCGCGGGAGACCTATATCCCACTGCCGAAAGCCGGCCTTATTTCCGCCTACGCCATCGCGGCCGACGCACCGCACCCGAATGCGCGCTCCTACGTATTTCTCGACCCGGCGGCATCAGTGATCCGTTACGCACCCTGGGCGCAGGCCAGCGCCGGCTACCGGCTTTACTACTGGATGCTCTCGTTGCACTCCGCCGCCACTGGCGGCATCGTGGTGCAACTCCTGCTTCTGACGGCGACACTCTGCGTGCCGCTGCTCGCGTGGACGGGTGTCGCCAGTTACCTCCGTCGCAAATCTCGCGCTCGCACACCGGTTTCGGTGGTGGCGCTCAACCCCGAACCTGTGTCAGCCAAATGAACGATACCCCCTCCGACCGCTCCGTCGCCGAAAAATTATCCTCCGGTTTCTGGCCGCAGGGCTGGTGGAAACTCATGGAGCTTCGTGTCGGCATCCTGCCGGTGCCGGTGTTCGTGCTGCTGCTTGGGATTGTTGGTTGGTTCGCGGCGCAACCCGGGAAATACCCCACCGAAATCTGCATGATGATGGCCGTGCTGGCCGTCGGTGGTTTCGCTTGCGGCGAACTCGGCAAACGCCTTCCCGTGCTCCATCATTTCGGCACGGCCGCGATTTTCGCGACGTTCATTCCCTCGTTTCTCGTCTATAAAAAAATCCTGCCCGATACTCTCGTCACGGCCGTCACCGATTTCACGAAAGGCACCAATTTTCTCTATCTCTTCATCGCAGCGGTGATTGTCGGTAGCATTCTCGGCATGGATCGCACAGTACTGATTCGCGGTTTCGTGAAAATCTTCATTCCGATGGCAGCTGGCTCCGTGCTGGCTGCGCTCGTGGGAGTGGGAGTGGGATCGATGCTCGGGTTGGGCGCAAAGCACACGTTTTTTTATCTCGTGGCGCCGGTGATGGCAGGTGGCGTAGGCGAGGGTGCGATTCCGCTTTCGACCGGTTACGCCGAGATTCTTCATGTGAAGCAAGGCGACGAGTTTGCCCAGATTCTGCCGCCGGTGATGTTCGGCAGCCTGACGGCGATTCTGCTTGCCGGCGCGCTCAACTTTATCGGCAAACGCTTCCCGCATCTCACGGGCGACGGCCGCCTCCAACCCGGCGAGCACGACGAAATCGATCCGAAGAAAGACGAGATCACCGGTCACATGGACGTGACGCATGTCGCCGCCGCCGGCAGCCTCGCGATTGCATTCTACATTCTCGGCCTTTTCATCGCCGCCGTCGGTGCGAAATTTGGCAAGGTCTGGCCCGCTGCGCTGACGATGCTTGCGCTGGCGGTGCTCGCCAAACTCGCGCACATGGTCTCGCCGAAACTCCAGCAAGGTGCGCACGTCGTGTATAAATTTTTCGCCAGTGCCGTGACGTATCCGTTGCTGTTCGCCATTGGCGTGGCGATGACTCCGTGGGAGAAACTCGTCGCCGCTTTTGCGCCGGCGAATCTTGCGACGATCATCGCGACGGTTGTCACGATGGTCGCCACCGGCTTCGTCGTAGGAAAGTGGGTAAAGCTTTACCCGATCGAGGCGGCCATCGTGAACTCCTGTCGCTGCGGCCAGGGTGGCACGGGCGACGTCGCGATCCTCACGGCCTCGAATCGGATGCAGTTGATGCCGTTCGCGCAGATCGCGACGCGCATTGGCGGCCTCGTCACGGTTTCCGTTTCGCTTTACGCACTATCGCATCTCAGCGCTTGAGTTATGGCTGCACCTTTTGCGACCGCTGATCTTGCTGATGCCGCGGGCAACCGCTGTCTGGCGTGCGCCGTGCAATTCCGCCAGTTCGGTGGGCGGCGCGCTTACGGCGGCCGCATCCGCACGGTGCGCTGCTATGCGGACAACGTGCTCGTGCGGCGCGTCCTCGAAATGCCGTCCGCGGGCGAGGTGCTGGTCGTCGATGGTGGCGGTTTTCTCGGCGCCGCACTGCTGGGCGACCGACTCGCGGCGCTCGGCGCCCAGAACGGCTGGGCTGGTGTCGTGATTTACGGCGCCGTGCGCGATTCTGTCGCTCTCGCGCAACTCGATTTCGGCGTAAAAGCGCTCGGCACGAATCCGTGCAAAAGCGAAAAGCGTGGACTCGGGGAACCCGATGTGGCGGTAGCTTTTGGCGGCGTCACCTTCACGCCGGGTTATTGGCTCTACAGCGACGACGACGGCATTCTGGTCGCGGAATCGCCGCTCACGATCGCCTGAAGGACGGCTCGCGTTTCCGTGATTGCCCGCGGTGCAGCGGGCGACATCGTGTCGGGCGCTTCACCCCGCGATGAGTTTGCCTGCTCCGATTCCCCTGCGCCGTTGGGCCGTAGTGCTTGTGCCCGGCGTGTTGCTGTATTTCTCCCCGCTGCCTGGGATGGAACCTGTGCAGCGCCATCTGCTCGCGTTTTTCGTCGCCATGATCGTTGCGTTCATGGCGCGACCGGTGCCGATGGGCGTGAGCGTGCTGGTGACGATGACGCTCGTCGCGCTCACCCATACGCTTGCTCCGACCCAGATTTTCGCCGGCTTTGGCAACAGCATTGTGTGGCTCGTTTTTTCCGCGTTTCTCTTCGCGCGGGCAGTGACGAAGACGCAACTCGCCCTCCGGCTCGCCTTTTTTTTCATCAGTCGGTTTGCGCGCACCCCGCTGACGCTGGGCTACTCGGTCGCAATTTCCGACCTCATGCTCGCACCGTTCGTGCCCTCCGACACGGCGCGCGGCGGCGCCATTATCGCTCCGGTGGTGCGCGGGCTGGCGACCGCACTCGGTTCCGAGCCCGGCCCAACGGCAAACCGCATCGGGGCCTACCTCACGCTGGTGGGGTTTCACTGCACCTACGCGGCGTCGGCGATGTTTTTGACGGGCATGGCGGCGAATCCACTGATCGCCGAACTCGCCGGTCGCCTTGCCCACGTCGATCTCACGTGGGGCCGCTGGGCGGCAGCGGCCAGCGTGCCGGGGCTGTGCACCTTTGCGCTCATGCCGTGGCTGCTGCACCAGTTGCATCCGCCCGAACTCAAGGAAACGGAGACCGCCCGGGCTCTCGCCCGTGACCGGCTCAGCCAAATGGGCCCGATGTCGCGCGAGCAAGTGATCCTCACCGTCATCATGATCGTCGTGGTCGCGGGATGGGTCACGGCCCCGCTGCACGGCGTGGCGACCACGATTGTCGCGCTGGCCGGGGTGTGCGCGATCTTGCTCACCGGCGTGGTTTCGTGGCCAGAATTGCTTGGGGATTCGAAGACGTGGGACACCATCAGCTGGTTCGGGCCGCTCATCGTGATGGCCGACGCGCTGAGCGACACGGGCGTCATTACAATCATTTTTTCGCCGGCCTTCACGCTCCTGCATGGCTGGCCGTGGCCGGTAGTGCTGGCGGCGTTGGCCGCACTTTACCTCTACGCACACTACGGCTTCGCGAGCATGACCGCACATGTGACGGCGCTCTATCCGGTGTTTCTCAGTGCCGCGCTCGCGGCCGGCGTGCCGCCGATGGTCGCGGTGCTGTCGCTGGCGTTTCTTTCCAACCTCAATGCCGGCATCACGCACTATGGCACGGGCTCGGCGCCGGTTTATTTCAGCCCGGGCTACGTCTCGCAGAGCACCTGGTGGACGCTCGGATTCGCGCTGTCGTTCGTCAATCTCGCGATCTGGCTCGGGGTCGGCCTCGTCTGGTGGCAGGTCATTGGCCTGTGGTAGGCGCCAGTGCGCCGACAGTGATCCCGCGCGGCGCAGGTGGTTCGGCCGGCGTGGGGCGGGCGAGGGGAATCTCAAACACCACGCACAACCCGGCTCCGCGGGTGCCCCCTTCGGCGCGGATCGTGCCGTGGTGCAGGCCGAGAATGCTGCGTGAAATGGCCAGCCCGAGTCCGCTGCCGCTGTCTTCGAGTTGGTGCTCATTGTTGAGCCGGACGAAACGCTCGAAGATGCGCTCGCGCTGTTCGGCGGGCACGCCGGGTCCGTCGTCCTCGATGGCCACGCGCCATCCGTCGATGGTGAATTCTGACGTGAGCGAGACGAGCCCGCCGCGGGGGGAAAACTTGAGGGCGTTGGCGACGAGGTTAAGCAACACCTGCCGGATCCATTTCGGGTCGTAGTCGACGATGCCGGTGCCCTCGAGAGTTTCGGTGAAGCGCACGTCGCGGCTCTCCGCGAGGACGTGCGCGTCCTGCGCGAAGTTTTGCAGGAAGCGCCTCGGATCTTCGCGCTTCAATTCCGGAGTGACGGCGCGTGCTTCGACGCGCGAGAGGAACAGCAGTTCCTCGATGATCTTGTTGAGGCGCGCGATTTCCTCGAGTTGCGATTGCACCGCTTCCTCCTGCGCGGGCGTCAGGCCGCCCTCGATGAGCAGTTTCTCGGCGTGCAGGCGCACGAGCGAGAGCGGCGTTTTCAACTCGTGCGAGGCCTCGGCGCTGAACCGCCGCACTTGGTTGAAGGATGATTCCAGCCGGTCAAACATCTCGTTGAGCAGGCGGGCGAGATCGGAGATCTCGTCCTGCACCGCGGAGACCGGAATGCGTTCGCTCAAGTTGTCCGAGCGGATCCGGTGCGCCGTTTCCTGCATGAGTCGGACCGGCCGTAGCGCCACGCGGCTCAACACCAGACCCGTGATGACACTCACAATCAGCATGAAGCAGATGAGCACCAGACTGATCTCTGCGTAGCCGTCCATCACCTTGCGCACCTGAATGAGCGAGGTCGCGATCATTACGTCTTTGGTGCCCAGCAGATATTCGCCGACGCGCAGTTCGCCCACGTTTTCGAGGACCACGTTGAATTTGGCGGCGCCGATGACGTCGGGGATGCGCCGGTCGCCGAGATTCTTCGAGCTGAAGAGCACGCCTTCGCCCTTTTCGTGCACTTCGATGAAGAACAGCACGGAGGCCACTTCCGTCGTGCGCCGGATGCGTTCCTCGATTTTATCAGTGGTCAGCGCGGCGTAGTCCGGCCCAAGGCTCGCCTTGATTTGGCCAAACTCGGCGTCGTTCAACACATCGAGCGCGCGCACCAAGTGTTGGTTGAGCAAATAATAGCCTGCGACAAACAGGACCGCGAGCGTCGCCGTCGAGACGAAGGCATACAGCATCGCGAGCCTGGCGCTGAGCGACTTCACAACAGCTGGTAGCCCACGCCGCGGATGGTCTTGAACACGGGTTTGCCGGGTTCCACTTCGAGCTTGCCCCGTAGTTTGCTCATGTAGACGTCGAGGAGGTTAGTATCGACGTCGTAATGCGACTCCCAGATTTTTTCACTGATGAGGGTGCGAGTGAGGATCCGGCCGGGGTTCTGAAGGAAGACTTCCAGCAGCGCGAATTCGCGGCTCGTCATTTCAAGGGGCTGGCCGTTTTGCGTCACGGTGCGTCCGAGCAGGTCCATGCGGATGCCGCCATGTTTGAGCACCGTCTCCTTGGAACTGCTCTGCCGCCGCAGCAGCGAACGCACGCGGGCCAGCAGTTCCTCCAGGCTGAACGGTTTCGCGAGATAATCGTCAGCGCCGACGTCGAGGCCCTTGATCCGATCGTCGACCGCGTCGCGGGCGCTGAGGATGAGCACAGGTTCCTGGAAGCCGCCCTTGCGCCATTCCTTGAGCAAATCGAGCCCGTCGCCGTCGGGCAACCCGAGGTCGAGGATGATGACGTCGTAGTTCGTTTCGCACAGGGCATCGCGCGCCTCGGCGCAGGTTTGCACCCAGGTGACAGTGTAGGCCCGCTCGGTCAGGCTGCGTTTCAAGAACTGGCCGAGGCGGCGCTGGTCTTCGACGATGAGAATTTTCACGACGGGGTGGGCTACCGGCTGAGGCTGCACGGCAAAATATCCTGTGTCATTATTCAGGATTGTGTGGTCGTTCTGCGCGAGGCCAATCTCGCTGAAATTTTTTTCAGTCCGGCTTCATGCTTCATTTAGCTTTCGCTCCCATGCTTTTCGTCCCCTCAATTCCTATGCGTCATATCATTGCTTTCTTCCTTCTTGTCACTTTCGCCACCGCGGCTCGCGCGGATTACAAAGTCACTGCCAGCTACCCCATCGGGGGCGACGGCACTTACGACTACGTCCGCTATGACGCCGCGTCGCACCGGATTTTCATCGCGCACGACAAGCGGTTCGAGGTCCTCGACAGCGAGAGCGGCAAGAAAATCGGTGAGATTGCGCCGACGAAGCGCGCGCATGGCGTCGCGTTTGTGCCGGCGCTGGGCCGCGGGTTCATCAGCAGTGGTGACGATCGCAGCGTCCTCGTGTTCGACCTTAAGACGCTGAAGACCCTGGCTGTCATCAAGCCGACCGGCGTCAAGCCCGACTCGATCGAATACGATCCCGACACCAATCGCGTTTACTGCGTCAACGGCGGCAGCACGGGCGACGTGAGCCTCATCGATCCCGAAAAAATGGCCATCGTCCGCACGGTGTCGGTCGGCGGCACCAAACTCGAGCAGATCGGTTTCGATGGCCGCGGCCACGCGTTTATCAACGATGAGGAACAGAGTGCCGTGCATGTGCTCGACCTTCAGAAGCTCGCCGTTACCGCCGTCTGGTCGCTTAAGCCGGGCGAGGGCGGCACCGGCCTCGCAGTCGATCGCGAACACCACCGCATCTTTTCCGCGTGCGGCAACAACAAGCTCGTCGTCCTCGACAGCGACACCGGCAAAGTCGTCGCGACACCCACGATCGGTTCTGACCCAGATGGTGTGGCGTTCGATGCGACCACGGGCACCATTTTCACCTCGAACGTCGACGGCACGCTGACGGTCATCCACGAGGACTCGCCTGACAAATTTACGGTCGTGCAAAACGTGACGACCGAGCAAGGCTGCCGCACGATCGCGATCGACGCGGAGGGCGGCCGCGTGTTTCTGCCGACCGCGAAACTCGGTCCGAAGCCGGCGCCGACGAAGGACGTGCCGGAACCACGTGCGCCGCTGCTGCCAGGCTCGTTTCACCTCGTCGTCGTGACTCGCTGATTTTGCCATGAGGCTCCGCACCCTTACCGCTGTCGCGGCCACGGGCGCGCTGCTGACCGGCTGCACGTCGTATCACGCGCAGCCGCTCGCACCCGCAGCCGTCGAGACCGCGCTTGCCGCGCCCAAGCTCGAGGCTGTTCGGATCGCCGCGGAAAAGTTCTCCCACCCGCTGCTCGCGCCGCTCGTGATCGACGGCCGGGACGGCTTCACGGCGGATGAGATTGCTTTGATGGCCGTCATCACGAGCCCGCAATTGCGCGCGGTCCGCGACCAGCGCGGCGTCGCCCAAGCGCAGGTCGTGCAGGCCGGCCTGTTGCCCAACCCGCAGCTCGGCTACTCGCTCGACCAGCAGCACGGCAACAGCGATCCCACTCTCATCAACGGCGAAAGCCTCGGCTTGAGCTGGGAAGTCACCGCCTTGCTCGGCTACCGCGATCGCGTTGCCAGCGCCAAGGCTACGGCCGCCGCGCTCGACCTCGACCTAGCGTGGCAGGAATGGCAGGCCGCCCAAGCCGCCCGACTCGCCGCGTATCGCGTACTGTCGCTCGAGTCTCGTCTGCCCCTCGCTCACGAAACCGAAATCGAACTCGCAGACGCGCTCGCGCTGGCACGAAAAGCCCAGGCGCTGGGTCACCTGACGATGTCCGATCTGGCCGCGACCACCGAGGCTTGGAGCGCGGCGCAGGACGCGCGTTTCGCGATCGAACAGGATCTCACGTCGCAGCGGCTCGCCCTCAATCTGGCGCTCGGTCAATCCGCCGGCTCACTCTTGCAGCTTAAGGGTGGCACCGCGTTGCCCACCCTGCCCGCGGATGCAACCAACGCCGCCGCGCTTCTGGACGGCCTCGAAAAGCGCCGCCTCGATCTCGTGGCACTCACGCTGGGCTACGAGAGCGCGGAAGCGTCGTTGCGTGCCGCGGTGAAAGCACAGTTTCCAAAGATCGCTCTCAGTTTCGCGAAGGCGCACGATACGAGCGATGTCCGCACGCGGAGTTACGGTGTGACCGCCGACCTGCCGTTCTTCGATCGCAACCAGGGCCAGATCGCCGTGGGCACGGCGACGCGCCAGCAGCTCTTCGACGAGTATGTCGCTCGCGTATCCGAGGCGCGCGCCGACGTCATGCAGATTCTTTCCAATCTCGCGATCGCCCGCGCGCAACTCAGCACGCTCGACGCTGAGCTGCCCGAATTGGAGTCGATCGCCACGGCCCTCGACCAGGCGTTGAAAACCCGCAACGCCGACACCCAGGCGTGGCGTGACGCGCGCGCCACGCTCCTCGCGCGCCGGACTGAGCAGGCTAAAATGCGACAGGACATCCTTGAGCTCGGCGTGGCGCTGGAACTTGCCACCGGCCGCGCGCTCCTCACGCCCACGGCGTCCAACTGAGCCACCAAAAAATCTCGTCATGAAAAAGATCCTGTTTTCGCTCCTCGCCTTGGCCGTGCTCGCTGGCGGATGGTTTTTCTGGAAACACCGCAGCGCCGCGGCGGCCGAGGAAAAGGCGGAGAAGCCCGCCGCCAAGGTCGAGGTCGTCCCGCTCAAGCGGCAGGAAATTTCTCAAACGCTCGGCGCGTTTGGCGTCGTCGTCGCCGCACCGTCCGGGGATCACACGGTCACGGCCACCTATGAGTGCGTCGTGCGCGGCGTCACCGCGGCGACCGGCGCGGCGGTGAATGTCGGCGACCTGCTCCTGGAAATCGATCCGAGCCCGGAGTCAAGACTGACCCTCGATTCCGCGCGCAGCGCGGCGGACCTTGCCACCAAGACTCTCGCCGCGACGAAGCAGCGCTTCGAATTGAAACTGGCAACGAATCAGGATCTGCTCGCCGCACAGCAGGCGGCCCAGGACGCGCAAGCCAAAGTCGCCAGCCTGGAGGCGCGGGGCGTCAGCGGTGATGGCAAAATCACCGCGAGCGTCGCGGGCATTGTCAGCAAACTGGAGGTGACCGCCGGGACCATCGTGCCCGCGGGGACGTTGCTCGTCAGCGTGGCCAGCGCCGACAAATTGGAGGTAAAGCTTGGCGTCGAGGCGGCCGACCTCGCGCAGCTGACCGAGGGCCAGCCGGTGGTGCTGCTCTCGGCGGCGCGGTCGGAGGTCGAGTCCGTGACCTCGACGATTCGCGTCGTGGGCAAGTCGCTCGACCCGCTGACCGGCGCGGCGGAAATCCGCGTGGCCGTGCCCGGCAACGCGGAGCTGCTGCTCGGCGAACACGTGAAAGCTTCGATCGAGCTGCAGAAAAAAGAAACCCTTGTCGCCCCGCGCAGTGCCGTGCTGCCCGACGACGAGAAACAGATTTTGTTCACCGTGAAGGACGGCAAGGCCGTGAAACACGAGGTGAAAGTCGGCATCACCAGCGGCGACCTGGTGGAAGTCATCAACAAGGATCTGCGCGAGGGCGACCTAGTTGTTGCCCTCGGCAACTACGAACTTGAGGACGGCATGGCGATCCAACCCGCAGAGAAAAAAGACGAGAAAGACGAGGCGGTGAAGGACGAAAAAAAACCTGACGCCAAGGACGCGCCGAAAGCGGAGAAGGCTGCGGAGGCCAAGCAATGAATTTTGTGGCGTGGATGCAGACGCACCGGCGCTCGGTGCTGTTCCTGCTCGGATTGCTGATCGTCGCCGGAATCGTTGCGACGTTTAGGCTGCCGGTGGCGCTCTTTCCGCAAGTGCAGTTCCCGCGCATCGTCGTGAGCCTCGATGCCGGCGATCGGCCGGCCGAGCGTATGACGACCGAGGTCACGATGCCGGTCGAAGAGGCGGTGCGATCGGTGCCCGGCCTGCGCAGCCTGCGCTCCACGTCAAGCCGCGGCGCCTCAGAGATCTCGATCAACTTCGATTGGGGTCAGGACATGATTTCGGCGATGCTGCAGGTCGAGTCGGCGATCAATCAGACGCTGGCCTCGTTGCCGGCAGGCACGACGTTCGAGGTGCGGCGGATGGACCCGACGGTGTTTCCGACAATCGCCTACACGCTCACTTCGCAGAAGCAGTCGCTCACTGAGCTGCGCGACGTCGCGTATTACCAGTTGCGCCCGCTGCTCTCGACCGTGACCGGTGTGGCCCGCGTGCAGGTGTTTGGCGGCACGGAAGCCGAATATCGCATCACGGCCGATCCGGCGCGGCTGGAGTCGCACGGGCTCACGCTGGAGGATGTCGCGAAGGCGCTATCCTCCGCGAATTCCATCAGCGCGGTCGGCAAACTCGAAGATCACTACAAACTCTACCTCACGCTCGCCGACAGCCGCTTCACCAGCGCCGATCAAATCGGCGAAACCGTGTTGCTCAAGGGCCCCAACGGCCTGCTGCGCGTTTCCGACATCGGCACCGTCGAACTCAGCACGGTCCCGCAGTGGACGCGCGTGACGGCCGACGGGCGCGACGCGGTCATCTTCCAAGTTTACCAGCAGCCTGACGCGAACACCGTGCAGATCGCCGAGGACGTGCGCGCCAAACTCGCCGCGTTCAAGAGCCAGCTCCCGCGAGCGGTGAAAATTGCCAACTGGTATGATCAGAGCGAACTCATCGTCGCCTCGGCGGTGAGTGTGCGCGACGCGGTCTTCATCGGTGTGCTCCTCGCGGGCGCCGTGCTCCTCGTGTTTTTGCGCAACGGCAAAATTACGCTGATCGCGATGGCGTGTGTGCCGGCCACGCTCGCGGCGACGGTCCTGCTGCTCAAGCTCCTGCACGGCAGCTTCAACATCATGACGCTCGGCGGCATGGCGGCAGCGGTCGGCCTGATCATCGACGATGCGATCGTGATGGTGGAGCACGTCGTGCGGCGACTGCGTGGAGTCCACGGGCCGCACCATGGCCGGGTGTGGACGGCGGCGGCTGAATTCACCCGCCCACTGGTCGCTTCGTCGCTTTCCACCATCGTCATCTTCGCGCCGCTCGCGTTTCTCTCGGGCGTCACCGGCGAATTCTTCAAGGCGCTGTCGCTCACGATGGCCGCGAGCCTGGTGATTTCCTTTCTGATCGCGTGGCTCGCGGTGCCGATCCTGGCGGATCATTTTCTCAACGAGAAAGACGCTGACCAGGAGGAAGGCGGGGCGTTTACCACTAAAATTCATGTCTGGTATTCCAAGCTGCTCCGCGTGTTGCTCGTGCGACCGGCGCTCACCTTGTTCGGCATCGTGCCGTTGCTGGTGCTGGCGTGGCTGTGTTATCAAAACGTCGGCAGCGGGTTCATGCCGAAGATGGACGAAGGCGGCTTCATCCTCGACTACGTCGCCGAGCCCGGCACTTCGCTCAGCGAAACCGACCGGCTGCTGCGGCAGGTCGAGCAAGTCTTGCAGGAGACGCCGGAGGTGCAGACCTACTCGCGCCGCACCGGGCTGCAACTTGGCGGTGGCATCACCGAATCAAACCAGGGCGATTATTTTGTTCGTTTGAAAGGGGCGCCGCGCCGCGACATCGAGGAAGTCATGGATGAAATCCGCCAGAAGGTGGAGAAGGGTATCCCCGGTCTCGAAATCGAGATGCCCCAGCTAATGGAGGATCTCATCGGCGATCTCACCGCCGTTCCGCAACCGATCGAGATCAAGCTCTACTCCGACGACGGCGCGCTCCTTTCGGCGACGGCGCCACAGGTCGCCAAACTGATCGGCGCCATTCCCGGAGTGGTCGATGTGAAGGACGGTATCGTGCTCGCTGGCGACGCGCTCAATATCCAAGTCGACCGTGCCAAGGCGGCGTTGGAAGGCATGGACCCTGACTCGGTCACGCAAGCCCTCAACGGCCTGCTCAGCGGTGCGACCGCCACGACGAAATTCGAAAGCGGCCCGAAGCTCGTCGGCCTGCGTGCGTGGATTCCCGAGAAAAGCCGCCACACCGCCGAAGTGATCGCGAACCTCCGCCTTCGCGCCCCGGACGGGCATTTCTTCGCGCTGAAACGCGTGGCGACGATCACGGCCGTGACCGGCCAGCCGGAAATCACGCGCGACGATTTGAAGCCGATGATCGCCGTGACCGGCCGCATCACCGGCCGCGATCTCGGATCGACGATTCGTGACGTGCAGGCCGCCCTCGCCAAGCCGGGCGCTTTGCCGAAGGGCGTTTACTCCGCGCTGGGCGGGACTTACGCCGAGCAGCAGAAGGCGTTTGCCGGGCTCATCGCAGTATTCGCCGGAGCAGTGGCGCTTGTGTATTTGCTCCTGTTGTTTCTCTACGAGAGTTTTCGGACCTCGCTCGCGATGCTCGGTTGCACGCTGCTTGCGCTTTCCGCTGTCACGATCGGCCTGTGGCTGACCAACACCGAGCTCAACATCTCCTCCATGATGGGCATGACGATGATCGTGGGCATCGCGACCGAGGTGGCGATTTTCTACGTGAGCGAACTCGTCTCGCTCTCCAGCGAACTGGCGCCGCACGACGCCCTCATCACCGCCGGATTGAACCGCATGCGTCCAATCGCGATGACGACCTTCGCGGCGATCCTCGCGCTCCTGCCGCTCGCCTTGGGCATCGGCGCGGGCTCCGCGATGCAACAGCCGCTCGCCATCGCGATCATCTCCGGTCTCACCCTGCAAATGCCGCTCGTGCTGATTGTGCTGCCCGTGCTGCTCTCACTGCACATCGGCAAGCGAGCGCCTGAGTTGGCGAAGTGAGCGGGTGCGCCCGGCCTCTTCGCCGGGCGCGAAGGCCGCGCTTACTGCAGTGCCGCGCGACTCGTGGCCGCCTGCGATTCACGCAACGGCAGGAAGACGGCCTGATCGAGAATCACGCGCTGGCCCTCGCGGCTGAGGATGAAACGGAGGAGTTCGGCCAGCACAGGATTGATCGCTTTACCGGGCGCACGATTAAAATTCATGAAGCACAGTCGGCTTAGCGGATAATCCGCCCGGGCGACTTCTTCATAGCCGGGCAGCACGAATGGGAGCCCCTCCGTGGTTGAAAGCGCAACAAATTTTACCCCGTCGGCGACGTAGGCCAGTCCCGCGTAACCGATTGCGTAGCGATCCTTTGCGACTGCGGGCCAGATCGGGAAAACGGTATCCACGAAACTAATGTCGTCGCGCCATTCTCCGCGCTTG
The DNA here is from genome assembly GCA_903840415.1 of uncultured Opitutia bacterium. Classification (GTDB taxonomy): domain Bacteria; phylum Verrucomicrobiota; class Verrucomicrobiia; order Opitutales; family Opitutaceae; genus CAITWF01. The sequence continues at coordinate 1,760 of CAIMFY010000075.1, read as the reverse complement.
TCGCCGACGCTGAGCACGCGCTGGCGCATAAATTCCTCGAAACCATTCCACGGCTTCACGCCCCAGCGATGGATCGGCTGATCGGCCCATTCGCCGGTGAGACCGAGCTGGCCCCACGTCGTGATCGGTGTGCCGCCGCGGTGATGGGTGCTCGAATAGATTGCGTCGAGTTGCGCAAAAGAGAGTTTGTTCAGCGGATTCTCCGCATGAACGAAAACACCAATGGCATCGAGAAAGCCAAATTGCCGCCATGTGCCACCGGAGATCGGAATGCTCGTGGGATCGTAGCTGAATTTTTTTTGGAACTCGGAGACGTCGGCCGGCCGCAGTTCGCGCGAGACCATCACGAAATCGAGGTCGCCTTTGATGAGCTCGACCGCGCCGAGGCTACCCGCGTAGGGCGGTGGCAGATCGATGCTGACTCTGGGGTAATATTTTTGAAACGCGGCGATCCAATTTTGGGTGAGCACCGCCAGGACGTCGGATGACGCGCCCTTGAAGTGGCCCGAGAGTTCGGTCGCGGGGCGCGGCACAAAGGAGGGCAGGGTAGCGTCGAGCGTCGGCTGGAGCAACTCGGGGGTCGGCAACGTGCGGCCTTCTTGGCGCCACTTTGTGGCTTCGGCCGGCGAGGCTGGGGTCGGCATCTTGCGCGGGATCTGCGCAAATGCGGCGATGGCGGAAACGAAGAAAAAACTTAAGCGACAGGTGAGGTAATGACGGGGCATAAATCAAGACCGGCATGTTCGGCCGGAAGCGGAATCATCGCTGCAGTAGCTGAATCGTGGCTAAATGTTTGCTCAAAAAAAATTCAGTTACCCAGAACAGGAATCGGGGAGCTGAGATGATACAGTTGAGCCTCCTCGAACATCATCGAGGAGGCTCATCATAGTGCGGGACGAACCCGCAAGCGCGGCAATGGCGCTAATCTTCGTCTTGGTTTTGGCGGAGTCTACTGAGTTGTTAACTTTTGGACTACTACCTAACCTTACCCTGACCTGATCTGACATCAGACCTGCCAACCTTTTGATCGGTCAGAAACCACAATCGCTTCCAAGATCCCTAACCTATCAGCCGATCAACCTGTCATCTGTCATGTGGTCCCATGACCACGCAGGACGCTACACCCGATCGGGTGACAATTCCAGTGGGGTGGGCTGTAAGTAGGTTATCTTTCCGGAGCTATTTCAGCAGTTGAAGCATGGTCACCAAAAAAATCGCCACGGGGCGTGCGCACGCTTCGGCAGAAAACGCACCAGCATACTGGTGAGCAGCGGTGACTTCAGGGTTCGGGGAGGTTGCGTGGCATAGTACCGACGTGAGCAACAAAGAAATTGCCGATCAACTGCTCCTGGGGAAAAAGTCAGCGCACTTCGCCCAGTCCCTCAAACTAGCCACGGCCATCCGCGTGGCCGGCCACCGCCTCGGCGGCGTCCTGACCGTGCAAAAGCAGAAAAAGGGGTTTCGACTGATCAAGTCGAAAGCGAAGGTCTCGCATCACCGCAAGCCGAAGAAAGTTGCCGCACGCCGGGGCCAGCGTTGACCCGAGCCATTGCCTTAGACCTCGACCTTGAGTATCAGGTGAAAGGCAGGAGGCGTTGGGTTAAGCCTTTGGTAAACGGTTTGAGATTGCCTCGAATTAGTGGACACAGACAACCGCGTTGACGGGTAGCTGTTTGGTCGCTTGCGAGGACAGGAGCCATAAGGCTTGCCGCAGCAAGCGACCAAACAGCGGAGAACACGGAGAGTCGGCCGATTCAGGC